>NZ_CP141049.1:300000-600000 GCF_034627025.1 Microvirga lotononidis | reverse complement strand
CGGAGCCATTCGAGCGACGTTGAGAGCGCTCGACAGAGAGCAGTTGCTGAATGAACGAACTCGTACGGTTTATGGAGCAGCCTGGGCTGACACGAATGGGACGCTTGTCTGCGTGCGCGAGCATGTCGGCCGTCACAATGCCCTCGACAATCTCATCGGTACGCTATGCCGTCGTGGCACGAAGCATGACAGCGGCTTCGTGATTGCCACGAGCCGCTCTTCCTTCGAACTGGTCGAGAAGGTCGCTGTGTTTGGGGCGAGAACATTGGTCGCGATTTCGGCTCCGACGTTACTGGCTCTGGAACGAGCCCGACATCTTGATATGTCCCTCGTTGCCATTGCACGGCACAATTCCGTGACCGTCTTCCATGGTCGGGAACGCATACTCGGTGAGGATGGTTGGGCATGGACATCGAGAAGCTCATCCGAATGGCGAATCAGATAGCCAGCTTCTTCCGGTCTTATCCGGAAGCGCAGGCACTCAAGGGTATCCATGACCATCTCGTCGCTTTCTGGACGCCGAGCATGCGTAGAGCGCTTCTATCCCACGCGGGGCAGGATGATGGAAAACTCGATCCGCTTGTCTTAAAAGCGATGGTTGATGCCCCGTCAGGAAGGAACCCGATCGAAAAGGAAGTTGCTGGCCCGGAGACGGTAGGGGAATTGGGTAGCGATGCTGGATGATGCCTTCGCCAGTCAGCATCCCTTGTCGCGGCGGGCGTCCATGGCGTGCATGTTAGCCGAGAACTGGCCATTATGGCGACGTCGGCTGTCAGCCCTCCTTGCTGGCGTGTCATTGTCAGGTACCATCGAGAATGCGAGGCCAACAGGAGGGAAGTGGGCAATCGCGGCGTCACAGCGGTGCCATGGTTCGCTAGCAGGCTGACCGACATGCCGAGCGCATTCCTCTTGTGCGTCCGCCCGCAGATGCATCTCGCGTGAGCGGGAGGAAACAGACATGGTCCAGCTATCCTTACTCGCACTCTTTGCAGCAATCTGCCTTGGTCTGCCTGCCGGGGCAGTCGAAGACAGGGCGGCGGCAGCCCTTTCCCGAGATCTGATAGAGCATGCGCCTTCCACATGGGACGTCCGCGTGCGTTGGCGGGACGGTCAACTCCTCGCCACGATCACACCGCAGCCTTACCAGACGGCTTTCGAACTCTGGTACGCGCCTGCGAAGATGATTGCGGCACTCAGAGACCTCTGCCCTGGCGCGGACGCGGAGATCTGGAGCCTCGTCGGACCGGAGCATGACATCGTCCTCGAACCAAGCGTCGGTGGGAAGACCGTTCCTGGCGCGCGGGTCAGTTGCCGCAAGGCCAAGCTGGATAGGTCCTGACAGTCTGCAACCAGCCTCCCGCGTCCACATTCTATCATCCGATCAAACGTGACGTTCCGTGATCACGGCTTCGGGCTAGTAGGGTACGGCATTCGGCAGAGGCGGGTGAGGGTAGGGCAGTGCTACGTGAGATTTGTTCCAGGAGAGTTCAATGGCAGGCGAAGGGGCACCGTTGCAGTAACTTGAAAGCGGCATAACGGACCCAGTTTAACGGGCCGCTCAGGCAGCAAAACCAAAGAGCTGATGGACCAGACGGACTTCGCCTGTTGCCTGACGTTTCCGCTGGATGCAATGACCGCGGCGGATCATACGTATGATTTCAAAACCCGTCAGGGTCGCGGCGGCGGCTCTCATCGTCTGGAAGCCGCGCGTTGGGCGGATGACGCGCTTGAGCGCACCGTGGTCTGCCCCGAGGATGTTATTCAGATATTTCGAGGTGCGGTGTACCACACCTTTCGGCAACAGCTCGTCGTTTTGCAGGCGCTGGATGGCCTTGGGATACGACGTCAGTTTGTCCGTGGTGATGGAGGACAGTGGGGAGTGGCTCATCGCCTTTATGGCCTTATGCAGGAAGCGGTAAGCGGCGTTGGTATTCCGACGATCGGACAGCATGGAGGCGATCAACCGACCGTGCTTGTCGACTGCGCGAAACAAGTATTTCCAGCTGCCCCCGACGCGGACGTAGGTCTCGTCCACTCTCCAGGAGCCGGAGCGGGGTCCCTGGTAGGGTCGGATCCGCTTCTCGATCTCTGGCGCGTAGCGCTGAACCCAACGGAAGATCGTGGATGGATCAACAGCGACACCGCGTTCCGCATCATCTCGGCGAGATCGCGATAGCTGATGCCGTACTTGCAGTACCAGCGCACGCACAACAGGATGATCGTGACCGGAAAGCGACGGCGCTTGAACAGAGACAACAGGACGGCTCCTCAACAAACCGCCCCCTCATTATACGGCCGGGGTTAATGCAACGGAGCCGTCTATTCGTCCGATCTCCGGCGACTCGGAGACAGCGGTCGTTCTCGGCCTCGACGCGCTGGTGCTCGACCCGTCCTGGCGCGAAGCTAGCCTGGGGAGCTGGGAGGGAAAGGCCAAGGCGGAACTCGATCGAGCTTGCGGCGGCATCCAAATCCGTCATCATGCGTTGTGCTCCCATCATCGACGGGAGAAAGTCATGACCGATGTCAGCAGGATTCGGGAGCACATGGAGGTGATCGGCGCTGACGGCGTCCACGTCGGAACGGTCGATCGGGTCGAGGGCGACCACATCAAGCTAACACGGAAGGACAGCGGCGAGGGCTCCCACAAGGGGCACCATCATACCGTTCCGCTGGCTCTGGTGGCAGACATCGAGGGCGACAGGGTGCGTCTGTCTGCCAATGCGGACGTGGCCGTCACCTTCGAACAGGAGGCGGATCGCTCCGCCTGAGTTCGGCCACAGCCACCCGCCGGCCGCCCGGCCGTAAAGAGCCACCTCAGTGCAGTGACCGCACTATGCGGACGAGCCGCCGGGCTGAACTCATCGCCTGGGTACTCAGTCTCGCATCCTCTCAGGCTGTACGGACGGAACCGTCAGGTTAACCAGCGGGTGACCCGATAGAGGCATATAGGAGGGATGAACTCGACCCATCACCCCCGCTATGCCCGTCACCGCTTTCCGGCTGAAGTGATCAGCCATGCCGTCTGGTTGTACTTTCGATTCCCGCTCAGCCTCCGAATGGTCGAGGAGATGCTCGCCGCCCGAGGCATCTTGGTCAGCCATGAGACGGTCCGGCAGTGGGCGCTGAAGTTCGGCCAGGATTTTGCCAACCAGATCCGCCGCCGTCTTCCCGCAGCCGGAGACAAGTGGCACCTCGATGAGGTAGTGATCAGCATCGCCGGCCGAAAGCACTGGCTCTGGCGCGCGGTCGATCAGCATGGGATCGTTCTCGATATTTTGGTCCAGAGCCGCCGCAATGCGAAAGCGGCCAAGCGTCTGCTGCGCAAGCTGCTCAAGAAGCAAGGTATCACGCCACGCGTGATGATCACCGATAAACTCGCAAGCTACGGCGCGGCCAAGCGAGAGATCATGCCGGGTGTCGAGCATCGGCAGCACAAGGGCTTAAATAATCGAGCGGAAAACAGCCATCAACCAACCCGACGACGGGAGCGCATCATGAAGCGCTTCAAGTCAGCCGGGCAGGCGCAGCGCTTCCTCTCAGTCCACGATCAGGTTGCAAACTTCTTCCGCCACCCTGCTAACACCGGTGCCGCTGATCGTCGCTTTGCCCGCGCTCGGGCGTTCCAGGCCTGGTCCGAGATAACCGGCGCCGTGGCTGTCGCCTGATCCAGCCTCGAACAAGGATTGGTCGATCCTTCTCCGGTAACTTGACGGTGCCGGACCCGCCGCGGCGCACGCCTTCGGCATAGGCATGAGCGTCGGTGCGCGGCACACCGTCACTTTCCAGATCGTCGATGAGGTTGTCCGAGGGCGTCGAGTAGAAGCTGATGTCACCACGCGAAAGACCGGCCTGCTCAAGGCGGCTGACGATCGCGCTGGCTTTCTGTTGATCCTGATAAAGGCACGTGACGGTCTTCGACATGTGTCGGCTCCTGATTGGCTTTGAGGGGCAGTCCCGTTCCTAGCGATCGGCTGAGACGGAGATGTCCAACTCTGGATGCACCCAAGGCCTCGGCAGGACACCGCCTGTCCGGAAAATCGGCCATACAGGCGATCAGCTCGGCCCGTGAACCTTCCAATGTGTGGTCCGGAGTACGGTTCCATTTAAACGGTCGCCCGAGATACGCGCTGGTTGTTCGTCTTGTGGCTGCTTGAGCCACCGGTCCGGGCCCTTGCTCCACCCGGATCGGTACCGTCTCACGCCGGGATGTGCCGACAGGGTCTTCTGAATACCCTCGAGGGCAACTTCAGGGGCCTTTCGGGAATTCTGCACAATCTTGCTTGAGGCTTGCTTGAGGTATCACCTCTGACAGGATTTAACCTATGTTAATCGCACGCGATCGGATGCATGATGACCATCGCCATGGTCGACAAGCAAAAAGAACTTGAAGATCTTGCCAAGGCTGATCAGGACATCGCGGATGGCGAGAGGCGTGTGGCGGACCAGATCATTCTGATCGAGCAGATGATACGGCAAGGCCGGGACACCGCTCTTGCCGAGGAGTTCCTCCGGAGCCTGGAGCAGACCCTCGAGCAGTGGCACGTTCACCGGCGGCTCATACTGGATGCCCTCGACCGAGGCTGAACCGGGTTTAAACAATTCTGACAGGACCTTCTCCGACGCGGCGCCCTTTCCTGAAAAGCAAAGATGAACGTTGTTATTCCGCCGAAAGAGGAGCGTCTCGGCGAAACTTAACATAGACGGCGTGGCAGCGGGTCTGTGTCGACGGTTGGTGCGGCGGTGGCGAACGCCTGATCGCCTGCTCAAGCCTCAGGCGTTTCTGTGCACGGACCTCGAGACCGAGTCTCTTGCGATCGTGCGCTGGTTTGTGCGGCGCTGGAGCACCGAAGGGACCTTTGCCGAGGCTCGCCGACATCTGGGGATGGAGACGCAACGGCAATGGTCGGACAAGGCGATCGCCCGCACGACACCAGCCCTGCTGGGACTGTTCTCGCTGGTGAGCCTCTGGACCGATGATCCCGCCCTTCGGCGCTTGGCTCGCCCACGGTGTGCCGCCTGGTACGACAAGCGCACGATCACCGTCAGCGATGCTCTGGCGGCCGTCCGACGCTCGCTCTGGGTCGCCGCGGTTTCCAATGTGTCACGCCGGCCCGCCAACATGACAAAATCCCAAATCGATGTTCTGAACCGATTGACAGCGACACTCTGCTATCCAGCGTAAATGGCCGAAGTCGAGTGACCCTCACCCTTCAGCCCATGCGCGTTGCGACCGGCTTTGACGAGGAAGGCACGCTGGTCCTCGATGGGAAGCAGCGGCTGGTGGCAGTGCTGGTGCGCCTCTCGGATGCGAACGAGGTGGCTCCCGGGCAGTGGTACCTGGAGGCAGGCTTCGGCCGGCTAGATGGGATCAACCACCCCGCCTTTGCTGATCTGGAATCAGCCTAAGAGTGGACCAGTCAACGCCTTGCAAAGGGGCCACAGACGGCTCCCGTTCATGGTTTTCACCTCAGTGCTGCAGCAGTTTTGACGAGGGAATAATGTCCTTGGACCTCAGGCTCCTAAGTTCAGCAATGCTTCGTGCCGTTCAACCGGTGACATCTGTCTCTGGTCGGTTCTTCCCCTGAGCGACTTCCTCATGCCAGTCGCGTGCCTTATCCTGATATTCAATGTCTTCGGTTTCGCCAGGGAGCCTCTGTTCGGCAGCGGCTCGCTCGGCCGCCTCTCGAGCCTCATCATGGCCGGCGTAACGCCCTGAGAGGACGTCCCCAACTTTTAAGGCCCACCCACCATCGTGCTCCACAACTTCATAGCGGACTTTGTCATTGCTGTTCTCCTGTAAGTCCTTATCGAGCAGAACAGAATATTCGATGAAGCAGTTCCCCATTCCAAGCCTCAGTGCCTGCTGAGGGTGCCCCTCTCACCTGCCGTGAGGCTTCGGGCTCCAGAAGAACACCTCATCGCCATCCTGATCCATGATCCGCAAGGCATCGGGCTTTTGCGGCATGTTCAGGGTGTCGAACAGCGATTGCGCTCTGACCTTGGCGTCGTCCAGATCGGCCGTATCATGTTCCACCCGGTCCAAGGTGGCATGCGCACCGTCTCCTTCACGGACCCGAAAGAACTCAATGATGAACATTGCGCGAATTCCACCCCACTGAATGAATATGGATAGGCGTCGTGGCATCGGGTCTCGTCGTCCGCCTCCTCAGAGGAAGCTTGCAAGCGTCATGCCGGAACCCGTTATCGTTTCCATTTGCCTTCGTAACGGAACTCTGGAGCTGATTTAAGCTGATCGAGAGTGGCGTTCATGGTCGCCTGCCACATGTGATCGCCTTCCACATACCGGATCGAGATCCCAGAGGGGTCCACGGCCACGTAGCGCGGGCCGCCTCCCAGAATCTCTCCCACGGACAACACGACCCCCATAATCTCACCGCCCTCGAAGACGATGTCTTCGATCTTGCCCATACCCTCGCCACTCGCGGTTTGAACATTCAGGCCGATGAGCCGCGAACTCAGGATGGCATCGCTGCCAATCGTGATGAACTGAGGCGCGCCGGAGGCA
Source organism: Microvirga lotononidis (assembly GCF_034627025.1). Taxonomy (NCBI): domain Bacteria; kingdom Pseudomonadati; phylum Pseudomonadota; class Alphaproteobacteria; order Hyphomicrobiales; family Methylobacteriaceae; genus Microvirga; species Microvirga lotononidis. The sequence continues at coordinate 593,474 of NZ_CP141049.1, read as the reverse complement.
GGCGGGGTGCTCTGAGCGTGGGCTAGGCTTGTCAGGCAGAGCGTAGCGACAAGGAGGGGTGCAGAAATGTGCATGAAAGGTTTCTCTCGACCAGAGGTCGCGATGAACCATCAGCCAGGATAATGGCTTATTCGGGGGCTTCTAAAAATTAGCTCACATCGCCGCCCAAGGACTGGGGATCCAGGTCGCCGCTCCTATATCCAGGCTTGGAGCCGCCGATACGCTCCTCGAGGAGCGCTCCCATGCGAGTTACGATCGTTACGGCCCTGCTTGCCTTGTCGGTGTTATCTTCGGGGGTCATGGCCCAGGACAGGGCCGCGCCTGAGGCACGAAGTCTAAAAGCCACCCCGTCGCGACCATATACGGCTGAGGAATCGGCCGCATTGGCAGCCAAGGCTCGACAAAAGGCCGAAGCCGCGGAGCGCGCCAGGGATCGCAAGTTGAGAGAGGTCTCGAAGGGGATCTGCACCGGATGCTGACATCAACCCGCACGATCTAAGTCGTGGCGGCCCAGTGGCAGGGCATAAGAGACCGCAGCACTCTTGCCGTCCGACATCAAAAAGCCTGCTGCTCGTCTTAACCCTTTCGGCATGAGCAAGGCTCCAAAGCACCCGAGCCAGCGCGACGATCTCAAGCGGCGGGACGATGAGGGCGGCCCGCCTTGCTCCGGTTACCCCTCCCACAAGCCGCCGCAGGCTCCCGAGCCAAGGGCGGAAACGGCTCTGTACTACTTCAACCTCAGGACTGAAGACGGCTTGGTCGACGATCCTGAAGGAGAAAAGTATCCTGACCTTCAGGCGGCGCGAGATGCTGCCATGGCCAAGGTGCGCGGCATGATCACGGAAGGTGATCAGATCGGCGAGAACCGGCGAAGCTGGTGCGTCGAGGTCATGGACAAGGCCAATCAAACGGTGCTGACAGTCGCGTTCTCTCAAGTCCTCGACCGAAAGGCAAACGACTAATTGTGTGCGAAGCGACTGCCGTTGTGCAGTTAGGTAGAAGGAGACGAACCCGTCATGGGCAAGCGCCCTCTCAGCCTCACTCAGAGAGTTGTGAACTCGGTTTGGAAAGCCGTCAGGATGCTCGAAGATCGTCCCGCACCGTTCCCAAAGGTAAAACTCAACGGGCGGCGTGGCTACGGCGACCGGGATATTCCCTCGCCGGATCAAAACTCTGATCGCGACTGATCTGAACTCCAGGCTCATGCCACATAGGCGGGCCATGGTGTCGCTGTCACGCACGGACATTGTCGAGTCCGTCAGCCGGGTTGTCGATTTCAATCACTTTTGCCTTGTAGCTCGCGCTGACCAACCCCACGTTTGTCAGTACCGCTGGTAAATGGCCCTAGGCGCTGGCGGCTGAGAGACATCGCGCGCTCCCGCCGTCTGTCGCGGAGTGCAACATGCCCAGCAATCCTTCTCCCACATCGCAGAGCGCCATCGCATTGCCAGGCTATCGGCCGGCACTAGCGGGGGATATCCAGGATCATTTGGGGCAGCAGCTGCGGTTGGCGGATGAAGCGATGGGCCCTTGGCCCGTGCCGGAGTCGCTCAGGATCTTGGCGGCCACGATCGACTGCCACCTTGCACTCAGGACAGAGGCGCAGCTATCAGAGTTTCGGGATGGGATCGTGGAAGCACAACCGATCCTGCGTGCCTTCGCAATCTCCCTGACGAAAAGTCCAGATCGCGCCGATGATCTCGTGCAAGCCACCATGCTTCAGGCCTTGAGCAAGCGGGCTCTCTTCCAGCCGGGCACGAACCTGAACGCGTGGCTCTTCACGATCTTGCGCAACGGCTACTACACCGACTATCGCAGGCGCAGTCGTGAGGTTGCCGATCCGGATGGAGCCTACGCTGCACAGTTGACCATCGCTCCGGGGCAAATGGACGGGCTCAACCTCCAAGATCTGCAGAATGCGTTACCGAAACTTGCTCCCGACCAGCGTGAGGCGTTGCTTCTCGTCGGCGCTCACGGGCTTACATACGAAGAGGCCGCGACGGTCAGCGGGATCCCGATTGGGACGATCAAGAGCCGAGTCAACCGAGCTCGGCTTCGGCTTGCCGAACTTCTGGGCTATGCACCTGAAGAACTCATGCAGGGGCAATCCCTGCAAAGCCGCACTGGTCGCCAATCGTGAGCACCGACCCGGCCGAGAGCATCGCCCGCCATATCGTACGCCATCTTGTACGAGGGCTGGGCAAGACCGAAGGGGAGGGTGTGCCTCTCCAAAAGCTGCGGCACTGGTGGGTCCTCAGCTTGGGGCAGCGAGGCGATGCGTTTGACCTAGGCCTCGACTATGCCAGTCACTGCCAATGGGTCGCGCATGGACCGGATGGCATGATCCTGCTCACCGACCTGGGATCCACGAAGGGCGGCAGACCCTCATAGACGGAATATCAAAGACAAGCGCGCAGTTCCTAGGCCAGACACGCGCAAACGATGTCACGGTAACTGGAGACGTTCAGAGGATCATATAGCACCTCGTCTCCTTGCCGACGTTCACCATTGGAAATGGGTTCCAGAGGGCATTTGCGCCCTCAAGTGACCCGCGACGGAACGTCCGAAGGTCTCCTTCCGGGCGTCAAATGCCAGTTCATACAAGAGTCAAAGGTTTTAAGGATGTCTTACGCAGAAGCATCACACATTGCAGAACGAACATTGCTGGATGGAGCGACCTTAACTGAGCTTAAACAGGCGTCCATGGATTTGCGGGTCCTGACCCCGGACAGCGCTCTGGCTGATCTTGTCGACGCCAAGATCGAATTCATCGAGAGCCAGAAGGGATGCTCCGACATCGGGGGCACTGGAGCAGGCTAAGGTACACTCCGGACTGATGCGCGCGAGAGGTGACCTATCGCGCGCATCAGTCCGTCAGCTCGGGTCAACCGGCGGAACTGCCCTTTCGCACAAAAGCTGGCAGCTGATTCAGGACGCTCTTCTCTTCAGGACCGGCAGCGTCCAGAACATCCGCCATGTCTTCAATCTGCTCGAAGCTGGCTGTTAGGACGAGCCTGAAACCATCCTCTAACTCAATGACGAGTTCGGGGTCGCCGCCACGGGACGATGGGGAGACCAGGAAGCGCGGCGGCAAACTGCACTACCTCTGGCGGGCTGTTGATCAGCACGGCAACGTGCTCGACGTGCTGGTGCAGAGCCGGCACAACAAGAAGGCGGCCAAGCGTTTCATTTGCAAGCTGCTTAAGGGCTTGTGCTATGTGCCGAGGGTCATCGTGACGGGCAAACTCGCCTCCTATGCTGCGGCCAAACGCGAGATCCTTCCGGCTGTCGAACATCGGCAGAGTCGATACCTGAATAATCGCTGCGAAGTCTCGCACCAACCCAGCCGACGACGTGAGCGCCACATGCGGCGGTTCAAATCAGTCCAGCATGCCCAACAATTTCTATCTATTCACACTCCGATCCACAACCACTTCCAGGTCCACCGTCACCGTCTTTCTGCCAATGAGTATCGCGTGACCCGCGATTGCGCCTTCAATTCATGGCGCGATGCGACCGGTGCTGCCCTCGTCGGCTGATTTAGACTGGCTCGATGACTGCACTCGCCGCAGCTCTGCCCACCGGGCGTCAAGTTGACAGTCCCGCTATTGCTGCGACATGCAACCAGCGGCTCGCAGATCATTGGAATGCGTGAGTTACTGGTGATGGTGCGAGCAGCCCGCGTCCAACTCCGCTATCTCGACCAGCTCGTCCCTGTCACTCACGGTCAGCTTGCCGCTTTGGAATTCCACTGCCCCTGCCGCGCGAAGAACCATGAGGGTACGGTTGACGTGAACCATTGACATTCTAATCGCATCCGCGAGGTCTTCCTGCGTCACCGGAAGGTCATAACTGGTGTCATGTGCCAATCCTGCTGCCTTCGCACGCTGCATAACCTGCAGACAAGTGAGCTATCTGCCCGTCTGCCAGCACCTTGCTGCTGCGCATCAGCCATACCCGAAGCAGAGAGGCCCTCGGTGCGGCTTTCCATACTAACTACACTTCTATGTAAAGGTCATTTGAATTTGCCGCTCTAGCTCATCGAGTTCTCTCACATAAGGAGCGCGCCGTTCGTGATGACGCTCTTTGAGGGTGGCAATGGCCCTGTGTTTCAGAGGTTCTTCGATTGTGCTCTGCAGGATCGTTTCACGGTCGTTCTGGAACTCAAAATCGATGTCGGCCAAGCTCCCTAACAGCGACTGCATCAGAGGCAGAATGTCTGGGGAGTAAGTCTCTGTAGGCCGTTGAGACTGTTCTGAAGTCAGGTGTTTGAGCGTGTTAGCAAACATCACATTCCTCCGGTTCCTGTTGCTCTTGTCATAGCTCCGCCTCGCTGTTGGAGTTGGTGAGATTTCTTGCGAGGATCGGCACGTCGGCAGGATCATGTCATGATGATTGGGAGATTAGTGGAGCACCTGTGGACGCCACGACACAAAGAGTGAGGGCCGCTTCCAAAGAAAGAAATGATCCTGCTCCGCGAGGCCCAAGTGCCGATCTTGTTCAAGGCGTGCAATTTGTGCTTCGACAGCTGCGAGTTGGCGCTCAAGGCGGATGACATGCCGACGCTTACTCGGCAGAAGCTTTTGTTTCTCACGCTTCATTGAGACACCCAAGTGCGCAGCCATGCCGCCACCTCTTCTTCGGAGGATGACTGGCAATGTGCTGACGACCGTATAGCGCCCCCGCAGTTCTTGCTTATCTCAACAAGACTATGCTGATTCGGAGGTAATCCGTCTGTCGGGAAGCCGACAGTAGGGCAAGCTTTTGTTAACTTATGTTGGTTTGTCGCAACTCATGGAGTTGGCGATGTAACTGAGGTGACACGGACGAAGTGGTCCAGCCGCTCTGTTAGTCTGGTCGGCAAATTTCCTTGAGGGCTCAGGGAGGTTTGTCATGCGCAAGAGACGCTTTTCAGTGGAGCAGATTGTGGCGATCCAGCGCACATCCTTGATCCAGGGGGTAGCCTCCCAGTCGCCATCCTCCGTTTGCCGGCGTTGACCCGAGAGACCCTGCTGGAAACCTGTCGAATAGGGAATTTTACCTTTCACGTAGAACAGGCGAGGGGTTGGAGCCAAGACACTCACGACCTTCTGTCCGTACATTTGCCACATTATGCCGCTGCTCTGCCAGCAAGGGACCCTGAACGAGGGCAAGCACATAGGGGCATTCAGCGGCACAGTCCTGCCACCAACGAGAGTGTCTCAATGCAAGCCCTGCTCCCGATCGATGCCCGGTGCCGTCCGGGAGGTGGTAGACTTTTGAGGGTGGCGTAGTCTCCGGGTGCTGCAACCCACACAGCGGGATTCGGGCGTTGGAGCGCTCCGGTCCCGTGGGAGACCACGCCATGACGGACCTTATCAGCAAGACAGATGCTGCGCATCCTGCCGGCCAGCCGCAAGCCCGGCTTTTCGACGATTGGATCGACCCGATCGAGACCGGCGTGCGCGAGCGGGTGCGGGGCTGGATCGAAGCCCTCATTCAGGCGGAACTCGAGGCGGCTCTGGGCCGGCCGCGCTATGGCCGCAAGGAGCGTCCCGCACCACCCGCCTCCACTCACGGCTATCGCCATGGCAGCCGCTGCCGCAGCCTGACCGGCACCTTTGGCCAGACAGAGATTTCGGTGCCGCGAGCGCGCTTGCGTACCGAGGATGGCCGCACCACTGAGTGGAGAAGCGCAACCCTTCGGGCTTATCAGCGGCGCACCAAGGCCGCCGATGCGCTGATTGCCTCAGCGTATCTGGCCGGCACCAACACCCGGCGGGTCCGCCGGGCCTTAGCCGCCCTGTTCGGCGGAGCCATCGGCAAGGACACGGTCAGCCGGGTCTGGCGCAAGGTGCAGACCGACTGGCAAGCCTGGAACCAGCGCTCGCTCGCCGACGAGCCGATCGTGCGGCTGATCCTCGACGGCACGGTGGTGCGGGTCCGGCTCGACAGGAAGGCGACCTCGATTTCGCTGCTGGTGGTGATCGGGGTGCGCGAGGATGGCCAGAAGGTGCTGCTGGCGGTCAAGAACATGGGCGGGGAGACCACGGCCGCCTGGCGTGCGGTGCTCGACGACCTCGTGGCACGCCAGCTGCGCCGGCCGGCCTTTGTCATTGTGGATGGCGCGCCGGGCCTGGAGCAGGCGCTCGCGGCGGTGTGGGAGGGGGTCCCGCTGCAGCGCTGCACGGTGCATAAGCACCGCAATCTGCTCGCCCATGCGCCCAAGCGGCTGCATGAGGAGATCACGGCCGATTACACGGATATGATCTATGCCGCCACGGCCGAGGAGATGAAGGAGCGGCGCAAAGCCTTTGTTCGCAAATGGCAGCTGCGGCATCCGGCGGTGGCCGACAGCCTGGAGGAGGCCGGCGAGGCACTGTTTGCGTTCACAAAGCTGCCGCCCTCGCAGTGGAAGTCGGCCCGAACCACCAATGCGATCGAGCGGCTGCATGAGGAGTTCAAGCGGCGGATCAAGACCCAGACGGTGCTGCCTTCAGCGGCGACCGCGGCCATGCTGTTCTGGGCGCTGCTGGCGTCCGGCCAGATCACGATGCGCAAGGTCGATGGCTGGAAGACGCTTCCCAAAATCTCATCGAGCCAGGAGATGATTGACGTTGCTGCTTAACCCCATATCCTAAGCATGCTGGAGACTGCGCCACTCCAATTTCTACAGCCCTCGCGCCGCTGCCCGATGCCCCGGAAGTCACGTTTTCAATCCCAACTCACTCCACGTTCGATCAATCGCTGGCCTCTAATGACCTTCAGCAGCTTGGGGAGCGGCTGCGGCTCACCTATGGAGCGGTTGAGACACACCTCCCGGCTCGGCTGGCAGAACTCGTGGACCGGCTCACACGCCGGGAGCAGCCGGAAGGCTAGGGGTCGGTAGGACACTGTCTCAGGCCTGCCTCAGCGTGCACATCCTGCTCGCTTGGATGTCTCAGTCGAAACCAGCGTAGATCGACCCTCGAACGATCATAGGCTTATTTTGTACAATGCCATTGATCGGTGCCCTGCCTGGAATCGGTCGGACCGTCGAGGATCAGGCATGGCAGCTTGGCGCACCTACCCGTTCGCCACGACAGTTTAAGGAAGCATCAACCAAGTCGGCAGAATATCGGCCGGTCTCCCAAGTAATACGCGATGCTCCAAAGATGCTAGCCTCAGCTACCGTTCTTGTCGTCGACAATGACCCGATCACACGCGAGTTGCTGGAGGGGATTCTCCGGACTGGCGGCTTCCAAGTCCTCGCTGTTCCGACTGGAAATGTGGGTCTCCTATCACTTTGTCAGCAGCGCGCTCAAATCGACTGGCTTGTAACGAAGATAAGCCTTCCCGGGCTTGTCGATGGATGGCTCCTGGCCGATGAGTTTCATCGGCACCGCCCAGACCGGCCGGTGATCCTCCTGTCCGAGGCGATCGCGGAGGCCGAATGCCCCTCCATCGATGCGCTGTTGATTCCAGCGACAGCTCCGATGCGGGTTCTTGAGGCACTGACAAGCCTGGGCAGTGATGAAACCTCGCGTCTGGTGAACTCCCCTGAGATCGCTCGAGCAGCTTGAGCCTGCATAAACAGTTTGGATGAAGGCACTCCGGCCGAGAGGGTCGAGCTTTCAGCCAAGGCGCCAGAGCGGGACGGCGCTCTGCGCTACCATGCCGGGCAATCAGGGATCGCTCCGAGCGGGCTATTCATCACCTCTCCGTCTTTTAATTCGGCCTTAACTAAGACAACAAAGTCACCTGGTTCGTGGCGGCCGGCGGCCCGAGGTAATCCATTTCAGCCTCTTTGTCGCCGCAACCGTGGGCCCGAATGAGCGGCGCTGAATTTCAGTCATCTTCCGTATGCGGGAGGCGCCCATGTTCCAAGAGTCTGCGCCACGTCTGTTGAACGCACACCGCGGTCTAATCCTGGCCCTCAGCCTGTCCGCCGCCGCAGGATGGACCTCGTTTGCCATCGTTGGGCACACGTCGGCTGCGGTCGAACACCAGTTTCGTGATCAGGTCACAAGCCTGCAGGCCACGCAGACCCAGCTTGTTGCCGAGCAGACGAAGGCTCGAGTGTCACTCTCCGAGATGGCCCAGCTCCGTGCAGATCTTGCCGCAGCTCGGCGCGAGATCAACCAGCTGTCCCAGTCTCACGAGCAGGCTCAGGGGGAGTATCCCCCCGTCAGGGCTGATGCCAAAGGTGCAAACCTCCAACCCAATGACGCCACCCGTGACGTATCCCGGACAGAGGCCATCGGCGAGAAAACCAGCGCGATCCACAAGGACAAAGCAGTCTCAGGAAAGCCGCTAGAGAAGCAGCCTCGCAATCCGCAGGTTGCCGCCGTTGGTATTTCATCCTCGGTTGCCCGAAAACCAGCTGAGAAGCCCCGCGGCAAAGAGTTGATTGTTGTCAGTGAACCGGATACAGCGGCCTTGCGCCAGCTCGTGAAGTCTGCGCAGACGCCAGGGCGGTAGATAACATCCCAGCGGCCATGGCCAGCTCTCCGCCCAACCGCAGGGAGGAGGTGCCAAACTGTCTGGCTGTCTAAAATTGAGTCACAACTGAACAGGCACCTCATGCAGCCTTGCACGCGTGAGATCCTCCTGTGTGAAAATCCTAGTACGGCATCGGTTGCAACTTACATTATTGAGCCGGTCCTCATTGTCTTGAAAGGGTCTTGGTTGGCTCCAGCTTCATCAGCATGAAGCACGTGGACATGCGCAAGCTGCCGGCGGCGGCTCAAGAGGAGCGCCGGCGGCAAGTCATTGGGCTCCGGGAGCGCGGGCTGACCTACCGGGCGATCGCGGCCCAGGTTGGGCTGTCGCCAACCGGGGTCTTCGACATCTGCCAGCGGTTTGCGGCCGAGGGCGCGCAGGGGCTGGTGAGCAAGCCACGCGGGCGCAAGCCGGATGAGCAACGGCTGCTGGATGCCGCCCAGGAGGCCGAGATTCAGCGCCTGATCTGCCGGCACACCCCGGACGAACTGGACCTGCCGTTCGCCCTGTGGAGCCGGGCGGCGGTGCGTGCGGTGATCTGGCAGCGCTGTGGGATTGCGCTGGCCGTGCGAACCGTGGGCAAGTATCTGGCGCGCTGGGGCTTCACCGCGCAGAAGCCGCTCCGGCGGGCGTACGAGCAGAACCCGGCCGCGGTGCGGCACTGGCTGCGGCGGGAGTACCCGGCCATCGTCGCGGCGGCCCGGCAGGCGCGGGGCACCATCTTCTGGGGTGACGAAACCGGTCTGCGCGCCGACGACGTGCGCGGCCGCGGCTATGCGCCCCGGGGCCGGACGCCGGTGATCCGGGTCTGCCATCGGCGCGCCGGGCTGAGCCTGATCGCGGCGGTGAGCAATCGCGGCGCCTTGCGCTGGATGATTGTCGACGCGGCGGTGAATGCCGCAATCTTGATCCGTTTCCTGCAACGCCTGATCCGCGAGGCAAAGCGCAAGGTGTTCCTGATCCTGGACCGGCTGCGGGTGCATCGCGCCGCCCGGGTCCGCGACTGGCTTACCGCGCATCGGGCGAAGATCGAGGTCTTCTACCTGCCGGCTTACAGCCCGGAGCTGAACCCGGAGGAGTGCCTGAACGCCGACCTGAAGCAGGTTGTCACCCGCCAGGCGCCCGCGCGCAGCAAACAGCAGCTCAAGCGGGCAACGGTCAGCCATATGCGTCGCCTCTCGAAATCGCCCCGGCGCGTCCGAAGCTATTTCAGCCACAAACCCGTCCGCTACGCCGCATGCTCAAGACAATGAGGACCGGATCAATAAATAGGGATTGCGCTCGATTCTCGCGGGCAGTCTCATGCTCATAAAGACCCGTCCTCCACTTCATGATGATAGTGAGCGACAACAAAGAAGATAAAGAATTTGTTAGGATTTTAGCGGGAACTTGTTTGGCGTCGTGACGAGCCGGTTCGCCTTATCTTCGCAAGAGATCTTGCGCCTCCAGCAAACGGCATCGCGCATGAGCAAGACGAAGCCCGACGCCGACCATGCCCTGCACCCTGCTCTCGAAGAGCTACGGCAAATCCTGGCCAGAGAGCAGACGTTGGAGGGGTTTCAGAAACGCCTTGGTCATGATCCGTTCGCACCCTCACAACGGATCACGGAACGAGGGGCACGAAAAGCGCTTAAGAAGCGACGCTAACCCGTTCCGACAGCCTCGGTTTCACAAAACAGCCTTGAGCGAGTTTTGTAGCCGCTTCGACATCTTCGACGATGAGCATGGGCGATGCCCCTGCGATACGTCTTTCCCCAACAACCTTGTACCGGCCGTCTCACTAGGAATGGGGTGGACATTCGGTATCGTCACAGCTGAATCATGAAATCTGTCTGAACCTGTGCTTATCAGCAGTCTTCATTACCGTTGCCTTCCCATGACTGTGGGATGAGCTTGAACGATCCTGGAGATGTATGTCGCTAGGCAAGCTGACTCGCCGCGCCTAAGCTTCCATCAGGCATGAACCCAACGCAGGAGCAGTCGGGATGGTATTGAAGAAGCAGACCCTTTCGATCCACGATGTCTATGTGCCTGTGAAGCGCCGACAAACCCTGGACGCACAGAACGTTGAGGCTTTGGCCGAGAGCATGATGGAAAAGGGGCAGGAGACCCCTATTCTCGTGCGGCCTGACGGTCAGCGGTTTGTCCTCGTCGAGGGACTGCATCGTTTGGAGGCGTGCAAAGCTCTCGGAGAGACAACCGTTCCAGCCTACTTGGTGCAGGCTCGTCGGCGCTGAGCCGCGGCGATGAGAGTTGATCCGGCATGCGCTTTAGAGGTGGAGAGAACTGTCTCATCCCGCCGCAATTTGCCTCCTCCACCTGGTCAAACAAACGTTGGAAAGGCTATCACTCCATGACGAACGATCCGGGCAAACAGGCTCCGCTGACGAGGCACAGGCAGGAAGACTGGGATGAGGCATGCGAGGCGTACCTGCTGGAACATACCCCAGGCTTGAAATACTACTACGCAGCGCAGCACCAGGCCTTCCTCCAAATCGAGGAGGATGCAATGTCACGCTATCCAGATCCAACACCGGACGATATCGCCACGGCCCAAGCCGTGGAGGCTGCTCTGCCGTCCAGGAAGAGAACGGAGCTTCAGCTGCGTCGCAGCTTCGTACCTCTGGCGGCTCACCTTCCAAGCGAGGTCAAGCGCACCCGGAAGCGCTTCATTCAGCGGCATCAGCGCGCCTGGAACCGCGCTAACCCGATTCCTTTGACACGGGAGCTCGAGCGCACGCTCACGGCAGAGTTCAAAAGGACTTATGGGCAGTGAGAGCCTGAAGGGCAGGGGCTCATTGCTGTTCAAGATCTGGGCATAGCCATTACGGCAGTTCGTCCCAGATTTGATCAATGAGCCGAGAGTAAATCCAGAGGGATCACTTGGATGGCCCGTCCAGAGACATCCACGATCTCCAGGCGCCATCCCCGCCACTCGCCGGACCTTGTGGGCATCTGGGCACGAAGCTCCTCGACAGCTTCCAGGGCGGAGACCACCGCCGCCTGGATGCTGGACGCCACGATGCCCTCTTCATCAGGAATCCGGTCATCGCCATCCGTGAGGTTGAAGTAGTAGCGGGCTGGAACTGGCCGAGCCGGCGAGGCCTCGTGCCAGGAATCCGCTGACGGTATGGTGGCGCCAAGGCCCTCAGGCGACATCGGCTTGTTCTTGATGATGGTTGTCACGGGTTGGCCCGCCTTACTGGATTGCTGGGTATGAGACAGTGTCGAGTTCCACCCAGCCGGTACAGGTCGGGAGTGCGGGAACGAGGTAAGCGCGGCCTCCTTCCACGCTCTCAACCCGGCACGGGTAGGTTCTCCGGTCGCCTGGAGGTCGGTACAGGACGAGACTGCCAGCGGCGAGACGATCGGACAAAGAGTCTTCAGAGATGACGATTGCGCCTGTATCGAGCGGCTCACCGGCATCTGGTGCAGGAGCGATGTTTTGCTTGGCTGCCCGCACGCGTTCGAGCGCAGCAATGACGAGACGGGCTCGGTCGCGGTACCGGCTCATGACGAGTTTCAGAGGACCCTGCTCATTCCCCGCATGCCAGGACAGGCCCCCTGCTCTTGCAAGCTCGGCTGCAACCGCCTCTATTTCATCTTCTGTCATGTGGCCCCCGGCGCATTAAACCACTGCCGTTAAGCCTTAGCGGTCGCTTTCAGTTCCGCACAACGAAGTCGCAGTCCGCGGCAGACCTGCCCCAGCCCGAGATCACTAACGCCATTGAATGACATGTTCACGACCATTTCGCCCAAAGCGGCTAGCGACACTCGGACTGCAATGCTACTCCAGTATCATTGGTATATCGTTATGAATTCTCCCGATGAACGGGGCCTCGGTCTTGGGGCCGGTGACGGCCAACAGCCTGTTGTCGGTGTTCCTGCGGCGGCCGTGGTAGGTAGCTCCGGCGTCCCAACTTCGCTTAATCAAGACCGACTGTCTTCGGTGAGCTGTCCTCAACCTCCAGGACGGTCGGCGGGAAGGTGGGCTGCTCAGCCTCGAGCTGCTGCAGGGCAAGCCCGCGCCAGTACCGGAGTTCCGCAGTGTCCTTGCCGGCCCGCTCGTCAGCGAGGATCTGCTCCCAGCCCGGCCCCTGTTCATCGGCGAGCCGCTGGGCTCGAGCGGTGATTTCCTCGTCTGAAAAGCGCTCTGCCGCCATGAAAGCTCTCCCTGCCACACAGAGGGATGATGGCGGCCGAGTGTGACCGGAAGGTGATGAGCCCGATGGCCTTGCCAATGATGGCTATTCCGAGCTTGAGGAGGGATGCGTTACCCCCTTCGCCTGCACGTGCAGGACCTTCCACGCCGGGGGCAGGATGGAATGAACGTATGGACAGCCACCAGAGAGTCTGGGACGCCATCGATGTCATGGCCCACCGCGCTGGGCTGAGCACCTTCGGGCTGGCCAAATCTGCCGGTATGGACGCCACAGCCTTCAACCGGTCCAAGCGGGTCGACGGGCACGGGCGGCCACACTGGCCCAGTGCCGAGACGATCCAAAGGGTGCTTGATGCGACCGACAGCACGTGGTCCGAGTTCGCGCGTCTGGTTGAGGCAGGCCCAACCGCCTCTCAGAGGGAAGAAGCAACGACATCGGTTTCATAAGGAGTATTGTTGCTTTATTGGGCTGGGAGCCGGCAGCCTGGCATAGGCGAACCGCCGCTGCCTCCAGCACAAGCTGGAGCCGAACCTACACCTCGCGTTGCTCAGATGTGGAAACACGGACATGAGCATGGATGTTGTTGAGGATGATGATCCAATCGAACTGGGAGAGGCGTCCTTAATCCGTCGTTAACCATACCACTCTCATCGTGGCTGATGGGGCGAGCACACATGCGGAGGTGGGCAGGCATCATCTTCAACGCAGCGAAGGATGCAGATTGACCGCCTTGGCTGCTCTGGAGACTGAAGGTGCAAATCCACCTGAAAATGCAGACAGAACCAAGGCGACGATGATCAATCTGTTCGAGATGCTCCAACCTGCAACCAATGTTCTGTTGGAGTTGCAAACCCTCATTGCATCACCCGAGTTGCTTCCGTGGATCGGATCAGCCGTCGTGATGCTCTTGGCGACTGTCCTGGTGCCGGTGATCAGGTGGCGCAGACAAGCGGCTGCCATGGAGTGGCGCAGGACATTGGCAGCCCGGGCAAGAGCCTGAGCCTAGTCTTCCAGGATCAAATGGACGATGGGAAAGGCACGGCCGCGATCATCCCGCTCGGATCGGCCTACCTCCCGAAATCCCATCCGCCGGTAGAAGGACCGCGCGCCCTCATTCTGCTCGTTGACGTCAACGGACAGATTCGGCGCCATCTGGCGCGCATACGCGACGAGCGCACGCCCCACTCCTTTGCCATGCTGCTCCGGCGCGACAAACAGGGCATCGATCTTGTCCTCTGTCATACCCATGAAGCCGAGAGGCCGGTCTTCATCATCAACTGCGACCCAGAGGAGGGCTTGGGGCAGGTACTCAGTGCGGACGAGCCCGGAGTAGAAATCGATGTCAGCCTCGCTCAGGAAGAGATGCGTCGCCCGCACCGCCCGAAGCCAGATTGCGAAAAGGGTATCCGTGTCGCTGAGGCGCGCTGGTCGAACAGAGCTCATCGGACTTGTCCTGCTATAAGCTTCTCACGCGCGACCTAGGTCAAAATCGCAGTGTCCGCAAGTTTGATTCGAGTAACTTAGAAGGGGCAGGCAGCATAATCCGGCAAGCAGCAATTGTCGTTAGCTGAGCAGATCGAGCGTCTCACTGCGTGAGTGAATGTGAGATCCTCTATATTTTTCTGTCCTCGGTCAAACATTGCGACACAGCTGACAAGCATAATTAGCATGGTTAAACTCGCGATGAATGACAAGAAACGAAGACCGATTTAAAGGATTAGAAATGACACTTCATGAACACATCCAGAAGCATTGGAAGACAGCGGCTGTTGTCGTCGTAGGGGGCTTTATTGCTTACAGCATCTCCTACTTCTGGTGAGGTAGCCTCAGCACGGTGTGAGGATCGGAGATTAACCACGCGTAGTTGGGGAGCAATTGCCTTTCTCGGGTGGAGCCTTCAGCGCGCTTCTGGCCTAATCAGGACCATGGTTAGCGGCGCTATGCCCGGTGGGAATGTCCTTGATCTAGGCTGGAGAGAAGCCGTGCCTCTCTATCCACATGCCCGCTGAGCCTCGCGCTTGACGCTGATCGTCGCCGATGTGAAGTTGAAGCCACTGCAGAACCTCAACCGGGCTGATGCCGAGGCATAAGGGGTCGAATCTGACGTCGCCGACCCGCCGTTCGGATATGTGACCTAGATTAGACCGCAGTTGGTGTCGAAGAACCCGTTGATCGTCGCGATCACCTTCACTGTCTACCAGTGCAACATCGACCAGATGGAGCCGGCGGCATGACACCGGAGCGCTTCGCCCTGATGCGGCACCTGCTGCACAACGCGCAGTTCGACTGGACCTATGGCGACACAGAGTATCTGCGTGAGCCGGTCGATTTTATTCCGCGATACCCCAACGCCGTGGTGGATCTGCCGCGGATCAGAAAGATTGCTTTCACCTTGCATAAGGACCGTGTCGCAATGTTCGACGGCTCCGGCGCTGCGCTGACACCCTCGTTCATAATCGCCTGGGTGGAAGCGGAAGGCTACGTGATCCACGCTTCCGCCTTCGACGATGGCGGGGATGATGTGGCGCGAGGTATGATCGGCCGCCCATGCCCAAAGTGCCGGAATCGATGATCAAACGTCTTCCTGGGATCGTTACAGCGCCTGATCTTCCTTGATAGAACGAACTGTGGAGCCAAATCTGCTCACGATCGATATCGTCCAAGCCGAAGCTGTTCTCATTCAGCTAGACAAGGTAGCAGTATGAGATCCTCCTGTGAGAGGATCCTGCCACGGCACCGGTTACAGACCTCCTGTCGCAGGTTTGCAAGCAGAATCATTTACCCGACTAAATTCTTGAACCCTGGAACTGAGCCGGCGCAGTGAAAGCGTCGATGTACCACCGGCGTTAACTCCTCGTTGAGCATACTTCCCTCACATTAGCTGAGGTCTCTGGGAGGTGGTGAGATGCGGGTGTTGCTGATTGAGGATGACATCTCTGTCACTCAGAGTATTGAGCTCATGCTCCAGCGCCTCAACGTCCAAATCTCCGTGGCCGATCTAGGCGAGCACGGCATCAATCTCGGCCAACTCCCCGATTACGACATCATCCTGCTCGATCTCAACCTCCCGGACATGTCAGGCTATGATGTCCTGCGACAGCTGCGGCTGGCCAAGGTGAGCACGCCTGTCCTGATCCTCTCAGGCCTGGACGGTATCCAGAACAAGGTCAGCGGCCTCGGCTATGGCGCCGATGATTACCTCACCAAGCCATTTCATAAGGATGAACTCATCGCCCGCATGCAGGCCATCATCCGCCGCTCGTCCGACCAGACCGAAGCCGTCCTTCAATGCGGCGATCTGACGATCAACCCTCGGGCTCAACAGGCTGAGATCGCAGGCCGCCGGGTGAACCTGACCGGCACCGAGTACAAGATCCTGGCGTTCCTGGCTCAGCGCCAGGGCAACACGCTGACCAAAGAGATGCTCCTCAATCATCTGTATAGCGGAATGGATGAACCGGAGATCAAGATCATCGACGTGTTCATCTGCAAGCTGCGCAAGAAGCTCGCGGAGGCTTCAGGTGACAGGGACTACATCGAGACGGTCTGGGGCCGCGGCTACATGCTGCGGGAGCCGCAGCTCGTCAAGTTGGCAAGCTAAGTCTCAGGTCCACGCCCCTCCCACATCCGCTGTCCTGCGTTCTGTCAGCGGATTGCAGGTTTTCTGGATTCTAAAGCGCTTTTGGTTTCAGTGTAGAGCATAGCCGGCATGCCTGATCCAGCCTCGGGCATCTTTTGCGGTGATGCTGTCGAGGGCGGGTTTGAGCTCTGCTTCCAAGGCTTCGAGAGTGCGTGCGGCTTTGGCCTTGAGCCGCTCTTTCACCTTGGCCCAGGCGTGCTCGATCGGGTTGAACTCGGGCGAGTAGCGCGGCAGGTACAGCAGTCCAATCCCAGCCCGATCGAGCAGGTCCTGCACTTCGATGGCGTGGTGCGGGCGCAGGTTGTCCATCACCAGAATGGCATCCGGCTTGGTGCGTTTGAGAGCCGGTACCAGGATCTGCTCGAGATAGGCGAGTAACACGGAGGTAGAAGTCGAGGCCTCGATGCTCATCGTGGCAACCAGGCCCTCACAGGCGAGCGCACCCAAGACCGTCAGCCGCTGCCAGGAGCCCAGCGGGATCGAGCCGGACGCCCGCTGCCCGCGCGGGGCTCTGGCATGAGTGCGGGCCATCTTAGTCGTTACCCCGCTCTCATCCAGGAACACCAAGCGTTCGACAGGAAGGGCGCTCATCTGCTGGCGGTAAGCCTCACGCTCGGCAGCAACCTCGGGCCGCTCCTGCTCGGCCGCCCGAAGGGTCTTTTTTTCGGACGCAGCTTGAGGCGCTTGAGCGCCTCGCAGATCACCGCCAAGCACACCGTCACGCCCGTTCGCTCAGCCAGGCGCTCACGGTACTCGCGCAGCAGTGCGTCATTGTCCTCGATCACGAGCTGACGCAGCACCTCGAGAACCGCCGCATCCAGGCGCGAGGGCACGCCGCCGCTGTGCGGCTTCGCAGCCCGCCGGCCTTCCTCGCGTTCTTGGCGGCGCCAGTTCGACACGGTGGCCGGGCAAACCTGGAAGCGGCGGGCGATCTCGACCTGAGGAAGGTCGCCGCGTTCGCAGGCGACCAGAACGCGCTCACGCAAATCCGCGGAATAGGCCTGGGACATGGCTCGCCTCCTGGGCCATATCCCAGTCAACGCACAGACCACTACAATGGATTCAAGGCCAGATCAAAAGCGCTTTAGTACTACAGCCGGGTTTGTGCGTTGTCTTTGACACGGAGGTGTCAGGCCATGACGCGCACAAGCGAGGTCCATCGTTGGGCCGATCAGTTGGATGATCTGTGCAGCCGCCTTGCTCCCCGGTTCAGCCGGGTCGAGCCGCGCCGACGAGCCCGCGCCTATTTGCAGGGCCTGCTTGCGCCGCTCGAGCGCAAGAACGGCTGGCACCTGGCGGAAGCCGCAGGCGATGCCAGCCCCGATGGCGTGCAGGATTTCCTGTCACGCATGCACTGGGATGCCGATGCGGTCCGCGACGACCTGCAGGCTTATGTGGTCGAGCATCTCGGCGATCCTGACGCCGTGCTGGTGCTGGATGAGACCGGCTTTCTCAAGAAGGGCGACAAGTCGGCCGGCGTCAAACGCCAGTACTCCGGCACCGCCGGCCGCATCGAGAACAGCCAGATTGGAGTATTCCTCGCCTATGCCAGCCGGCATGGCCATGCGCTGATCGACCGGGCGCTGTACCTGCCCGAGACCTGGGCCTTCGATGCGGCCCGGCGCGCGGAAGCAGGCGTGCCGGAGGAGATCGGCTTCACCACCAAGCCGAAGCTCGGGCAAGCGATGTTGAAGCGGGCCTTTGCGGCCGGCGTGCCCTGCCGGTGGGTGGCCGGCGACTGCGTGTACGGCGCCGACCATCAGACGCGGCGCTTGATCGAGGCGCACGGGCGCGGCTACGTGCTGGCCGTGACCTCGGCCCAGCGGCTCGGGCTTAAGCACGTTGAGGACTGGCTTGAGGATGTGCCGGCCCGGGGCTGGAAACGCCTGAGTGCGGGTGATGGGGCCAAGGGCCCGCGGCTGTATGACTGGGCCTATCTGCCGTATCGCACACCGCCGGTGCCGGGCTGGAAGACCGGGCTGCTGATCCGGCGCCGGAAGGGACGCCCCTATCAGTTCACGTTCTATCTCACCCGTTCGCCGGAGGAGACGGCGCTGGCCGAACTGGTGCGGATTGCGGGCCAGCGCTGGCGGATCGAGAGCTGCTTTGAGGAAGCCAAGGGCGAGACCGGTCTGGACGAGTACGAGGTCCGCTCGTGGACGGGCTGGCACCGACACATCACATTATCGATGCTGGCACATGCCTATCTCACTGTGGTGCGCCGGCACGCCATCGGGGGGAGAAGCCCCCGTCGCGCAAGCCGCGGGGCTGTTGCCGCTCACCGTGCCGGAGGTGCGGCGTCTGCTCTGGCACTTGGTGTGGGAGCAGCCGCCTTCGGTTGAGGCCGTCGAGCATTGGTCGGTCTGGCGCCGGCGGCATCAGCAGCGCGCTTGCGAATGTCACTGGCGCAAGCGCACCCGACGCCGACGTGAAACCCGGCTGTAGTATTAGTTGTCTGGATGCGAGACCTCCTTGGCGTCAGCAACGACCTGGAGGGCGGGCGGCAACGCGTCTGAATCGGGTGGCTTGTAGCGCCGGTTGGCCAGCTTGGGCTCAGCAACCAGGCGGCTGTGCACGACCTCATCTGGTGTTCGCCCCTTGAGCACGCGCTGACGTCTCCGGTTGTAGGCTTGGTTGAAGCCCTTGAGCAGCGTCTCCAGATCCCGGTGGCTGTCGATGGTAATGCCCAGCACCTCGCGCTGAACGCGGCCGTTGAAGCGCTCCACGAGACCGTTGGTTTGCGGCGTGTACGGCTTGGTCGTGCGATGCTCCACCTTCAGCTTCCGGCAGGCGTCCTCGAAGCCATCGGCGGTGAAGCACGAGCCGCGATCGGTCAGCACGTGTGTGATCTTGAACGGGAAGGCGCGCACCGCCTCGGTCAGGAAAGCGACCGCGCTGGTGGTCAGCTCGTCGTCTTTGACCGCCAGGTGCACCCAGCGCGAGCAGCGGTCGATGGCGACATAGAGAAAGCGCTTGCGGCTCTCGCCATTGGCGGTCCGCAGCTTCGGCAGGTGTTTGATGTCCATGTGGATGAAGCCGAGATCGTAGTCCTTGAACGTGCCGCTCTTGCGCTTGCGCTGCTGCGCCGGCGGCAGGCGGCCCAGACCTTCCGCCTTGAGGATGCGGTAGACGGCATCGCGGTTGAGATGCGGCAGGAAGTGCGTGACGATAAAGGTCAGGTCATCGAGCGGAAAGCCAGTGGCCTGGCGCAGGGCACAGACGATCGCCCGCTCCTCGTCCGTGGCCTTCCACGGCAGCTTGTGCGGCCGGCTGGAGTGGTCCTGGCAGTCCTGCGCCCCACGTTTGCGCCATTTGCGGATGGTCTCGGTGCTGACGCTGAAGCGCTGCGCCAGCACGCCGGTGGGCTCGCGCGAGCGGGCGATCTCCTGGCGAACAGCTGGGGTGGTGCGGGCTTGCGGATGAAGGGAGTGCATCAGATCCTCCACCAAGGACGCGGCGGCCGCCGCGAGCCATCGAAGCGCCAAGTATAGTTCTCAATCGCCCAACGCACCTGATCCCAACAACGTTCCGCCACCAAACAATTAGCGTCTCTGTGGAGCCCGTTTCCTTACTCCGATCTGTGGCGCCATCGCGACTTGTCGGACTGAGAACGCCCCAACTGAAGCCTTTTCCAAACTCCAGTCGGGGCGCGTGCGATGCCGGTTGCAACACCATACCGCCATCCTACCCAGCGCCTGATCAGCGTCAACAGCTGTCGATATGGGAGCACCCTGGCTGAAGGCCGAGCACCAGACCTCCTACGAGGGCGCATATGATAGGCGTCGGTACCGTCCGAGGAAGATGATTGCAGACCATGCTCAGGCAAGTGTGCCTGAGCACAGTGCGATGAATTGGCGCCAAGCCTTTGTGGTGCCGCCTTCCTTTCTCGCTTGAAACCGTTGGTTAACCATGAAGGCGCATGCTTTCCTACGTGCTTCAAGGGCTGGGCGGGCTTCCTCTGACCTGGAGACGGTTGCTCATGGCGGAGCTACGACTCACCGACACAATTGAAGAGAAGTTGGCCCTGATCTCGCCAACTGTGAAGGCCATCGAGTTCGGAGGAGAGCTACCCTACCTCCGCGAACTGCAGACGCTCCTCAGACAGCACCTGGCGAGCCTTGTGGTGTTGTTCGAGCGAGATCCTGGCCTGGATGCCGCAACAACTGATTTGTACGCGGCGGCTGCGGCTGTTGTGAACGACACCGCCAGGGCCTCTCAGCCCTTCGCCCGAAAACGCCGTCTGCTCAAGGAAGCCCAAGTCCGCTTCCAGGAGCGCATCGCGACCGCACGCCCGAATGGACGACGAGTTTGCGCCGCTTGGCGACAGAACGAGCTCTTTCTTGCCGCCTGATCCAAGCCCGGGTTCCACTTCAGTCCTCAATGGGCCGGAACCCAGTCGCCTGCGCTTCCCGTCACAGGAGTTGCTCGTCCGTTTTGTCCTGTTGCGCAATCAGTCACGGGATCCTGTGCTGGCCCAAGATCCTGTGAATTCGTTCCGTCATGGCTATTGAGGCTGCGGCCTTCTGGTGATTTCAATCTTGGGCGGCAAACCCTTTGCCCATCGACTGACTGCAAGATTGCTCGCGCATCAGAAGGATCTCACCCATGGCGAAAGCAGCAACCAAGACGACAGCCAAGAAGGCGCCGGCCCGCAAAGCGGCCGCATCGAAAGCAGAACCGACTAAGACGGCCAAAACTGCCGACGCCGTTGCCAAGAGGCCTACGAAGGCCGCAGCACCGAAGGCGTCAGCCAAGGCAGCCCCCAAGGTCGCAAAGAAATCCACTGGCACCTCAGCTGGCGCGATCCTGACCCTGCGCCACATTGCCGAGCAACTGTCGGAAGTGCACGAGCTTCCCAAGCGCCAGGCCAACGAAATGCTGACGCAAGTGATCGAGATGATCGCCAAGAGCTTGAAGAAGGGCGACAAGATCCGCCTGAGCGGTCTCGGCATTCTTCAGGTGCGCAAGCGCGCCGCCCGCACCGGTCGCAACCCGCAGACCGGCGAGCCGATCAAGATCAAAGCCTCCAAGAAGATCGCCTTTCGGCCCGCGAAGGAGCTCAAGGAGGCTGTCTAGCCATTAGCTGGAAGCGGATGGCTGAAGCGACACCCACTCCGCCGGCACGCTGGCGGGGTGGGCCTGTTGTTGCGTCTGCTCAGGAGAGATGCTGAGCGAAGTGCTTGTTCATCTCGAACATGCTGACCTTGCTCTTGCCGTCGAATACAGCCTGAAGCTTCTCATCCGCGAGGAGTTCCCGTTTGTTTTCAGGGTTCTGCAAATTGTTGGACTTGATGTAATCCCACACTTTGCTCACCACTTCCGTACGGGGCAGTGGCGAGGACCCGACCACCGCCACGAGTTCATTCGAGGGCTGAACCGGCTTCATCAGCGCCGGATTTGGCTTCTTATCTGCCATTTTGATACTCCTTTGTTGTGATGGTCCGCCATCTCGGGGCGACGTGGCGCGACCATGGTGAGCGCGAGCCCAACAGACTCTCAATTCAAACATCCTAGAGGACGACCGCAATCAATGCCTGCTTTGGAATGGTTATGGAGCTGCCCACGATGATTGATGCCAAACTGATCGTCACCGGCTCCGGCGTTTGCTTTGTGGCTTCGCCATCATCAGGCGCATCGCTTCTTCGGCGCGGGCTCTCGCTTGCGCATCATGACTGAGGTTGCGCACGTCTGAGGGTTCATCCTGCTGCTGCATGCCGTTCTTGTGTGCCCGCCATTGCTTCGCCTGGGCCGCGGTGGCTGCCGCATGAGCCAACTTTTCAAGCCTATCGAGGTGAGGCGTGCTGGCCTGACCAGTGTCTCCAGTCTCGTCTTCGACTTGCATGGTTGGTTTCGTCATATAGTCGATACCTTGTAGCGCAATTGGTCTTGTCTCTGGGCCTTTCCACCTAAGTGGTGCATCCGGTAAGTCATGCCGCCTTCGGCAGGAGGGCAATGCCGGGCGAGCGGCGAGGCCGATGCCGACGGCGTTTGCCCCAGACAAAGGGATGGCGGTGTGCATTCCAGTAGACTGTAGAGCAGTGAACCGCATCGACGATCTCCTCCCAGCTCTCGAAGCGCCGACCCGCTAATGCGAGGGAGCGCAGGATTTTCCACCAGGGCTCGATCAGGTTGAGATAAGCCGCGTACTTGGGCTGGAACACCATCTCCCAACGCGGATGCGCCAGCAGGAACAGCAGCACGTCGGTGGTGCGGTGGGAGCTCAGATTATCCATGATCGCGTAGATCCGCTGGGTCGTGCGCGGGATCCAGTTCTCAACGTGGTCGAGAAAGTCGGCCCAGTGCGTGCCGCCGCGTCCGGGATAGGGATGGGTGAAGGCCTCACCCGTCGCAGGGCGAAACGCCCCGAAGATGTAGCCCTTGGCGCGCCGGCCGTAGTCGATCTCCTGTCTCGCCCGCTCGGCTGGTCGCGTCCGGTTCTGCACCAGGGCATGGCCGGCATAGCTCTTCGCGCTCACCGGTCCCATTTCGTCGAGACAGACTACCCAACTGCCCGCAGGCGGTGCGGTGTAGAGCGTTTCGATCGCCCCCTTTTTTCCGCGAAGGCCGGATCGACCCGCTCGCCGAACCAGGTCTCATGCTTGTGCCAGCGCAAGCCCTCCTGGAGCAGGATCTCGTCGATGCGGCTGCGCTGCATCGCAATGCCTTTGACCTCGTGCAGGTAGGCGGCCAGTCGGTCGAGCGTCCAGGCGGCAAACGGCAGCCCGAGCGTCTCTGGCTTGATCAGCGCCGTGGCGATCACGGTGGCGGCTTGCTCAGGCGGATAGGTGGGCGGGCGGCCGGAGCGATGCCGATCCTTCAGGGCCTCCACTCCTTCTGCATTGAAGCGGTGGATGCGCCTTCGCACCGTCTCGACATCCAGGCCCAGGCGAGAGGCAATGGCGGATGCGCTCTCGCCGTGACGGGCGCGCCAGATGATTTGAGCCCGTTGCACCATCTGAGCCGGAGCGGTGCGCGCGTGAGCCAAAGTCTGGACCCGTGCACACTCCTCAACGGTCAAATCCCGTAAGCAGATCGGTGTCATGGGTCACCTCCCGCCCGCAGGCCAGCAAGCCGCGATTATACCCCCTGAACATGCCGGATGCACCACTAAGTACAGCGTTGGAAGTTCTGTGGTATGTTGGGGTGTGGGAGCAGCCGGGAGGCCGCCATGCACCCCATTTGCCTGGATGCGCTTAGCCCAGAGCAGCTGAGCGAGCTTGATCAGCTTTATCACATCAGTCCTGATCCGCGGGTGCGCATTCGTGCCCTGATGATCCTGCTCTCGGCCGAGCGTCATCTGGTTGCGGCCGAGATCGCTGGTATCGTGCGCCAGCACGAGGAGACGGTGCGGCGCTGGTTAGCGCGTTATCAGGCGGAAGGTCTTTCCGGCCTGGCCGGGGTCATCGCAGAATCTTCCCGGAATCCTACGCTAAGAGTTTGGGAGCGTCACAGGCTGCATAGGACATTCAGCAGGCATCCAGTGCTCTGAGCAGATGGGTGATTGGCAGAGTTCGTCCTGTGCATCTGCAACGTTGAAACACATGATCCGTGTGAAAGTCTCTTGCGCGAGCTCGGCTTGATAGAAGCGGTTTGGCAACAGGAATGTGCAACACGGCGAGGCCTTGTCACCCGACTCGCCCGCCATGAAGAAGCACGAAATCCTCTCTCCGCAATCCCGCGCCACGCTGTTCGACCCACCGTCAGATGTCGCCTCAATCGTTCGCCATTACACGTTCTCGATGGAAGATCTGGCGCTGATCCGGCAAAGACGCCGGGATGCAAACCGGCTCGGCTTTGCCGTCCATCTCGCCTACCTGCGCTACCCTGGCCGCGTACTCAGTCCGTCGGAAATGCCTCCCAAGGACATGCTGGCCTTCATTGCCCATCAACTCCAGGTCAACCCATCTGCCTTCCTGGTTTACGGGCAGCGTGAAGCAACTCGCTGGGAGCACCTGAACGAACTCTACGCTTATCTCGGCTTGCGGCCCTTCCGGCATGATGACGAGCCAACGATCACGCGGATTGCCCGCGAAGAGGCGATCGGGACCGATCGCGGCGACGCCATCGTTGGCGCCATGGTCTCATATCTGCGAGAAAACCTTGTTGTCCTACCTGCTGCCACAGAACTCGAGCGGATTGCCCTCACAGCTCGCGCGCAAGTCCGTAAGCGGGCCTATCGATCATTGGTTGATGGCCTGACCTCCACTGTCAGAGCGAGGCTGAATGATCTGATCGAGGTGGCTGAGGACCAAAGGAGGACGCCTCTGGCCTGGCTCCGGGATTGGCCAGAGGCGCCAACTCAGAAGAATCTCGCCTCGATTGTGGAGCGACTAGGGGTCGTACGCTCGCTGGGCGTCGAGCCGGATCGCGAGCGGCGCGTTCACCGGGCCCGCTACGCGGGGATTGCCCGGGAGACAGCCATCCTCAGCGCTCAGCATCTGTCTCGTCTGGAAAGTGAGCGGCGGCTTGCATCTCTGGTGGTCTTCGCCCGCGAGATGGAAGCCGAGCTGACCGATGCTGCAATCACGATGTTCGACAAGATGATTGGCAGCGTGTTCCGCAAGGCCGATCGCCAGCACAAGGAGCAGGTTGTTAGCCGAGCGAAGACAATTGACAGTGCCGCCCGGGCGCTGATCGATATGGCCAAGGCCATGCTGAAAGCTCGGGCGAGAGGAGCCGATCCGCTTATGGCGGTCGAGCAAACCATCGGCTGGCGCGGGCTTGAGACGTTGGTGGGTGAGATTGATCAGACGATAGGAGACACCCGGCAGGATAACATGGCGGAGGTCATTGACCACTATCCCGGCATTCACCGGGTTGGCAAAATGATCCTTCGGACCTTCACGTTCCATTCGTGGAAGGCATCAGATCCCCTGCTTACCGCAGTCGAACTCCTGCGGACCCTTTACGCCTCCGGCCAGCGCAGGCTCCCGGCTCGAGTCCCGACCGCCTTTATGACACCTGCCTGGCGAAAACTCGTTGGGAAAGGCGCCTCTGTCGACCGGCGGACCTGGGAGATCGGTGTCATCGTCGCCCTTCGGGACCGGCTGCGGGCTGGCGATGTCTGGGTGGAAGGGAGCCGGTCCTACCGGGCGTTCGACGACTTCCTGTTGCCTCAAACTGCATTTGCCACCCGTCGTCAGAGTGGTGAACTTGGTCTTGCGATCCCTGACAGCTTCCAGGCTTGGCGTGAGGAGCGCTGTGCCACGCTGGATCGGCGGCTTCGCGAGGTTGGAGCGCAGGCTGAGGCCGGCGAACTCTCTGAGGCGGTCATCTCATCGACCGGGCTTTCGATCAGCCCGATCCGCCAGCACAATAGTGGTGCTGATGATATCGCCCGGCGGCTCTACAGCATGCTTCCCCGCCTGCGGATCACAGACCTTCTCGCCGAGGTCCACGGCTGGACGAATTTTGCGGACCGGTTCAGCCATCTTCGATCCGGGGCGCCTCCGGAGAATCCAGTCGCGCTCAAGACGGCCATTCTGGCGGATGCGACCAATCTGGGACTGGCGCGGATGGCGCGAAGCTCCGGCCTCTTCAGCCATTCTCATCTGCTCTGGACGGCGGAGTGGCATATCCGGGACGAGACGTATCAAGCCGGCCTGGCTGCCCTGGTCAATGCCATCCATGCTCAGCCCTTCACTGTCGTCTGGGGTGATGGTGCCACTTCATCCTCGGATGGGCAGTTCTTCCGAGCCGGTGGGCATGGGCAAGGCCGCGCCGATCACAATGCCCGCTACGGCTCGGAGCCGGGAGCGAAGTTCTACACGTTCATCTCCGATCGGTTCGCGCCTTTCCACACTCAGGTGATTGCCGCCAACGCCAGCGAAGCACTCCATGTTCTGGACGGCCTATTGCATCACGAGAGCACGCTCGCGATCCGGGAGCACTACACCGATACCGGCGGCGTTACCGAGCACGTGTTTGGCCTGTGCCATCTTCTCGGCTTCCGGTTTGCTCCACGGATCCGGGATCTTGCCGATCGCCGCCTCTATGTCGCCGGCGACCGGGCTGATTACAGCAGCCTCGGCGCGATGATTGGAGGTTCAATCAACCTCCAGTGCATCAGGGAGAACTGGGACGAAGTCTTGCGAATGGCGGTCTCAATCCGGGCAGGCACGGTTGCACCCTCGACGCTGATGCGTCGGCTCGCCGCCTACCCACGCCAGAACGCTCTCGCGAAAGCTCTCCGCGAGATCGGTCGTTTGGAACGCACATTGTTTACGTTGGACTGGATCTCAGACCCAGCCCTGCGCCGGCGCACCAATGCTGGTCTCAACAAGGGCGAGGCTCGTAACGCTTTGGCTCGAGCTCTGTTCTTCCATCGCCATGGCGAGCTCCGGGACCGAACCTTTGAGAACCAGCGCTACCGCGCCTCTGGGCTCAACCTGACGATCGCGGCCATCATCCTCTGGAACACGGTTTATCTCAGCCGAGCCGTTGACGAGCGCCGCGCCGGTGGCGAGCACCTGCCGGATGAGCTCCTGGCCCATATCGCACCGCTCGGCTGGGAGCACATCAGCTTCAATGGGGACTATGTCTGGCCGACCGAGCCTCTTACCGGGCACTTCCGTCCGCTGCGGAATCCACGCTCACCTTTCCTCGAAGCGGCTTAGCGTAGGATTCCGGGAAGATTCTGCGATGACCCCCAACAGCACGACCGGCAGTTTGATTGACGGCGCTGAGGTGGTCTCATCGTTGGTAGACATGATCGCGGGTGCAAAGACTAAGCTCATTCAGGTGAGCGCCATCCAGTCCGGACGCGTGGACGACACCGGAAGTTCATTGTTTGCCGACATTCCGCTCGACACCAGTGAAGGAAAGGCAGCTCTTCTCGCCAAGTTGGCGGAAGGCTCCGGCTTGTTGGCCAACATCCACACCGTCGATGGCCAGTTCGACCCCACCTCCAACATCACTCGGGAGGACCTCGCGGTCCTCTTGGCGCGCATCCTCAAGCTGGAGATGTTTAAACCTACTGGCACTCCAAGCTTTTCGGATGTCGCTCCGGGCGTCTCGGATTGGACAGTCAACTACGTCAAGCAGGCTGTTGAAGCAGGCCTCGTGAACGCTGTCTCAAGTGTCGAGCTCACGGGAGTGGCCTCCAGGGATACGATCCTCAACGGCCTACCGACCTACAACAACCTCATGGTTCTGGACGCCTCCAGCGATGGCGTCCACCGGAGGGTCGAGATCAACAACGTGGGCTTCATCGCCCTCAAGGGGGTAGCCGACATCTATGGCGGCAACGGCGCCCAGTTCATCGTGGCTGACGGCGCCAGCCAGCGCATCGTGATGGGTGCCGATGACGACACGATGCACGGCGGGGGCGGTGATGACTACGTCGGCTCCCTTGGTGGGAATGATGAGCTCCACGGCGACGAGGGCAACGACACCATTTCTGGCGGGATCGGCAACGACACCCTCGACGGTGGCACGGGCATCGACATCATGTACGGCGGTGAGGGTGATGATACCTACATCGTCGACACGGCAAGCGACCAGGTGATCGAGTACCGCGGCGAGGGCATCGACACCCTTCGCAGCTCGGTCAGCTACATGCTGGAGAACGCCAACGTCGAGAACCTCGTGCTCACGGGCAATGGCGCCTATGGCTATGGTAACGGCGTCGCCAACAGGATGACCGCCTCCGACGCGGGCAGCGTCCTATATGGCTGGGGCGGCAACGACACCCTCTGGGGCGGAGCCTCACGCGACCGTCTCTACGGCGGCAGCGGCGATGATCGCCTGTACGGCAATGGTGGTAACGACCGGTTGTATGGCGGCACGGGCAAGGACCGGCTCGAGGGTGGCACCGGACGCGATTACCTCGCTGGCGATAGCGGCAACGACATCCTCAAGGGCGGTGACGGCCACGACACCATCAATGGTGGCTCCGGCAATGACGTGATCTACGGCGGCACGGGCAAGGATATTCTGACCGGCGGTACCGGACGCGACACCTTCGTGTTCGATACCAAGCTCGGGAAGGGTGAGATCGATACGATCAGGGACTTCAATCCCTGGGAGGATACGATCCGGCTTGAGAATGCCGTGTTCACGAACATCGGTCCGAAGGGCCATCTCGCCTGGAATGCGTTCCACTATGGCACCCATGCGGCCGATGCCGATGACCGGATCATCTACGATTGGTTCTCGGGTGCGCTTTACTATGACGAGGATGGTGCCGGCGGAGCAGCCCAGGTGCAGTTCGCCCGTATCGACAAGCACGTGTTCCTGACCGTGAACGACTTCGTCATCATCTGACCATCACACCATGGATGATCCCCTGCTCTTTAAGAGACCAGGGGGATCCGGCTGCTTGCAGTCAGCGATCGCGCCGGTAGTGCATGGCCACCACGCCATTGCGGAGTGGCGTCGCCGAGACCAGCTCGAGCCGCCGCGTGCCGGGCAGCCCGCCCTGGCACAGGGTCGGGCCGTGCCCGGCGATCCTTGGATGGACGAGGATCTTGTACTCGTCGATCAGACCCAGCCGATCCAGCTGCGGATTCCGACGAAGTCGGCCAGTTGTTCCGACGTGATGTCGGCCCAGGATATGCCGAGAGCGGTTCACCTGCCGGACAGAAGCTGTGACCTGGATGGGCACGGTTGACGGTCAACGGATGATCGCGGCCGTCCGAGAGGGTGAGCCATCACCGCTATAGGACTGATCCGGGCTTGCAACAATGTAGGGCAGCCGTGCCGCCCTGTGCCCCGTCAATAGGTACCGAAGCGCCACGTCAGGTTGCCCTTGACCGAATGTTCTTGGGCCCGAGAACCCACCTGACCCGAGTATGCGATCCCGAGGCTTATGTCGGGAGTGGCCTGCCAATCCAGTCCCGCCTCTGCGACCAGCGCATCACGATCGATGGGAGTGCCTGCGACCACGAACGACGATGCCCCACCGGCAAAAGCCAGCAGAGCCGTAGGGTCAACGTCACCATAAGCCCGGCGCCAACCCAGCATCCCTCTGAGGGTGAGAGGCAGATCATCGCCCAACCGCGTCTCCGCACGCAGACCAAGCGTCGTTGTGGCCAGATCCTGGTCCTGGGAGTAGCCGGTCAGCGCCGCCGCCCCACCTTCCTCCGCGAAGCCGTCCGTGTGCAGCCGCAGCACCGACGCACCGGCGAAAGGCTCGATCGCCACCCGCCCCAGATCGAATGCGTAGCCTACCTCGGCGAAGGCCTGTGCGGTTGAAGCGTCATAGGAGGCGTGAGCCTGATCGGCAAAGTTAGGGAACCGAATGGTGCGGCTGACGTCGATGTCATGCCAGGCATAAGTCGCACCGAGCCGCAGGTTGATGTGGCCCCAGGACCCGGAGCCATAGACAGCAGCAAAGACGGTGTCGTTGGAGCCTGAGGACAGGCGCGCGTCCGCCTCAAACGTGGTGCGCGTGAACCCGCCCGCGATGCCCAACGTGTACGTCCGATCAATCTGCGCTTCTGCTCCGAGGATGAAGCCCCCCGTCGAGATGTCGAGACCGGCAGCATTTCCATTGGTGCCTGCCTTGCCCCAAGAGCCGAAGCCTTCACCCCATAGAGCAAACCGGCGAGGATCGAAGATCGGCGCCGTACTCGCCACCGGATCCACTATTGAGCCAAGTGCGTCGGCGGCAAAAGCGGCTGGGTAGGTACCCTGCGCCCGCGTGAAGGTCGGCATGGAGCTGTTGCGCAACCGGCTCAACAGGGTGTCCTGCACCCGGAGGGCGCTGCCAAGAGCGATCCCAGCGGCAGAAGCATATGCCTCGCCCGACAGCCCATCGAAGGCCTGCCGAGCCCCAGCTGCACTCTGGCCCAGGACCGCATCGAACAGGCGATTGCCTGAGCCTAATGCCTCCACAGCGTTGGCTACATTGAATTGGTTGCCCGTCGCGGCCACGGAATTGAAGGCCACGGGTGTCGGCTGATGAGGATCTGTGGGATCAGAAGGGTGTGTCGGATCGGTGGGATCCGTCGGTACAATCTTGCGCGTCAGCGTCAGGCCGACAGTGTTGGCAGTGTAGCCGAGGCTGGGTGTCAGAAATGCGAAGTTCGAACTCACGCCTGCGAATGTACCGCTCACGCCAGCATCCGCCGTGAGAACCGTGTAGGTGGTCGAAGGCTGATAGGTGCCATCCTCGGCCAGTACCCGGACGGTGCCACCAGACAGGGTGGCTTTGCCGCTCGCCGTGATGCGATCCGACTGGCCGGCTGCATTCACCTCCACCTCATAGACCGAGCCCGGCTTGAAGCCGACATCCCCAGCCACATGGAGGTTGCCGATGGAGTTGCCGGGAGCCACCATGCCACCGCTCTGGGCCACGATCCCGCCAACGGTGCCATTGCCGCCCAGCGAGCCGCCGGTGACGGTCACCACCGAATTCGCCAAGGAGCCATTCACGGCCAGACGACCCTGTTCAACCGTCGTCGGGCCGGACAACGTGCTGATGCCGGTCAGATTAAGCCGACCCGCTCCTCGCTTGGTGAGGAGGCCGTTGCCGCTGATCTGCTGGGAAAAGGTCGCATCCGATGCCTGATCGATCACCAGCGTTGCATTGTTAAGAATGTCACCCGTGCCGAAGCTGGTGACTGAGCCGACCAGCGTACCGCTGCCGATCGCGGTGCCTCCCGTATAGGTGTTGCTCCCTGTCAGGTTGAGTGTGCCGGCGCCGTCCTTGGCCAGAGTCGCCGTGCCGCTGATCGGAGCCGACACCGTGGCGCTGAGCCCGCTTTCCACGCGGATCCCTTCCAGAGTAGACGCATCCCCATCGTCCGTGAGCACGAGTTCGCCAGCATTGCCTGACGCGACGGTGTAGCCGTCGGCCTCGAAACGCAGGGCCGAAAATGTCTGTGGGCCTTCCACTGTGACGATGCCGCCCCTGCCGCGAAGAACAGCGGTGTCACCTTCCCAGGCGCTGGTCAGCCCTCCTCCTGCGGGATAGCTCCATCCAGCGCTGCCCCACAGGCCCGAACCTCCGCTCCAGACCTGCTGACCGGTTGCATCCTGCAGGCTCAGCGCCACTTTGCCGGAACTAGCATCGAGGGCAAAATTGGACAGCTTGTAGCCGACTGGGGCGGAGGTCACGGTCAGAGGCGTGCTGGTGAGCGCGCCGCCATACGTGAGCAGGGTGTAGCGCGTGGCTCCCGTCAGGTTGGATGCTCCATCGATCACCAACCGCCCGTCGAGAGTCAAATTGCCCGTCACGGCAAACAGACTGGAGTTGCCGTTGCCACCCAGCGTCGCCTTGAGGGTCGCATCAGAGCCCAGGCTGAGACTGCCCATGGTGAGCGTCTGATTGCTAGTGCCGGCCAAGGTGCCGCCATCCTGCACAGCAACAGATCCGGCCAGGTTGCCCGATCCCGCAAGTGTCGCTCCGGCCTGTATCTGCGTACTCGTGCTCGCCAGCGAGCCATGCACCATCAGCGTGCCGCCGGCTACACTGGTAGTTCCGGTGTAGGTGTTTGCACCGTAAAGGCCGAGTCCGCCAGCGCCTTCCTTGGTCAGCCCGCCTGTTCCGGCGATCACGCCGTCGAACGTGCTGTTGGAAGATCCAGCATTCACGGCGAGGCTCCTTGAGCCGAGGAGG
Organism: Microvirga lotononidis; assembly: GCF_034627025.1. Taxonomy (NCBI): domain Bacteria; kingdom Pseudomonadati; phylum Pseudomonadota; class Alphaproteobacteria; order Hyphomicrobiales; family Methylobacteriaceae; genus Microvirga; species Microvirga lotononidis. Next base: position 561,649 of record NZ_CP141049.1, on the reverse strand, counting down.
ACCCGGCCGGATCCCGTCAGGCCTCCAAACGTCCGGCTTCCATCAGCTCCAGAGATGTCCAATGTGCCGGAGGCTGCCAAATTGAGGGTTCCCGAGCCGACTGTACCCGCCCCTGATAGTGCAAGGATTCCATCAGAGATTTCGGTGGTGCCCGTATAGCTGTTCGCCTGGTCAAAGGTGAGAGTACCGGCACCCCATTTTCTGAAGTTGCCTGTTCCCTGGATGCTGCCGGCACCAAAAACAGCGCTGCCGCCTTCGTTGATCCAGAGGGACGCGTTATTGGTGACAGGCCCCGTACCGAGACCGGTCGCCGTGGTGTCAATTCCACCGCCCTCGATTATGGTCCCTCCCTGGTAATGGTGACTTCCCGTCAGGGTCAGGAGACCCGGCCCCTGTTTAATCAACTGGCCAACGCCGGAGATTACAGGCGCAAAATGCCATCCGCCGCTGAAGCTGGCGTCGCGCAGGACAAGAGTTGCATTGTTGGTCACCGGCCCGGTGCCAAGCGCGTCCCACGTCGTTGCTACGAGCGAACCCTCGTTGACCGTCGTGCCGCCGGTATAAGTGCTTGCGCCGCCCAGTGTCAGCGTCCCGGATCCCTGCTTGGCAAGTCCGGCCGTACCGCTGATGGTGCCGTTGAAGTCGCCGCTCGCCACGGTGAGAGAATTCGCACCGAGGCTGATCGCACCACTGCCGCGGAGTTCCCCAATCGAGGGGCCATTGCTGCTGCCGGAGATGTCAAAGGTCGTACCGGCGGCCATCTGAAGAAAGCCCACCCCGATCGTGCCTTGCCCAGCAAGGGCGATGCCTCCGCTTTCAAGGATGGTGCTTCCGGCATAGGTGTTCACTTCGCTGAGCGTGAGGACGCCGCTTCCCTGCTTTGTGAGACTGCCTGTGCCACTGAGATTGCTGCTGATGCCGGCGTTAAAGCCGGCTGTGTCCAGGAACGCTCCGCCACTCCCGAACACAACGCTTCCTGGCCGAAAGCCACGAAGCAACGGTACACCGGCCCCAGCGCGGATAATGCCGCCATCGACCATCACACTGCTCTTGCCGGAACCTCCCACGAGGGAATAGGCCGTTAGGGTGGCTCGACGATCGCTGCTCCCAGTGACGGTCAGCGTTCCTTCTGCACTTGCATTAGTCGCCATCCGGATGGGGGAAGCGGCTTCGAGCGATGCTCCATCGGCAACAGTGACACTCGCCTGACCTCTAGTGCCAACTTCAAGTTCACCAACCCGCAATCGCGAGCCTGTGCCTGTGACCTCGACTGTTGCCGAAGATCCAGCCTCGAAGCCGAAGTAGTTGTTATCAGAGGCGAATACAGAACCGCCCTTCTCGACAATCAAGGCGCCTGTTCCATGGGCACCGACAGTTAATGTCTCTCTGACGGCTAGTGATGAACCCGGTCCGGTGACGATCGCCGTCCCATTTGACGCCTCACTGTCTCCGACCGTAAGAAAAAACGTGCTTGCTCCACCGTCGTCTTCGACGCGAAGAACACCCTCACCCCCGCGTGTCCAGAGGTTTCCAAGTGCGGTGCCAATCGAGATTTCAGCACTCACCAGTGCTGAATCCGTTCCGCTTACTGTTACAGCTCCTCTTGAACCTTCAAGACGTCCGAGCAGCAGATATGGGCTGTGGACTAAGCCGCCATCCTGTATGAGAAGGTTTCCGGAGCCATCGCTCGCAAGTTGGATTTGATCTGCGAGTATCCACTCGGACCCGGCCCCGGTGACAATCACATTGTTTGTATTTGAACTGGCCGACTCGATAACAGCATCCGTGCTTTCAAACTTGCCGCCCTTCTCGATGATGAAGGTCCCTGTGGGTTCCACCTTGATGTCATGACTGGAGAGCATCTTGGAGTTAGGTCCGCTGACCTTAGCTAGACCTCCGTCTCTGATATGGATCGGGCCTGCAACATTTAGAGCGCCGCCCTCTGTCACCTCCAGGCTCCCGCCGATGTCGAGATAGGCACCCAGGCGGCCTTGGCTGATGTCCCACTTCGAGCCGGGTCCTGTTAGGATTACGCCGGAGCCAGAACCGATCACACTGCCAGCACTGAGAACCTGGCTGCCGCCTTCGATGGACAGTTGCCCTGTCCCTCTGCGGCCGATTTCAAAGGGATCCCAGCTGTACTGCAGCAGGTCCCAAGTACTACCCTCTCGCACATAAACGGTACCGGACGACCCTGCATTCTCGCCAAGGGTCGCATCGAACGATTCGAGTGTAACTCCTTGCTCGATGAACAGCGTGCCCGCGCCATTCTTTCCAATGATCGTGTCCCAACCGAAGGCCAAAGAATCCCCTGGGATTCTGACTACGTTTCCATTGTCGATAATGTTCTGCTGTGCCGATACCGGCGTGCAATGAAGAGACAATACCAGTGAGGAGGTTGACGCCAGCAAGGCATAGAATGCCACGGCGGACCTGCGGCGACGGATATGTGCTAACGTGACCATGCTGCCCCTCGTGGTCGTTCTTGAGTCAAATCAACCATCTTGATTGGGGCTGCACCTTAAGAGAAGATGCCTAAACGTCCATATCCCTTTCACGCAAGCGACGCGGTTTAACGAAACCTGTCTCCTGAAAGTCACTCTGATTTTGAAGGTTTCCAGAAGATCGTCGGTGATCTTGCACCACGCCTCAGCGACAACAAGCAAGCAATTACTTGGGGCAATCACGTGTCGCTGTAATTGTTTTGGATACAGATGAAGATGAAGCCCGCACGAAGACAATGAAGGCTGCCAGAGCCTCGCCGAAAACCATCTCGATGCTGCGGCTCTAACTTACCAGGCAACCCGTGGCAGACGGCGCTTTCATTTCTGGCTTCTGGGCAAATCAACGATGGGCACCACTGGCGGCGGACCACTCCGCCGCCAGTGGAAGCGATTACAATGAGCTATCGGTCATTCCGCTAACCGAAAGCAGCATCGCGAGACCGGCGGTCAAGGCCTTCACATCGGGGCCCTTTTCGACATCGACCCACTCGTCAAGGGAGTGGCTACGGTCTGACTTTCCGGCGGCACCACGGCCGACCGTGACAGCAGGGATCCCGAGACTCATGGGCACGTTGGAATCGGTGGAACTGGTGTTGTACTTCGGCTTGTACTCATACGCCTTCAGGACGGCTGAGACGGCCTGAACAATATCATTGCTCTCGTCGGTTTTTCCGGCAGGTCGATCGCCGACCAGTTCCTTCGTGACCGTGATCGGCCCCTCTTTGGTCGAGCGGGCATTGTTCTCCGTATCAACAGCCCGATCGACAATCTCGAGGAAGCGCTTTTCGAGCTTTGCCAGTTCCTCGACAGAGACGGACCGCATGTCGACTTGCATCCAAAGCTCATTCGGGATCGAGTTGACCGATGTGCCGCCTCCGATCACGCCGATGCTGTACGTCGTCTTCGGATTGGACGGGACTTGCGTCCGGGAGAACTGAGCCATCGCCTCGCCCATGGCGAATGCTGGGTTTACCAGTCCAAAGGCGCCATAGCTGTGCCCACCAGGCCCGCGGAACGTCACCAGGTAGCGCTTCGAGCCGGTCGCGCCGTTGGTCACCGTCTCCATGTCGCCGCCGTCGACGATGAGGGCGGACTTGATCTTGTCCTTGTACTTGCCCTTCTGGAATAGATGCTTGACGCCGCGAAGGTCGCCAAGGCCTTCCTCGCCAACAGAGCCGACGATCAGAATATCGTCTTTCGTCTGGATCTTCGCCTCATCCATGGCTCTGAGATACGCCAGAACGACAGTGAGCCCCTTGGCGTCATCGCCAATGCCGGGAGCCATGAGCTTAGTGCCTTCGCGGCGGACCTTTACCTCAGTGCCTTCCGGGAACACCGTATCCAGATGGGCAATGACGGCGACAAACTTCCCGTCACTTGCTGTTCCCTTTCGGATGGCAAGCACGTTGCCTTCCTCATCGATCTCGACGTTTGAAAGGCCCAGATCTGCAAGCTTTTTCCGGTAAGCTTCCGCTCTGACCTTTTCCTTGAAGGGGGGAGAGGGAATTTCGGTGATCTCGATCAGCTCAGAAACAATCTTCTCGTGATCGCGGTCGAAAACGGCGGTTGCCGCTTTGAACTTTGGATCAGCGATGATCGAGCTTGCAACCTCAGCATGGTTGGTTGGTTGCGGGCTTTGCGCAACGGCTACCGTCGCCGAAGCGGTTGATAAGGCAAGCAATCCAACTGCCATGCACAGCACTCTCTTCTTCATAATTCCCTCATTGTTCCCGATGACATGTGCCAGCGTCCGTGGAAAGGAATATTTCGAATTTCGAAATATTACCGCTGCTGGTGCGCAGCTGTTCCTCCAAATCAGCACGACACTTTCCAATGAAAGAATCTTTCTCCCGCGAGAACAAGGCTAAAAGTAAAGATCCAGCGCTCAGATAGTGTGTGCAGATTGCATGGCTTTTCGGCAGAAAGCGCACTTTAACGCTCCCCCCGATGCGCTATCTTCTGTGAGTTGTCCTGCCTGATCCGAAATGCTGCGCGGTGATTTTGGGTGGCAGTGATCGGAAGCGCAATCGCGTGACATAAAAAAGGGCAGCGACGCTGCCCGATTGATCTTGCCCATAGTTCGGGCTATCTTTTGCATTGCAGCACGGCGATTGGCGTCGCAGTGTTGCCGCCCTTCCTGGGCGTTTCCTCCTTAAACTTCGGGTCGCTTTAGAGCGGCCTTTTTTGTGCTCAGTAAGCTAACTCCCAGTCGACGCCGGGCAATAGCAAAAAAGTCGTACGAACTCACCATGCTGCCCGAGGAAGCCTGCGCTTCCATTTCTGAGCTCTGGGCAGATCCGCAACCGCTTTCAGGATTGCTCTTTGCCGCTTTGAAGAGGCAAGAATAGGCGCCGCTCGGACCGCTACGGTCTCGTCGATCGCGATCGGCTCACTCACCACTTCAGGCCGGCTCTCTGTAGCGGCCTCAGGCTCAACCATCCGCTTCGGTTTTATGACCCGCCGCTTCCTAGGGCGTGGAGCGATAAGCTCCTGCGGGACGACATTCTCGACGAGACTCGGCAACACGCGCCGCTCTGGCAAAGCACCTTCTGAAACAGCACTAGAGTTCCCGCCGGTAACCCGTGGCTCATGCCTTGGAGCAGCTTCTGTCGGTTTAGGGTCAAGAATGAATCGCTGGAACGTTGAAGCTTTCTGGGAGGGTAGACGGGACCGTTTCACTTCGAAAATAAAATGAGATGTTGATTTTTTCATCACTTCAATTCTGTCGGGTCTAAAAACCGGACCCAAATGCTTGGAAATCGGAAGGTGATACTCAACACTGGATCAATCATCTGATCCAAGAAGTACAGGTCCAGGTAAAACCCCTGGAAGTGCCTCGATCAGGCTTGCAGCCTCATACCACGGCTCGATTCCAAGGCAATCCCCCAACATGCTCGATCTGTTTGATGCAGCAGGCGACCTATCGGCTGCTATCGAAGCTCTTCATGCCGCCACGGCCCTTTACACGGCGGAGCCTGTGGTCGACGTTCTCCTCGACCGGATCGGCTGGCCGGATGCCGACGGAAGTCTGGTCGATCCGAATGCCGGCGACGGCATGTTCATGGTCCGCGCTCTGAGCCGCCTCGATCTCGCGCCCGATGATTTCGATGAAGTGTGAAGCGGCACCGAAGGTTGACCCCTCGCGAGAGAAGCGCAACGCCTTGGCTTACCGACATAAAATGAAAATTCGGTGGGGTTATGATCGGCGCCGCCGACGACCCTGCCGGTGCGATGAATTCACTAGCAATGCTATCCATTTAATAGCAGTCGGCGCATGGGTCAGCATTCGACGCTGCTTCATAGTCATGCCCTGACATGGCTACCGGGTCGGCAGGAAAGTCACATTCCGACATGGATCCGAGGCGCGATAAGGTCAGGTGCTTTTGGTGGGGAGATGACCGGCCCTCGGCAAGCCAGGGGATGCTGCCTCAAGCCCTTGAGGTCCGGGCCCTGATCCGCTGGAAACTGGATTTCGATCCGTTCGTTGCCTATCGTGCGTGATGCTGGGCTTGGAGGGTTTATGATGGCCCCTAAGGATTGGTTGGCGCGTTACGGCTGCACCGCTCTCATCGTCGTCTCCTTCGCCTTCATTGGCGCCATCGTCGCCTGGCCGCTGCTGCACCCGCTATGGGCGCCCCAGGTCACCATTGCCCAATTTGCCCCGGGAGGCTCGAGATAGAGAATTCGGCCGACACGGAGCCGGATCGTCCGTCCTCCAAGCGAGCCTTGGAGGACTTCGCCCGCCAGGAGGAGATCCTCGCATCCGAACTGGCATCGTTCGCCGCCGAGCTGGAGCGGCAGGGCCAACCCTTGGTCGCTGCTATGCTTCGACAGGCAAGCAACGGATACCGGGTCTCCAGCGAACGGAACCGCATCCTCGCCGCAGCGCTGGATCACGAGACATGGCCCTCCGGAAACCATCATTCCAATCTCACGTCCTCGGCTGTAGTAGTGGAGGAGGCGAGGTGAGGCCAGGGTGCCGCTTACTTGCCTCTGTCGTTGTCGTACACGTTGGTGCGGCCCGTGGTCGTCCCGGAGGTGGCCGAGGGCCGGGTCGTGCCTGCCGTGGTGGTCCGTGACCGCCCGCGCATGAAGTACCAGACAAGGCCGGCAACAATCACCAAGCCGATGATGAGCCACAGCCAGGAGGGACCACCGCCACCGGTTGTTGCGGGTGCCGCGGGCGAGCCGGACGTGGCGGGCGGCGTGGCCTGGGCAAGGGCCTCGTTCACCGCAGCGAGTGTCACGATCGTCGAAGCGTAGAGCCTGTTGAGCATCATGGTCCTCTCTCGGCCACAGGGGCTACGGATCAACGTTGTCCCCACGCGCACGTTCCTCCCGCTGCAAGCGTGGGATACTTCAGTCCTTGCGGTGAGCAGGCCACTCAGACCCAGCGGCCGGAGACCTCCTGCTCCGTCGGCAGGCGGCCGTCCGGGGTGAACTGGTCGACCGCGTCGGGCAGTTCCTGCGAGAGTTCGGACAGGAGTTGCTGGCGCGGCAATCCGGTCTGCTGCTCCAGCTCGTCGAGCGTGCCCGGCCCGAGCGCCTGCGAGAGTTCATCCGGTGCAATCCGTCGGTTCTGGCCCGGGCTCACCCAGGAGTCGACGTGGTCGCCGTAGCCGTTCTGACGGAACTGGTCGAACAACCCACCCAAGGCGCCCCCTCCAGCATTGGCGCCGCCGAGCAGCCCACCCAGCAAGCCCCCGAGGCCACCCAGGATGTCCCCGAGCCCTCCGCCCATGGATCCACCCTGAGAACCGGAGCGGTAGTGCTGGAAGGCCTTGGCGGCCAGAAGCATCATCAGCGCCTTCACGATCGGCGACGTCGCTCCGCCGCGGCCCTGCATTGAGGCGCCTCCGGCACCCATCATGTTACCGAGGATCGAGTCCAGCAATCCCATCGCAATCTCCTGTTTTTCGGCCGTGGCACAGCCCAATGTGATTTCCCAGGCGGAAGTCCCGTATGAGTTGGGAAGCCCGGCTGAGCCGGGCTTCCCATGACCATCAGCGGGTGCGGCCGCTTGGGTTGCCCATGGTGCCCGTCCGCGAGACGGTGTTACCCCGCTCGTCCTCGACGTCGACCTCGGTCTTGCGCACCGTGTCCGAAACAGTCTCGGTGCGCTGGTCGGCTTCCTTGCGCACAACCACTTCCTCGACCACGCGGGCTTCCTTGGAGACCACTGCCTCCTCGCCGCGCTCCTCCACCTCGATGGTGCGTTCCTGGAAGGGATCGCCGGCGATGGCACCAGCCTGTGTTGCCCCCGAGACCGGACGGCGCTCCACGTCGACGCGCTCCTCGCGCAGGGTGACCTGCTCCTGGACGGGCTGCTCGATCACGCGCGAGTGCAGGCGCACGCGCCCGCGGTTGACCTCGCGCTTGCCAACATGCAGTTCCTCCTCGGCGACCGGGATCACCTCGTCCGTACCACGAGAGGGGGATGAGGCACGGTCCGTCAGCCCAGTGGTGGCCGAAGGGGAGGTTGTGCCCGCCGTTGCGGCGTTGGCTCCCGCCCAGCCCTCGGAGCGCCAGGTGGTCTCGCGCTCGTCGAAGTCGACCGTACCTTCATCGTCGAGGATGTCGACAATCCGGTCGACCTCGGCGTCGGAGGCACGCACCGTCACCAGGGCACCACCACGGCGGACGCCTTCGGCATAGGCATGGGCGTCATTCTCGTCCACGCCGGCGTCAACGAGCGCACCCGTCAGTCCGCCGATGGCCGCGCCGGCTCCGGCACCAACCAGCGTGGACACCAGCCATCCCGCCGCCACCACAGGACCGAGCCCCGGGATGGCGAGCATGCCGAGACCGGCAAGCAGGCCGGCGCCGCCGCCGGCGAGCGTGCCGACCGCAGCGCCCGTGCCGGCGCCGTCGCTCACATCGTCATCATGATGGTTCGTGCCGTCGAAGGTGCGGCTGGCATGCGACGAGTAGCGGTCACCCTCGTTGTTGGCGATCAGGCTGATGTTGCTGCGGGGAACGCCGGCGGCCTCCAGGCGGCGGACGGCCTCCGAAGCATCCTCGTAGCTGTCAAAGAACGATGTGAGGGTCTTGTTAGTCATGTCTGTTCCACTTTCTCGGGAAATGGGTGCGGCTGCGCGGCCCACCCTGTGTGTTGTGCGGAAGGCGTGATGGAAAGCGGGCTTACTGGGTCTGGACGGTGCCCTTGTAGTCGATGGCCACGCTGACGGACTTGCCGTCGCGCTGGGCCTTGCCGCGCCAGATGCCCTGATCATCCTTGCGCAGTTCAGTGACGTTGCTGAAGCCCTGTGCCTCCAGGCGGGAGCGCGCCTGCGCCTCGGTGAAGCTGTTGGCGCCCGGCTCGACCGCGCCGGTGGTCTGCGGACTGTCGGCGGGCTTGTGGGTGACGGCAGGATTTGACGAGCCACTGTTGTTCGTCGGCTGGGTCGTTGAGGTTTGGGCCATCGCCGCCGTGGTCAGGGTCGACAGGACGGCCAGAGTTGCAATGCCGAGGCGTCTCAAGGTGCGTCTCCTCTTTTTCAAACAGGTAGGGGCTCAATGTGCGACCACGGTGGCGGTTCCGAATGTCAGGCTTGTGAGCAGTGGACTATTCCTGCCGAGGAGCGGGGAACTCGCCTTCCCAGCACCCGTTGGTTGTCGCATACTGTAAGAGGATCGATGGCCAACCCCGTCCCAGACCCGAACGCGCCCTTGGATGACCAGGAGCAGGTACCTGTCCTTGATGACGCGCTGAGGAGCGATCCTCAAACCGTGGCGGAGGAGGCCATCCCTGTCGTCGCGGAGAGAGCCATTATCGACAAGCGGCAGGTTGTGACCGGGCATGTGCGAGTGCAAACGGTCACCGATACTGTCGAGGAGTTGGCTCACGCATCCGTGCAACGGGACGACGTTGAGGTCACCCGCGTGCCTATCGATCGGGTGGTCGAGACGGCGCCGGAAATCCGAACTGAGGGCGACGTCACGATCGTGCCGATACTTGAGGAGGTCCTCATCGTCACGAAGCAGCTCGTCCTAAAGGAGGAACTGCACATCAGGCGCCGCATCGAAACCGAATCCGTCGAGGTGCCGGTCACCCTGCGCAAGCAACGGGCGATCATCGAGCGCGAGGCCCAGGCTGGTGCCACTGTCGCCGATGAGGCAGAGCCTGAAAACGACAATCCGCCTCCGCGTTGACGAACTGTAGTCATTCACCCGCGCGCGGCTAGGTGAATGCGTCAAATTCTGTGGGACAATGAGACGTCCTTCATCTTGTTCGCTCTCTTCTTACTATCCTTCATCGGATAGGCCCTCAGGGTGGCAGATAGACACTGAGGATCTCCACCTGCACGACGTTCCTGCTGTCGGATTTCTGGACTACCTGACCAGCAGTGACCCGGGAAACTTACCTCCAGGCTCAGCCCCTCCGTCCGTATCGAAGGAGTGGCATCGATCCTAGTGCGGTAAACGAGTCGCCACAGGCCCAGTTAGGGCGACGCCCGTGCCCGGTAACTGACCCTTGATCTGGAGCATCAGCACGATCTTCAAAAGGTCGTCACCGCTGCCGCCTTCCCAAGCCATGACACCGCCCGCAGCCTGGACGGCACGGCCGGTCTGCGGAGATGCTCGGAATGGGTGGGGGATTAGGTGCCGCGCCGTTTGAACTCCCCGGCCAGTTCGGTTGCAGCACCATCCGCCAGCCCTCCTCCATCCGAGTTGATGCTCGGTCTACCGGCCCAACCTGCAATGGTTCAGGAGCGCCCCGCCACATTGGCGGAAGAGTTGTCACTGCGCCGTGGTCGGGCGTGAACCTTGGCATCGGCGCTGCGGCACGTCGCGCTCGCCAAGGCCACGGCGGGTCTGCGGATCGTGCCCCGCCGGGTGCGCCGTTCCGGTTCAGCGTTAGGCTCGTCCCCGGCAGTACCGTGAAAGCCATTAGCAATCCCCGATCCCGAGCGAAGCCCCGCTCCGGTCGGACATCTGGCAACCTTCCGTTCCGGTGGGAGTTGGCCGTCCTGGCGCTTGAGGAGAATCAGAGTGGCACGGGAACAACAGACCGTCGCTCCGTCGCAAGCCAATGTGCAGGTCGAGGCACGAAGAACCCGCGAAGCGCAGGAGGCTGTGGCCAGCGGCGAAGCCGTGCCCAAGGGCATCCGCTCGGTCGGCCTCCTCGTGCTAAGCGTATTGGCCGTGGTATATACACTGTACTTCGGCAAAGAGATCATCCTGCCAATCGCGCTGGCCGTTGTGCTGAAGCTTCTGCTTCAGCCTGCGATGCGTCTGCTGCACGAGCGGCTGCACGTGCCCCAGGCGCTGTCAGCCCTGCTCCTGATCCTCGTTGTGTTCGGTGCCATTGCATCCGTTGGCTTTGCGGTCTCGCTGCCAGCTTCCGGCTGGATCCAGCGCGCTCCCGAGAGCCTGCCGCTTCTCAAGGAGAAACTGGCGGTGCTGCGCCAGCCGCTCGACTTCCTCCAACAAGGCTTGAATGAACTGGAGAACGTCACCAGTGCGGCCAGTCAGGATGGAGGCGCTCAGACCGTCACGGTCAAGCAGGCTTCAGGTCTCGGGGGATCGTTGGCCAGCGGTACGGCGACGATGCTGTCCCGCTTTTTCACCACCATGATCATGCTCTTCTTTCTGCTAGCCTCAGGGGATCGCCTGTTACGTGGCTTTGTCGAGGTCTTGCCACGTTTTTCCGATAAGCGGCAGGCAGTCGAGATCGCGACCGAAATCCAGGAGAACATCACGGGCTATCTTCTGACGATCACGATGATGAATGCCGTTGTCGGAGTGGCCACAGGGCTAGCCATGTGGGCCTGTGGGCTCGGCACGCCACTTCTGTGGGGCGCTACCGCGTTCCTGCTGAATTATATCCCGATCCTCGGTCCGATGGCCGGCCTCGTAATTTTCTTCATCGCGGGTGTTCTGAGTTTCGGCTGGCCTTGGTACGCACTGATCCCCGCCGGAATCTATCTTCTCATCCACGTCGCAGAAGGCGAAACGATCACGCCCATGCTGCTGGCCAAGCGGTTCACGCTCAATCCGGTGCTAGTGATTATCTCACTATTCTTCTGGCACACGCTCTGGGGCATCCCCGGCGCACTGCTGGCAGTGCCGCTACTGGCTATGATGAAGATTGTGGCGGACCGTGTCGAGCCGTTGAAGCCTGTCGGGCACATCATTGGCGCTTGAACAGCCATTGCAGGAAAGCCATGACCTGAAAGATGGCCACGCGAGCCTAAATGTCGCGTTTTGGCAGATCCGAGACAGTACATGTACGTCAGCGGACTCGGCTGAAGCAGACATCCGACATGAAGGAGGAAATCACGGGCTTTCGTCTTTGATATTCAGGCGTTCAGCACCTTATAAGCGAATGGTTTCGGCGTGGGGATGCGTTATGCGTTTATCAGATTGCTAAAGCCGCACGCCGCTCGGCGACGATGGGGTCGAACGCATCGCTGAACGTCTCGTACGAGAAGGGTTTCATCAGCACACGCTCATGCTGATAGCGCGCGGGCACGATGCTGGAATCGTAGCCTGTCACGAACATGAACGGGATGCCGCGGTGACGCAGGATATCGGCCACAGGATAAACCACGAGACCGGCAACATTGACGTCTAGGATGGCGAGGTCGAGATCCTCATCTAGTGCAATCGCAATAGCCTGTTCGAAAGTGGCGGCAGGGCCGACGACGTATCCTCCGCAATCACCCACCATGTCCTCGATCAGCATCGACACCAGGGTCTCGTCTTCAACGATGAGAACGCGAGGGCCGCGGGCGGTCTGCATGGGCGCTCTCCCGGTGGTTCGACTGTAATGAACGGATCCCTGCATGTGAGCTCGACTGCGTAGGATGGATCGTGATGAATGACGCGTCCTGCCGCCGACCGGCGGCAGGACGCCGCGCGTGTTACTGCCGAGCAGCCTGGATCTCGCGGGCCTCATCGACGATCTGATCGAACACCGCGGATTCAGGATCGATCTTGAGCCCGAGCCTCTCGTTGAGCACCTTGACGGGCTCTTCCGGCACGCCTGGCTTCGACAGCGACGCCAAAGCGGTGGCGGCTGCGGTGATCTCCACGTCGGTGATCTCGTCCTCGACATTCGGGCCGAGCGTCAGTGCCTTCTCATAGGCGGCGATCAACCCGACCGTCGAATTCGGCGCCGCATTCCGACGGGCCGTCGCCGAGGCATTCACCGCATTCATTCGGCCGAGCTTGGCGGCGTCGAGGCCGATGGTTTTAGCGCTGGAGGCTGCCTTCTTTGCGCCGGCGGAGATGGGCGTTTCGGCTTCCCTGGCCTCGCGCTTGGCATCGCGGGTGCTGTGCGCCTGCTCGGCCCTGGCCTGACCCTTCGAGGCTGCATCGTTGGGCCCGGAGCTGCGGCCGCTGGCGCCGCCGCGGGAGTTCTCGGCGCCACCACCGCGCGACCCGCCGCCGGAATGTCCGCCGGAGCCGCCGTCATGGGCGCCAGAGTTGCCGCCGCCGCTACCGGAGTTGCCGTTTCCGCCACCGCCGCCGTTTCCACCCCCATTACCGTTACCACCGCCGTTCCCACCCCCGTTACCACCGCCATCGCCACCTTTCGCCTGGGCCTGCGCCTTTTCAAGCTTGAAGGAGGTTAGATCGAGCGACAGGGGTTGCAAGCCGATGGCGAGACCCAAGGCGAAAGCAGAGACAGTGAGAGTAAGACGTCGTGTCATGAGGTTTCCTTCCAAAACATGTGAGCCTGTGAGCCCGTTGCCTCAAGAGTTATGTGAGAAATTTTCCCACGTCAACAGCGGTGTGGGATTGCTTCCCACGGCTGATCGGCCTACTTAGACGTTATGCCCGGCGATGCCCCCCGCTCACCCGATCCAGCCAAGCTGCATGCGCCTCTGGCGCGCCTGCTTCGCCCGCTCGTGCGGCTCCTGATCCGGAGCGGGATCACGTTCCCCATGCTGTCGGAGCTGCTGCGCGAGCTTTACGTGAACGTCGCCGAGTACGACTTCGTCCTCCCGGGCAAGGAGCAGACGGACAGCCGCGTCAGCCTGCTGACGGGCATCCACCGTAAGGAGGTGCGCCGGCTGCGGGGCGCGGGAGCCCCGGTCAACGCGGTGCCGGCAACGGTCTCGCAGACGAGCCGTATCCTGGCCTGCTGGCTTGCCGACCCGGACTTCACCGGCCCCGACGGGCGTCCCCTGCCTCTCCCCCGCATGGCTGAACCATCGCAGCCGTCCTTCGAGCGCCTCGTCGCCTCGGTCACGCGCGACGTGCGGCCGCGCGCCGTGCTGGACGAGTGGCTCGACCGCAAGCTGGTGATGCTGGACGACGAGGATCGCGCCGTGCTGGCCGAGGCGGCCTACGTGCCGCGAGGCGGAGAGGACCAGCAGCTCTACTATCTCGGACGCAACCTGCACGACCACATCGCGGCTGCAGTCGCGAATGTGGAGGCCCAATCTCCTCCCTTTCTCGAACGCGCCGTCCACTACGATGGCCTGACGAAGGAACTGGCCGAGCAGCTGCAGCGGCGCTCCCGCGACGTGGCCATGGAGGCTCTCCACACGCTGAACCGTGAAGCCCACGCCGCCAGCGACAAGGCTCCCCCGGGGCAATGGCGCTGGAATTTCGGCGTTTACGTCTATTCCGAAGAGGTCGTGCCTCCATCTACGCCAGCGACATCCACCGATACCAACGACAAGGACTCCAGGACGTGAAGGATCACGCCGCTTCGCTCGCACGAGCCCATGCCCACTGGCTCGTAGCACTGACTCTGCTTGTCGCCTCGCTGAGTCTTGCGTGGGGTCAGAACGGTCAGGACCGCGGCATCGGCGGCACTGGGGTCGTGGCCGACGATCAGGACGGCGACCGGGGCATCGGCGGCACGGGCATGATGGGCCGCATCCGCGGCTTCGGCAGCATCATCGTCAACGGCCAGCATGTGAACTATGCGCCGGACGTGTCAGTGCGGATCGACGGGCAGCCGCGCACAGCAGCCGACCTCAAGATCGGTCAGGTGGTGCGGGTGGTCGCCGAAAACCGCAACGGCGTGCTGGCGACCCGGCAGATTGATGTGACCAGCGAGGTTGTCGGCCCGATTCAGACGAGAAGCAGGACGATTCTGACAGTGCTCGGTCAGACCGTCTCCATGCAGGCGCTGGGCGCCTCAGGCCCGTGGCAGCGCGGCGACCGCGTGGCGGTGTTTGGGTTGCGGCGGCCGGACGGCACGATCGTCGCGAGCTTGATCGAGCGGCGGGATGGCGGACCCGACAGGGTTGCCGGCCAGGTGATCAGATCGCGTAACGGCAGCCTTGGGATCGGGACATTGAGGCTCACTGGCGTGGATCCTGCGCTCGTCGGCACGCGGGCGGTGCTCGAAGGATCTTATGCCAATGAGACGCTCCAGGTGACTACAACCGCCCGGGAGCGGGATCTCCTGGGGGCGAATGTCCGGCGGCTCTCCATCGAGGCCTATGTCGAGCGGACGCGAAACGGGTTGCGCCTCGGGTCGGGGCTCGAGGTGGCAGGCCGCCCTTCAGCGAACCTGCCGGTCGGGTCCTATGCCCCGGCGGTGGTGACTGTCGTGACCGATCAGAGAGGACGTCTCGGCATCGAGGGTGTGTCCCTCGAAGGAAAACCAACGTCGCGCGGAGCACCGCAAGGGGTGGATAGCGGCAGTTCACGCAACACGCCGGCGGATGCCCGGGGACGCGGGGCCACCCCTCGTGACTCGAACCGAGGCTTCGGGCCTTCCCGCCAAGACACCTCGCCGGGCGCCGCTCGCGGCCGCGACGGCCAAGGCGGATCATCTGGCAATCGTTCAGGCGACGGCGGCAACAACGGCAAGGGCAATAGCGGCGGCGGCAACCAGGGCGCAGGCCGAGGCGGCGATCACGGTGGCGGCTCCGGTGCAGGCGGGGGCGGCAATGGCGGAGGAAATGGTGGGGGCCACGGAGGCGGGGGCAAACGCTGACAGGATCGGCATGATCCCGCGTCCTTCCCATATGCCGCACGATGCAACTCGCATCCTCAGGATAGGGGACAAGACCGAAGGGGCGAATAGCTGAGCATCCAATTGGCTTTGAACCTGGACCCTGTCACTTGTCTAGCGTAAGCCCCTGAGAGGCTTGGATCTTCTCTCACAGTGGGAGTCACGACCGGCACCGCCTGTGACCCCTCTGCTATAGCTGTTTGTTTCGAATGTTCAGCTGGGTGTGGCTGTTCTAGCAGGGGGCAACGTTTCGGAGCCGATTTACAGACAGCGTCATATCTGGCTGCGGCGCTTGTCCAAGAGGACTACCAGACGTTCCTGCGTGGCTCGTATCCCGCGGCGCAAAGCTTCCGATGCCCTTCTGTCAAGGTGGATCTAGCCTGAGGGCCACGCGTTCAGCTTTCCCCACAGAGGACTCAATGGCGCGATTCCCGATGACCAAGACGCTGACGCGAATCACTGTCACGGGACAAGACGGCGAGCACCAGCTTCAGATCGAGGACGGATCGGGCGAAGTCGCTGTTTACCACCAGATCCGAGCAGATCCTTCAGCTTGCCGAGGATCTCGGCGATCTGCTCGCGGAGGCGGAAGGGGGGCAGGCCAAGAGCTACAAGAGCAAATCGTGTGGGCCGCCCCATGCCCCTTCGAGCGGAACACCGGAGTTGGATCGCAAAAGCCCGCTGGGCTCAGGTGATCCTCGCTCCAACAGCCTGAGCACTCTGGACCAAGCTTTGCACATGCCGATGCCGGGCGGGATGCCCGTGGAGGTACTCGATGAGCAATGGATCGCGGGCACTAGGCGTGGGCTGGGCCATGATCCGCATTCTTGCGGCCAGCCGCCGTCGCTCGGTGGACGTAGCCCATTCCTACAATATCCATTGTGTCCGTTTTTGCCCAGCAAAGCTGAAACCTCTCCTACCCCTGACGAATTACTCCTTTAGAGGTGCGGCTCACCTGCCTATGCCTCCAGACTGGAACCTCTCACTCGACGTCCTTGAGGGGGAGGCTTGTTGGTGCCGTGATCGCGAGTCGTCAGTAGAAACCTTGAGATGAGGAGATCATTCGTGTTGAAGAAGCAGATCAGTATCAGTGTGATGGCCGCTGGTTTCGCCTGCGGGATCGTGTCCGCCGCGTTGGCCCAGAGCGCTCATGGGACAACCAACTCCACCCTTGGATCGAGCGGTGCTGCGACCGGGACCAATGGCGCCCTGCATTCTGGAGCCAACAAGGCTCTGAACGGGGCCAAGTCGGATACGACCGGTACAGTGCTTCCGCCTGCCAACAGGAGTGCCACCGGCACGACCAACTCGACTCTTGGCGCAAGCGGTGCCGCGACCGGGACGAACGGCAAGCTTCACTCCGGTGCCAACAAAGCCTTGAAAGAAACCCACTGATGGACTTGCGTCTCCCGATCGCGGTGAGGCGGATAGGACGGCTCTGTGCAATTACATGAGCCGGATGTCCTCACGCCAGGTAGAGACGCGCGGGCGGAGAGAGGGGCCTCCGCCCGCCTTCCTGTCACGAAGGGAGCGCCGGGCCGCATGCGTGCGAGTCAGCTTTATTCGATGAATGGTTCAGGGATCTTGGCGATGTTGCATGGCGGCATGTTCTCGGTCTTTGCCGCTCTCTCATTGTGCTCGTTAGCAAGTCCAACGTTCGCCCAAAGCGGCCATGAAGCGCTCCATGGCTTTCATGAGTTCTGCCGCCGCCACCCGTCCGAATGCAGGCCGGCTGGTCCTTCGGTCAGGCAGGTTGCTGCGACAGCCCAGCACATGAGCGAACTTCAGCAGATTAATCTTACCGTCAACAGGTCGGTCGAAGAGATGTCTGACCGGGAGCAATGGGAAAAGGAAGATGTCTGGAGCTTGCCGACGACCGGCCGCGGGGACTGCGAGGATTATGCGCTGATGAAGCGCAAGCTGTTGATCGAGCGCGGCTGGCCGTCGTCGGTGCTCCTGCTGACGGCGGCGCTCACGCCACAGGGTGACCCGCATCTGGTCCTGACTGCGGTCACGGACAAGGGGGACTATGTTCTCGACAGCCGGACGGACACTCTGCGAACTATGTCGCAGACGGGCTACACGTATCTGTCGCGCCAGTCGCGAGCCAACCCGCGCGCCTGGGTTTCTGTGACCACAGGCGAGCAGACCAGGGAGCCGGTGGCGGATTTCCAGGTCCGTAGGCTCTCGTCGCGCGCTTCGGGCATCTCAGATCACTGAGACTCCACCCAAGCGGACGGAGCGTGAGGAGGGGCAGAACAAGAGCCGTCCCCGATGACACGATGTCTCGGAGCAATTCTTGTCCCGATGCCTATGAGGGCGAAGTGTGCCAACTGAAACATAGTCGCCATACCAGCCCGCTGCGGCGAGTTCCTCCGAGCACAACGAGGCACGGCCGGCAAAGTCACTAGGCTGCCGAACAGCGCCTAGTCGGGCCCCCCGAACAGATGTGCGATGTCGTTCAGTGCATCCTTCGCCAACGATCTGTGGCGCTGGTCCGCGACGGCCGCCTGCCCCAGAAAAGCCCAGTAGAGAAACAAAGCCCGATGGGCCGCGCGTGTGGTGTCCACGCCAGCATCGACCAGCAATTGAGATACCCGGGCGATCCGCCGCTCGTCGACGGCGGCAACAAGACGGGCAACATCGTCGTCGTGGGCGGCCCAGGACCGGACGGCACGATCTACCCTGGGTTGTCGGGCGAAGGCCTCGTTCAGCAGGTCCCGCAATAGCTCCGGGTCGTTCGGCCTAGCATCCAACGCATCGATGATCTGGTTCGTTGAGGTTTCCTGCCAGTGCTGCAGAAGCTCGGAGCGGAAGTCTTCGATGTCCGGGATATGCCAATACAAGCTGCCGCGCGACACATTGAGCTTGGCTACCATTGGGCCAACCTTCAACGCGCCCGGCCCATTTCCTGCCAGCGTCCGCAGGCCGTGCTTCAACCAGTCCAGCTTCGTCAGCCGCTCACCCATGGCTGCACCATACACATGTGTATTGACTCGTCCAGCCGTCAGCCTATGGTCATAACCATACAGAGGTGTATGGTTATGACCAGCTACAAGGCCGCTCTTGTCCTCGCCGGGCTCATCGGCAGCTTTGGTGCCGTCATCCACGGGATGCTCACCCAATCGCATCTTGTCGTTCCGGTCCGGGAACTCTCGGCTACACGGATCAGGGTGCCGATCCAGAGGCTGGTGATGATCCTGCTGCAGTTCAGCACCTTCAACTGGTTCGTTGGGGGGCTCGCGCTGATCGCAGCCGTCTGCCTCTCAGGGCAGGAAGCAAGGCTGGCAGCGGGTCTGCTGGTGGGAAGCTCGTACCTGTTCGCCGCCCTCGGCAATCTCTGGGCAACCCGAGGCCGGCACCCGGGCTGGATCGTCTATGGAGCAGCACTTGGCTTGATCCTCTATGGGCTTACCGAGCCAGGGGCGTGAGTCTCATGCGAGTCATCGGTTGAAAGACAGCGACTTTGGTTCAGCCGCTCGATGACATGGAGGGGAAGAAGTGAGGGGCGCGCCACAGAGCATCACTGCATGGGCGCGAGTTGTAGGGCTGCAAAAAGGCTGGAAGCGGCCCGGTCCAGGAGGTAGCGATGAGATTTGCACGATGGGTCTTCCGACTTGCCGGTCTCTACGGGATTGTTCTGCTCACCCCCTTCTATTTCTTGGAGAAACAGATTGGTGCCGTGACCGTTCCGATTGCCCATCCTGAATATTTTTATGGCTTTGTCGGCACGGCGCTGTCTGCGCAGATCCTTTTTCTCATCGTCTCGACGGACCCGGTCCGCTTCAGACCGGCAATGGTCGCGTGCGTGATCGAGAAACTGGCTTTCGGAATTCCTGTCTGGATGCTCTGGAGTATGTCTCGCGTTGGACTGGGCATCGTGTCACTGGGCTCCGTCGATCTGATCTGGGCCGCGCTTTTCACGATAGTCTATATTCGTCTTGGTCGCGCCACTGCAAATCGCTGGGAGCACCGCGGGCACTGTCAATGCCAGGTGATAAGGGAGCATAGAGATCTATGAGGCGATCGGTGCTGATTCGGCTTCAGGAGTCTGCCATTGCCATACGATCGTCCGGGCCTCGAGAGCCGCTCCCAGGGCTGTAACTGGCCCTCGAAACTTCATGCTTGCCTCATCTACGTGCGGGCCGACTACAGTGACGACGCGGCAACCGCTGGACGAGAAGCCTAAGACCCGCGAGGAGATGCTGCATTTTGACATCTAGGTTGATCGGGGAGGTCTCCCGCCGACGCGCCTCCTTCGTCCTGGAGGGCAGCCGGCGTTGGCAGAAACTCCGAGACGTGGAGGTGCCACATGGCTTTGCGCATGGTCCAGTTCTTCGCCGTCGTGTTGACGGCTTTAGCCTTAGTACCTACCGGGGCTCATCTATTCGAGCTGCCCAATAAGTTCAATCTATCGCGGGATGCCTATTTGACCGTTCAGGGCATGTACGCTGGCTGGGCTTTCTTCGGCATCATCGATCTGGCTGCGCTCGTCACGAATGTCTTTCTGGCGGTCAGGCTACGTCGGCAGCACCCAGCCTTCTCCTTTGCCGTGATTGCAGTCCTTTGCTTTGTTGTGTTCTTCGCCATCTTCTTCACGTGGACGTTCCCTGTTAACCAGGCGACTTCCAATTGGACCACCCTGCCGGACGACTGGAGCCAGTTGCGCCAGGAGTGGGAATACTCGCATGCAGTGAACGCAGTCGTTATGCTTATCGCCCTCTGTTCAGTGACACTGGCGGTGATCACCACGCATTAAGATTGAGGGTCCTCGGAAGCGCAACGTCGGCTCGACCAAGAGGCCGAACCGGCAGACGGCCTCGACCATGGGCCGGCTCTCACATCGGTGGGGATCCGTCCAGCGGATGTGCGGATGACAGAATCGTCCACCCATATGGCTTGACTCTCCTCTGCTATCTCCGGGAGCTTCCTGTGCAGCTCGACCTTGAGCGTCGTGCTCGACATATTCCCACCCAAGTCGAAACTGCTAAATTGGACCGGGCCGCTGTTCTCGTCGGCATCCGGTGCACTTCCGCTGGAGACAAGGTGCTCCTCACCTCGCGGGCGCCGGCGCTACGCTCCCAAGGTAGAGATCTGAGTTCCCCGGCGGACGAGCCGAACCCAGCAATCGCGATGCGGTCGAAACGGCTCTACGCGAGACCCAGGAAGAGGTCGGGCTGTCCCCTGATGCGTGCTCATTTATCGCCTTGTTGGATGAGATTACGGTTGGTAAGTGCTACCGGACGATGCCAGTCGTGGGCGTCGTCACCGATGCAGAGGCCTTGTTCGCGCATCCAAGCGAGGTCACCCGTATGATCTGGATGCCAATCCAATGCCTTGCCGAGCCCAACGCCCTGGCCGCATCAAAGGGCGGGCATCAAGGAAGGCCTCGGCCCGGTTACCGCTTCGACGTGATGGCTTGGTGACCTGGGGCGCAGGGCTCGGATCCTGACCCAGGGGCTCGAGAGAGGCTTGCCTGCAAGGGCAAACGTTGCTCCGAGCTAAGCACGATGCTGCGGAGTGGATTTGATCATATCTCGCAGGATCATCATCCCGGCAACGGCGATCGTTGCGGAGACGGCAATGCTGGCCAAAGACCATCAGCGGAGATTGACCAGAACGAGACGCATAAGCAAGCGAAGGGCCGCCTGATGCGGCACTCCCGACAGGATGCTTCAGCACGCAGGAAGCAATAGGTTGGCTACCTGCTGAGGGAATAAACCCGCACCCTGTTCGTTCTTCATCCTAAGCGCGAATAGGTTGAGTTGGACGGGGCAGGAGATGTGCAAACCACGACAGACGCAACCGAGCCAACCTGTGGGGCGAGGCTCTATCCTTCCTGTGGGACCGGATCAGGGGTCAGGTCGTGTCAGCGCCAACGCGATATAGCGACCTTGTCTCGCCGACAGACTGCTCTTCTGGTCGCGGCTTCGATGATCGCCGTATGCTGTCCGATGGTCGTCCGTTTCCATATCACTCACGCCCTCCTGCCTCATATTGAGGGTTCTTTCGCTCTCGCGAAATCCGGCAATGGCGGGGGCGGAAACGGCCGCGGTGGAAGTGCCAAGGGCGCCGGCGATCACGGCGGAGGAAACAGCAACGGTAATGGTGGAGGTGCCAGCCGCGGCGGAAATGATCC
This sequence comes from Microvirga lotononidis, assembly GCF_034627025.1. Lineage (NCBI taxonomy): Bacteria > Pseudomonadati > Pseudomonadota > Alphaproteobacteria > Hyphomicrobiales > Methylobacteriaceae > Microvirga > Microvirga lotononidis. The sequence goes on along the minus strand of NZ_CP141049.1, from coordinate 540,081 downwards.
TTCCGGGCGCAATGTAGGCAATGCGGATAAGAACACCAACCCTGGCGGAGGAGACATCAGCCACAAGGGCACAGGCTCCGCTCAGCACCATGGGACCGCTCGCGCGCGGGTTCGTCACGGACCAGCGCAGGGGCATCGCCCGACAGCCTCTGCGAAGGCACGCGACGTGCGGGTCAACCCACAGCGGGCGAAATACACCCTTGTTGCCTCAGGGCTGACCGATGCTGATCTTACGAAGCTGAAAGCACGGGGCTTCCGCGTCCAGGCTCGGACGAGGGGCAGCCTTGGCCCACGGGCCATCAAGTTACGGCTGCCCCATGGCCTATCTTTGGATCAGCCTCGCCGGGCCGTGCGCAGGATCAACGCCAATGCTGCGGTCGATTTCGACACCTACTACTACACGGATGCGGAGCCCCCCGAAGGCTTCCTCACGGAGACGCCCAACAAGCCGATTCATGCATGGTAGGGCAACTGCTGCCATCTGCTCCTGTCAAACGCGCTAGAAGCCTGAGCGTCTGGGTCGCGCCACCTGCGGAAATCTTCGACTTAAGGCCGCAATGCATTGGCTACCGGGTCGCATGCCACCGTGGCCCGCTTCAGCAGGCCTTGATCAGTCAGACGGCCGCGATATCTCAGCTCGTCTTGCTGGGGCAGGGCAGTGGACGACTACTTCGTAATTCAGCCAATCGGCGGCCTGTGGACGGTCGTCAGCAGCGAGATCATCGTGGCTCGTTGCCCAACCCTTCCCGAGGCCATCAAGGCTGCCGTCCAGGTCGCCTCCCGCACGGCAGCCTACGGCCGGAGGGTCCAGGTGCTGGTCGACGAGCCGGAAGGAGGCCGCGCGATCATCTGGGATTCGACCCGCGACGGGTACAGCGCCGCCTGAGCCCGCGTTGCGTTGCATCTGAAGGTTTCCCGGTGCACTTCACCTAGCGGTCTCATGATAGGCACAGAGCGCTCCAAGGGTTGCCTTACCCTCAGCCTAGACCCATGTAATCCCACCACAGAGCACCGGCTGAATCCACCGGTGCCTATCGTGCCTCATCGCTTCCCACCTGGACTCAGCTCGGAACCTCTTGTGTCGATGCCCTCTGTCCGCCTGCACCAGCTGCTGCTGGTCGCCGCGCTGCTCGTGCCCGCTGTCGTGTTCGCGGCCGCCGGAGTCTGGAACCGGACGGAAGTTCTGCGCGACAACGAGGAAACCATCACCCGCACGACCGCGATCCTGCACGAGCATGCCCGCAAGGTGTTCGACACAGTCGAGCTCGTGATCGGGAGGGTCGAGGACCGCACCCATGGCATGTCCTGGGACGAGATCGCAGCCCCTGAGACCAGTGTCTTCCTCCAAAGGCTCAAGGCGCCCTTGGAACAGGCGGTCTCGATCTGGATCACGGATGCCACCGGGCATGTTCGGGCGGGCAGCCAACCGTGGGACACCAATGTCACCATTGACGAGCGCGAGTTCTTTCAGGCCCAGCGCGGCCGCGATGCCGGCACCTACATCAGCGCAGTGTTCCAGGGCAAGGCCACCAGCAAGTCGTCGTTCGCCGTCAGCCGCCGTCGATCGACTCCCGAGGGTCACTTCGATGGCATCATCCATGTCGCGCTCAGCCCTGAGTACTTCAGCCGCTTCTTCCGGGAGGCAGCCCCGCCGGGACCCCATGCGGCAGCCCTAATCCGCGAAGACGGCTCGATCCTGGCCCGGTCTCCCACGCAGGTGGCCTACAGCCGCCTCGGGCCGGACAACATTCTCATGCGCAGCATCGCAGCCCAGTCCGACGGAAGCGTGTTGTTTGGAACCTCATCGACCGACCAGCGCGAGCGGTATTATGCCTACCGCCATGTCGGCGATTACCCGGTTTATGTCGCCTTCGGGATTGATGCCGCCGTCGTGCTGGGACACTGGTACCGCAATCTGGTGGTCTATGGAGTGGTCGCGGTCCTGTCCGCTCTGATCCTGTGGTTGGTCTCCTGGCTGGCGCTTCGACGCGCCCAGGCCGAACAGGCAGCCCTCATCCAGCTTCGGCATGAGAGTGAACAGCGTCATGCCGCCGAGCAGCGCCTGTTGCAGGCGCAGAAGATGGAGAGCATTGGCCAGCTCACGGGTGGTATCGCGCATGACTTCAACAACCTGCTGGCAGTGATCCTCGGCAACCTCGATCTGCTGCGCAAGCGCATCAAGGATGATGACCGGGCCAGGCGGCTGCTGGAGGGCGCCATCCAGGGCGCCCAGCGCGGGGCTGCTCTGACCCAGCGGCTGCTGGCCTTCTCGCGCCGCCAGGATCTCACGCCACAAGCCGTCGACGTGCCGCAACTAGTCGCTGGCATGACCGACCTGCTGGCGCGTGCCTTGGGCCCGAGCATCGAGATCGTCACCCGCTTTCCCGCGGGCCTGCCGCCGGTCAAGGTGGATCCGAACCAGCTGGAAATGGCGCTGCTCAACCTGGCAGTGAATGCCCGCGATGCCATGCCGACCAGCGGCACGATCACCATCTCGGCGAATCCGGAAGATGTGGCGGATGGCGACGGGAACAGCCTCCCGCCGGGAGCCTATGTCTGCGTGTCAGTGAGCGACACCGGCATGGGCATGGATGCGGCCACCCTGGCCCGCGCCATTGAGCCCTTCTTCACGACCAAGGGAGTTGGCAAGGGAACGGGCTTGGGTCTGTCGATGATCCACGGGCTCGCCGTCCAGTCCGGCGGCACCCTGACGCTGACGAGCCAAGTGGGCAAGGGCACGACGGCTAAGATCTGGCTGCCTCAGGGCGAGACGTTGACGGAAGCGTCTGCCGGCAGTGAGCAAGCCCGTGCGGAGCATCGCACCTGCACGGTGCTGTTGGTCGAGGACGATCCGCTGGTGATGACCGGGACGGCTGCCATGCTGGAAGATCTCGGCCATACGGTGGTGGAGGCCTCGTCCGCCGAGGCAGCCCTGAGGGTCCTCCGGGAAAACACGTCCATTGATCTGGTGGTGACCGACCACGCCATGCCGGGCATGACAGGGCTGGAGTTGGCAGAGCGGATCCGGGCGAAGTGGCCGACCATGCCGATCCTTCTGGCCAGCGGCCATGCCGAGCTGCCGGAGCGGGCCGGGCTTGCTCTCCCGCGACTGCCCAAGCCCTTCCGTCGCGATGAGTTGGAACATGCGATAGCGTCCCTAGTCACGCCAGCCTGCGAGCCCGCCAACGTAGTGTCGTTCCGCAAGCCTTGAGGGTTTTCGGACCAGCACGCCCCTGCCTACCTTGAATCAGGATCGCCTGCGTCAACCCGCTAGCGGGAAGGTCAGTTAATGGAATGGTCCGGCCGGGCTCCTGCCCCGCTTGTTCGTAAGCTGTGGGGCTTCGAGCCACGTAAGGAGCACGTCCCATGTCACGGTCTTCTTCCTCTGCCGCCATTGCCACGCTGGGCATCGATCTGGGCAAGAACAGCTTCCACCTTGTCGGTCAGGATCAGCGCGGCGCCATCGTGCTGCGGATCAAGCTTTCCCGCTCCCAGCTCCCGCAGCGGCTGGCCAACCTCCCGCCGTGCCTGATCGGCATGGAAGCCTGTGCCGGAGCCCACCACATCGGCCGTCAGCTACAAGCGCTCGGTCACGATGTACGCCTGATCCCGGCCCAGTACGTCAAACCATTTCTCAAGGGGCACAAGAACGACTATCGCGACGCAGAGGCCATTGCTGAGGCGGTGCAACGGCCCACCATGTCCTTCGTGGCGATCAAGACCCCCGACCAGATGGATCTGCTCGCCTTGCACCGGGTGCGCTCGCGCCTGGTCAGCCAGCGCACGGGCGTCACCAACCAGATCCGCGGCTTCCTGCTCGAGCGCGGCATCACTGTACGCCAGGGGCTTGCGCCCTTGCGGCAGGCACCTTTCAATTACCCACAAGCCTCATGCCGAGGGAGGCGCCCAGTTCGATATCGGTGAAGCGCGAGAGGCCGCACCACAGGACCATGTTGCCGGGCGGCGGATCCTTGGCGCGCGCGAGATAGCCGCCAAGCCGGGCCATCTTGGTCAGATAGTGGGGCAGTGTTGGCGCCGGTGACGACGCCTTGTCCTTGATCAGTTGATCGAGCAGGCGGATCTCGAGCGGGGTGAACACCAGGCGTGGAGATGCCGTGGGTGCCGTCCGATTGAGCATCGTCAGCCAGAACACCCGCCATGCCAGGATGCAGAACAGCGCCAGCAGATTGACCAGCCGCTCGGCCGAGCGGAGTTTCGCATCCTCGGCGCGGCAGCCCGATTTCAGGATCTTGTGGAACAGCTCGATCTTCCAGCGCAGGACGTACCAGCCGATCTTCTCGACCGCCTCATCAACGCACGTGACGGGCAGATCGGTGAGGAGGCGCCACTGGATCGGCGGGCGGTTCTCGGGTGTTCCTCGCTCATCAGCGCAGATCACGGTGAGTTCGAGAGCAGGATAGCGCTTCCGCTTGGCGAGGGGCGGCAACACATGAAGGCGCTGGTACTTGATGGTAAGGTGGGCCCGGCCGCTCTTGCCCTTGTCGTCGCGCACCTCGATCCAGTGCTCGCCCAAGCCCGGCACCTCGTCCATGGCTGCGATGATCGTCCGGGTGCCGTCATCCGCCCGCCGGTCGACGCTGCTGCGCACGAGAAAGTGCGTGCCGAGTTCGTGCGCCGTGACGAACAGCTCATAGATGTCGCCCTCGCGATCACCGATGTGGATGCACCGCGCCGGATCGGCAGCAAGTCCGGATGCCTGGCGCATGTTCTCGAGCCAACGGAGGCTCTCTTTCTGCTCGATCGGCACCCGCGTCGGGTTGATATGCCGCTTGAGGGTGCTCGTGCCCTTGAAGCTGGCGCGGGTCCAGAACTTGATCGCGCACAGTCCCAGCGGCAACCCGCCCGGCGTGACACCGAGGCTTGAGTGCATCAGAAGACCACAGACGGTATAGAACTGGCGGCGATCGTAACTGGTGTTGCGGCAGGGATATTGCCCGGTCAGGCCGATCGGCTCGGGCCGGACCCGGTGATAGACGAACTCAGTGGTGTCATGAAGGATGAGGATCGGCCCCTCAGTCGCGGCCAGGCGGCTGGCGGTGGCGGCGAAGTGGCCGGCCAGGATCTGAGCCTCGCTGACGCGATCGTTGTCGAAGAAGCGATACGCGGCTTTGGTGGCGGCCCAGTCCTGGCAGGCCAGCGGCAGGCTTGCTCCCATCGCCCCGCCGAGCTGCTCCAGGAGCCGCCGCAGACGCTGGTCCAGCCGGGCATCGGCAAAGGTCGATCCGGCCAGCTCCTCATCGAGCCACGCGGCACCCTCGAGCATCGGATCCATGGTACCCCTCCATCTGAACGGGTGCCCAACAAGGAATCACGCCCAAGCCACGTCTTGCAAGCTGGAGCGGCCCTTACCCCGGAGATGTGGGTAATTGAAAGGGCAGGCACTGCCCGGCATTCTGGGCTCGTCCTCTGAGGTGCTTTCGCCTCGGCTGGTGCGCCTCGTCTCTGACCTGATGGAGGATTGGCACCGGCTGGATGAGCGCATCGCCCATGTCTCGGCCGAGATCGAGGCGCTCGCGGCCCAGGACGAGCATTGTCAGCGCCTGATGAGCGTGCCGGGCGTGGGGCCGATCATCTCGTCGGCCATGGTAGCGGCGGTTGGAACGGGTGCCGGGTTCAAGCAGGGGCGCGACTTCGGGGCTTGGCTCGGGCTGGTGCCGAAGCAGGAATCGACCGGCGACCGCACGATCCTGGGCAAGATCTCCAAACGCGGCAACAAGTACCTGCGGACGCTGTTCGTGCAGGCGGCTCACATCGTGTTGCTGACTCGCCCGCATAGGGCGCGATTGGGCTTGTGGTCCTGGATCGAGGCCGCGGGACGACGGCTGCACCGCAACATGCTGGTAATTGCGCTCGCCAACAAGCTCGCCCGCATCGCCTGGGCGGTGCTGGCGCGAGGGCATGGCTATCAGCCCCGGAGCGCCTCTCATACGATGTGAGACGAACTTGCGCGTGAGCGTTTCCGGAACCGGCTCGGATGAACCCTCAACACTGAGGATGTGATGATGACGTCAGTCAGGTAATCAACGACTTTCCCGCCGAGGTCTGCGAGGTAACGAAGGAGATGGACGAACGGTCTGCCCGGCGCAACCATGAGACTGGGTGCCATGATGGCCCATCGAGGTCTTTCAGCTAGCGAGTCTTGGATGCGCGCGGATACCCATGATGGCCCGGAGCTGAGGCTCCACCACGAGGCCGAATACATTGATGCAGCTCTCACGTTCGTTAGTCTGCCAACATCATCTTGCGACGCACGGCCGGACCATACATATGGCACCGGACACCTGGTGTACCCGCCGCTCAACGGAACTCCGAAGTCTCTTGGAGGGGTCACCTTCGGGGTGGTTGCTCTCAGCCCGGTCTGACGGCGGTCCGCCGGCCCGAAAAGAAAGGCGCCCCTACCCAGTCGGGGCGCCTTCCGTTTTCAGCTCGCCGCGGGGCAAGCCGCCCAGCGAACCTCAGTCCGCCGATATCCGGCATATAGCTCCGAAAGCTTGCCTTAAGCTGCCTTCACACCCCGGAGGAACTGGCCGACTTCGTCGCCGAGGCTGTTGGAGTGGCGAGCGAGCTCCTGAGCGGCACTCAGGACCTGAGAGGCCGCCGCCCCAGTCTCGCCAGCACCCCGGCGTACGTCGCCGATGTTCCCGGTCACGTGCTCGGTGCCACGGGCGGCCTCCTGGACGTTGCGGGCGATCTCACCGGTGGCCGCGCCTTGCTCCTCCATGGCAGCCGCGATCGAAGTCGAGATCTGCGACATCTCCCCAATGGTATGGGCGATCGTCTGGATGGCCTGGACAGCCTCTCGGGTCGCCTGCTGTACCGAAGCGATCTGCTGCGAGATCTCGTCCGTCGCCTTCGCTGTCTGGTTGGCAAGCTCCTTCACTTCGGAAGCCACGACCGCGAAGCCCTTTCCGGCCTCGCCGGCGCGCGCCGCCTCGATGGTGGCGTTGAGTGCCAGCAGGTTGGTCTGACCGGCCACCGAGTTGATCAGGGCAATCACGTTGCCAATCCTCTCCGCAGTGGCAGCAAGCTGCTGAACGATCGTGTCGGTACGCTGGGCATCCTGAACCGCGCGCTCGGCAATCCGCGAGGATTGGGTCACCTGCGAGGCGATCTCCCGGATCGAAATCGACAGCTCCTCCGTGGCGGCAGCGACCGTCTGCACATTGGCCGACGTCTGCTCGGCCGCCGAGGCAGCGCTGACGGTCTGATTGTTGGTCTGGTCCGCGATGGACGTCATGGTCTGGGCGGTCGCTTCCATCTCGGTCGCGGCCGAGGCGAGACCCTGGGTCATGGCCGAGACATTGCGCTCGAAGTCCTTGGTCAGCTGATCGAGGACTTGGGCGCGGCGCATCTTGGCTTCGTCCTCGGCGGCCTGCTCGGCAGCGAGGCGGCGTGCCTCAATGGCGTTGTCCTTGAAGACCTGGAGCGAGCGGGCAAGCCCGCCGACCTCGTCCTTGCGCTCCGTGCCACTCACCTCGACAGCAAGGTCGCCATTGGCCAGCCGGCCCATCGCCGCGGTCATCGCGCCGAGCGGACGGGTGATGCCGTAGATCACGATCGCTCCGATCAAGCCAAGAGCCGCGATGATGCCAGCAGCAGCAGACGCAATCAGGGTGCGGGAGGTATCGGCCGCAAGCTGATCGGCATCGTCGGCCGCTTGCGCCAGAGACTGCCTGCTGGTCTCGACCCGTTCGGTGAGGAGATTGCGCAGCTTGATACGAGCATCCCGGCCCTCGCCATTTGAGATCTTAAGGGCACCTTCATCATCGTTGACCTTGGCACGGTCCACGCTTTTATCAAGAAGGCCAAAGTAGTTGACGATGTTGGCTTTCAGATCGGAGTAGAAAGTCTTCCGCTCCTGGGTGTCGGCGAGAGCGATCAATTCGTCCGCATGTTTTAGGGCCAGGCCCTTGTAAGTACTGAAGGTCTTATCGCCCGATTTGATCATCTCCGGATCACTGAAGAGGATCAGGTTCTTCTCCTGCGTCGTGGTCTCGTTGACCTCGGCGTTGATCTGCAGGGTGAGCATCTGACGAGCCACCTCCTGTTCGACCAGCTCCTGAGTGTCCTGGGCCATATCGTCGAGCCCGAACTTTGCCAGGGTGACGAGCCCGATTGCAACAGCGACGAAGATTGTAACCGGAATGGCGAGCTTCGAGAGAAGCTTCAAATTATTGAGCGCACGCATTGTCTTTCGATGACCCGCCCGCATCGCCGCGGGAAGCACGCGCCCCCTGACGCGCAATAAATCGGGTTGCGGCGAAAATTGGCTAAACCGGTGAAGAAGATCTTAAACTTTGGAATAATTCGAAGAGGGATCCTTTCCCTAAGTAGTTCTACTTAATGAGGTTCACTTGCGAACTATTCCCCGAAAACTCACCCAAGGATGTCCGATGCGCAGCCTCAACTACGACATGCTGAACATCGTCCTGGCCGTTCAGCGCCGGCGGAGTTTCATGATCGCCGATAGCGCCATCCGTGAACCCGCCGGCCAGGAATCTCCAAGTTGGTTCAAGTCGGTGGAATCCTATTACTCCGAGGTCCCGGATTGCGTGATGAAGGTCGCAGGCCTCCATAAGAACCGCAGCGACTTCGAAAAGGTCCTGAACTTCGAGGTCACGGACCAGATGCTGACGACGAACCACAACAAGCTGTCGCAGTTCGAATTCCCTGCCGATGATCGCGGCGAGTACCGCGCTGAGACGGAAGCCGTCGCAATCCCATCATGACACGGCCCAACGACATCAAGGCGCCGGACGGGTACCTGCTCGGCGGCCTTCGGCGGGTTCGGAACGATGGTACCATCCTCTTCCAGCGCAGTTGGTGGTGGGCGCCCGACACCTGGATCGGCAAGGAGGTCCGGGTGCACGAGGACGAATTGGGAAGTCCGGGTCTGCGCGACCGAGAAGTGACTATCCGTGCCGCTCCTCCAGGCACATACATCGCGACTGCTATCCTCGAGGGTGTTGCTGTCGTCTGCCACCGCACGGATCGGCCGGAAGCGAAGCTCGGGTGGCGCGATCCCGTCAAGCCGGCATGGGCAAACCGCCACAAACAGGCTGCGCCTCCTCAGCCTGAAGCGGCAGGCACTCAGTAAAGACCGAACTCTGGAATCTTGGACTGGCGAAATCAGTGAAGGATCCCCAGAAAATGATTCAGCATGGCACGGCTCCGTTCCTTGAATGCTCCAGCCGCGGAGATCGCCGCTTCAGTGCCTTCGCGGCCCGGATCAGGGCCCGTGGGAGCAGGTCCATTGAAGAGATCTATCAGGCCGCAAAGCGGTTCGAGGATGGCTCGACCGGCCTGACCTGGCGAGACGCCAAAGGCAAGCGTGCCGTCAACGCCGACGAGGTCAGGGCGTTCTACTCGGTGCTCTGGGATGAATACATCGCTGAGAATCCGCACCTTCTGCCGGTGCTCACGTCCGCCAGCGGCCTGCAGGACCTGTTCGGTCAGGCTGGTCACGCCTGCCAGGCAACCGAGCTCTGGCGGATCCGATGCGCTGCACTCGGCGTGTCCCCATAAGATAGAGGTTACCATGAGCAAACTTCCCGCCCTCCCATCACTGGCTAGGAAAGCCCTGACGTTGCTCCAAGAGAGCCGGGAGTTTCGCTATGCGCTCGAAACGAGCAGCTACACCAGGCGGGAGCAGTTCAAGGCACGCCTCAAGACCGCCTCTGGCCGCATGGTTCGCGGTATCGGCATTAGCACGATGTATGAACTGAAAGGACACGGGCTGATCGTGCCCGCAAACAGCACATCGGTATCCACCTACTACCGCTTGAACCCTAATCACGTAGGCGAAATCAACGATTGTGCGTCTCAGGGGTAGAAACGACAGACGAATTCTGGTATTGAAGCTGCCCCGCGGATCTTCCGTTCGGTTCACAGCCACAGCCAGAGGAGGGGTTACATGTCTATGCGACTTTGCATGTACCGACGCGCCGCTCTCCTCGTCATGACTCTTGCTGCTGGTGGCTCCCATGAAACCGACTGTCTTTCCTTTGCCCTTCGTAGGGTTCGCCTTCCGCTTTGAACTCCTTCGCGTGCCGCGCGGGCCTGCGAACGATCACAAGCGACCTCTAACAACTGCGGAACTCGATCCTTTCCTGCATCACGATCTCGAGCAGGCGCTGCGTCACGAACTCAGCCCGCATATGCTGCGTGATATTGGCGTCGACCGCAGCCGAGCCAAGTGACGTTTCGACGGTGCGGTCCAGTGATCGCGCTCGGAACTGATGATGTGCGCCGCCACACAGTGCTGCGCCGCGCGTGCATCTACATAGATCTTGCGATGCCGGAACACATCGCAAGCGCCCTGGTGGGAGGTCTGGTGCTCAGCCTCCTGCCAGGGCAATCCTGTTTATGCACAGCCTAATGTTGAACCGACCAGACACTTGGCGTATTATCTCGATGTGGTGTTGCAACCGGCATCACAACAATTCGCCCTGACAGTGAGCTCCGCACGGCTAACTCTGTCAGGGCGTTTTCGTTTGAGCAGCGTTGACGGAATTGCGTCTGCTGCCTATCTCCCAGGTGTGGTGTCATTCCCTTGGACCACGAACGCCTTGGTCGAGGTTTCCAAGACAGCACCTCTGCCAAGGCGTTCTTCTGCGTCTCGCAGCCTACCGAGCATACGTTTTTCCCCGATTTCATCCGATGTTCCCAGTGTTCACTCCACTCGCGGAGTGAGCGCGCATCGGCATGTCTGTCACCTTTGTTGTCAGCCCCAAGGAGGATCAGTGACCTACTTCACCAATACAAGCCTTCGCCTTCTCGAGACGGCATCAACGAAGGCCAACACAGAATTCTCGCCGTGGTGGCTGGCGCTGAACGGGGGATTGGCCAAGGGAAAGCTTCCCGAAGCCTGCTATGGCGAGGCTCGGGATTACTACGAGACCGGCCATTCTCCGGAAACGGCGGCCGACGACATCGTCGCGACCGCCGCGTAAAGCATTACCTCCGGCGTAATCGACCCGATGCCGCGTCTCTTCCATGGTCCTCATGCCGGGATTACCCCAGCCCACCATCAGGAGACAGCACATGACCGACGCCACTTCGATCGCCACCCGCTACCTCGCTCTCTGGAATGAGACCAATGCCGACCGTCGGCGGGCGCTGCTGGCCGATCTCTGGACCGAGAACGGGACTTATATCGACCCACTGATGCAGGGCAGCGGCCATAACCAGATTGACGCCCTCATCAGCGCGGTGCACGAGCGCTTCCCCGGCTTCCGCTTCACGTTAGTTGGTCAGCCTGACGGCCATGGCAGCAACGTCCGGTTCTCATGGCAGCTCGGCCCCGAGGGCGCAGACGGGCCGATCAAAGGTACGGACTTCGCCACCCTGGACAATGGGCGCCTGAAGGAGGTCGTGGGTTTCCTCGACCAGGTTCCAACGGGCGCCTAGTCCTTCGATACCTGAGACGTCACAAGGCTGGTCCCGATTGAGTTCGGGCCAGCCTTTTTCTTTTTCAGTTCTGATCATCTGCCAGTCGGCATTTTTCAATCTCCGAGAGAAGAAGCTCGACGGCGCGGGCTCGACGCAGGGTCGATCAAACCGCAACCCACCCTTACCGGCACAGCGTTGACCGGAGGATCCCATGACACATGATTTCAAGCTCAGGAACGGGCATCGCACCTGCGCGCTTTTGCACGCGGTCTCACTGATCAATAGCCAAGCCTGCAAACCCCTATCCACCTGACCGACGCTGTGTTTCAGGCCACGAATGGCGGCATGTACCGCAAGCTGCGCGCAACCGGCCAGGACGGCACGACCTATTACGGCAGCGCATTTGCTGGAAGAGAGCGTGACTTTACGAAGTCGATGACCCTGGTTGTCGACTTCGGATCAGACAAGCTCACGGTCCCGGTGCCGGTCGCTGACCTCGCCGTCGGCGACATCTCCTCGCTGGATCTCACCTGCACGCTCCAGCCCTCGCACCAAAAGGCTCGTCCGAGGGTGCCCGAGCCCGGGGCCAAGCAGTCCGATCTTCAGGAAGATCGGCTCTGGTCCGTTACCGAAACCTTCATCCGGGCGCAGCCGATCAAAGAGAAGGTTCAGCTCACGAAACTTCGCCGCGCAGTGACCCTGATCTACCACCCGGATCAGTATGCCGAGAGCGAGCGCGAGATCCGGACCAGGATCATCGCCCGCGCCAACGACCTGGTCGACAAGATCGGCCAGCAGATCGCCGCCTGACGCCGCTTTCTATTTCAAGGAATTCGCCTCGTGGACACAACCCAACAGAAGCCCGGAGATCAACCTGAGACGGTTGGAGCCCTCCTGAACACGATCCATGCCTACTTCGCCATGCTGGCGAACTGCGAGCAGGTCTCCCTCTCTGCGACTGAGGAGGCCAACGCCCTGTCCCTGACGGACATCACCCATATCGGCGGCACGGGCCTTGACCTTATCGAGAAGCTTCAGGACAAGCTGAAAGCCAAGGCCCCTGTCCCGGCGCTAGTCTTGAGATCTGAGAAGAGCGATCCTCTCTCCGGCCTCAAGGAAATGCCACTCGACCGTGCCGTGACCCTTTATCTGACTTCAGGCCACTCGCTCACAGGTGCTTTGGCGGAGTGCCCGGACGACCAGATTGGTCTCTTCGAGCCTCGGCACAAAGGCTCCTCGCATTACCATTACATCCCGCTGTCCAACATCGCTGCATGGTCTGACATGCGGGGCGAAGACGCTGACCCGCTGTTTCTCTACGATCGCCAGTACCTGTCCGAGCGGCAGATCCGGGAGAAGGAGGCGTCCCGGGCAAGCCGCTAGGCAAGGGGCTGCGGTGCGCGGTTCAGGGTTGCCACGGCCAGACGCCGTCCTATAGGAAGCCAAACCCCGCATTCATTACATTTCCTGGATTGCATGACCCTTCGCCGCCGATTTCTCCTCGCCCCGTCCCTTGCCCGCCTCATCCAACGTGAGCGGGGCGGGCTCCGCCAGGTTGAAGGCTTCTTCCCGGCTCAAAGCGATCGCACCTCCTGGGTCCGGCTCGAAGAGGACAGGGCCTTCCTGATCCTGAGGGCGGCTGGCCCTCATGGGGAGACAGAGGAACAGACCGCGGTTCCGGTGGCTCATGCCCATGCACTCCTCGATGTCTGTGCCGGCGAGGTCGATTACGCCCGCACCAGGCTCCAGATCGGAGATCAGGCCGCTCTGGTGGATCAGATTTTCCGTCCTCGCTCGTTTCAGGTCGTCACAGTAGAGTTCGAGACAGACGGCGAGGCGCGGGCATTCCGGCCACTCCCCTGGTTTGGTCCTGAGGTCACGGGCGACGAGCGCTACACGAACCAGTCCTTGGCCCTGACTGGGCTCGATGAGGCTCCAGAGATTCCGCTGTCCGACGAGGCCCTCAACGGCCTCATTGACACCCTCGAGAACCGGCTTCCCATCCAGGCTCGAATCCCGGTAAGCCGCCCCTCGGCCAAGCAGGTGCCAGTGACCAAGGTGTCTGCAGGATCTACGATCGGGAACGGGCAGGGCGCCAAGGTCGACCTCGGCGAGCTCGAGGCGGCCATGATGGGCGAAATGGAGCGGGCGCTCCAGAATAGCCGCTCCTCCTAAGGACCTCGTCCCGGATGCCGGACGCCCGGTCACCCATCAAGCACCACCTGGTGCTTTATCGGCGCGACCCGGAGCAGGGCAGGGCGCGGTTCTTCAGCCTGATGATCGAACGTGACCTGTTCGGGACGATCCGGCTGGTGAGGAACTGGGGCTTCGTAGGCTCCAAGGGCCAGGAGAAGGTCGAGATCTTCCCCGAGGAAGCCCAGGCGGCCCATGCCCTAGAGGCGTGGGCCGATGCCCAGAGGCGCAAGGGATACTCGGACCTCTGACGAAGCCTGTAGACGCAAGGGACTTATAATCCCTTGCTATAGGTCGCCCGGCGGCGAAAGCCAGTTACAGAGCACGATTCTAGAAGACCTGGAAAAGGGTTATCATCCTAGTTTCCAGTTGCTCCACAACGGCAACTAAGGACACGTGATAATGTAGTAAGGACTCCAGGCAGGAAAAGGAGAACTCTATCATGACAAGATTGGTAGTCGCGTTTGCACTGGCATTGGCCGCAACAACCGCCAACGCTCAAAATGCTCCGTCCGGTCAATTGCAGGCTCCGGCGGCATCGAGCGCGAATGGAACTCAACCGTTCCTCTTCGACGGACGGATGAAAGGTGATGGTGTCCGGCGGGAAGAGCAGGCGGACAATCGCCACCCGAACGCTGGGACCATCATCGTGCAGCCGAAAGAGCGCCAACCTGAGCGCAAATAATTCGTCCGGGCATCATCAAGCCAGGGTGGTCTCTTCGGGCAAAATAATGCCCGTGCGTTCCATAAGCTTCCGTTCCGCGAAATTGCCGCCTCAGCATCAGGCTTGGCATTGGGCTCGCCTATGCTAAGATTAAAGTCATGATCATTCGCCCGTTCAATCAAGCCCAAAATTCCACGCACCTGAGAGGGTGTGCGGGAACGGTGCTGCGTTGAGGACAGCCTGATCATCCTGCGGACCCTCCCGAGGCGGGTAGGGTGCTGACTTCTGCTCTCCTCGTGGCCAAGCCTTGGAGAGCTCAATGAGCACCACCCCCTTTTCCCAGAAGCCTCCACCTGTTCGGCTCATCAGTCGTACCGGGATCGAACTTGTTGCCCCTAGCCCGGAGCGGCTACCCGGCTACGAGGTCGCCCTTGAGAAAGGGTGGTCCTCCGATACGACCCGGGATGTGAGCCAGGAGCAGCTCACGGCCCTGCGTGCTGATCCCGGATCCTTCATTGAGTGCCTCACCGATCAAAACGGCACTGTCACACTTGCCAACGGGACGATCGTTCCGCGCCTGCCATTCCATCTCTTCTGGATCTGGGATGGCGAGTTTTGCGGAAGCATCATGTTGCGTTTCCGGCCTGGGACAGAGGAGTTGCCGCCCTACACCCTGGGGCACATCGGCTACTCGGTGGTGCCGTGGAAGCAGCGTCGTGGCTATGCCACGGCTGCCCTGGGGCTCCTTCTTCCGATTGCAAAGGCAGAGGGCCTCGAAAGAGTTGCGATCACCTGCAAGGACACGAACCTTGCCTCGATCAAGGTCATCGAAGCGAACGCCGGCGTCCTTGATCGGGCAGTGCCTATAGAGGGAATGCCCGGTGAGATGAGGCTGTTTTACCGGGTGCTCACTGCTTGAAAAGTGAGGAAAGGGTGGATCATCCCCACCCTTTCCTCGGGGATTGGCGATAAGACCGACTGATAGAATTTCTAAGTATTCCGGTGGGCTCTCGAGGTGCGCTCTGACACTGTTAGACTAGCTATTTACTGAACCATCCACTCGGTCACCGTAAAATTCTTCCGAATACGCTCAAAAGACACCTTATCCGGTTCTATAAAGGGCATTCCGCGAAATCGTCGTCGGCTCGACCTGCATCATGCTCTAATGGATCGTTGCATGTGCTGTTCCACACACCGCCTCATATGACGCGTTCGGACTCTATTCCCATGGGAATGCGAGGCTGATAAGCGAGCTTCGATGTAAACGATTTCATGGTGGATTGTGCCCCGCTTCAACCCCAACTTGGACAAGCAACGCCGCAAGGTTGAGGCGGCTCAAGCCCAGTTAGCCCGTCATGAGAGATTGAGTCGGGCTGCCCTGCTGTTGGTCCTGCTCCTGGCCCTCGGCCTTCTTGCGCTGGTGGTCAGCCATCTCCCGGGTCAGTCGTAGACCCGGGTGTTCGTGAGCAGGAGACGGGTTTGCACGCGCGACCATACACAGAGGCCGACTTCGACGCGCTTTTCTCCGTATACACGAGAGCTATGGGGCGAGTGATCGAGGCAAACTTCGGCTGGGATGAGGGCTTTCAACGGCTGAACCTGGCAAGGACCTGCCTTGAGCACCGGACGACCGTCTATTCACTTGTGAGCCCCTTCGATGGCTTCTCGATCATCAAGGAAGCCGATGACGCATTGATCCTGTTCCTGCTGTGTGTTGATCCGCAGGCTCAGCACCAGAAGATTGGGACCACCGCAATTGAGCAGATGAAGCGAGAAGCTGCTGAAACAGGCAGACGCCTGACGGGCACGGTTCTTCCAGGCAATGATGTTGGGTCGTTCTACACCGGGCTGGGGTTCAACATCCGTTTCGATCAGAGCGGCAAGCGGGTGTTGCTTTATAACGCTTGATGGAAGATCATTCAATAAATGGACTTCTGCAAAATTCATCATCAACTCAGCACACCCTTCGGTCTAAAAGGTCTATGCAGGCCCACGACCCTTGGATTTACCCAGCAATGATCAGCCCTCCGACCCGAGCCTTTTGGACGGTCATCTGTAGCGGATTTGGTTTTGTGATCCTGACCGTGATGGCCCGTGCGAGCTGGGACGTCTTCTGGATCGACGTCGTTCAGCAGAACCCAAACCGGTCACAAGCTCACGCCCTCCTGCTCATTCCGTTCCTCGGGATAGTCGTAGGCTTGGGGATCGCACTGGTGCAGTTGTCTGGGGCCTTAGTCACGGCTGCGGCAATCACAGCGGCTCTTGTGCGTCGCCTTGGGCAGGCTCCAATTTGGACAGTGCCTCTGCTTGTGCCCGTCTGCGGTTTGGTCATCTACGGACAGGACGCGCTGCTCGGATATCCATTCTCTCTCGACGGCCCGGATGCTTTCACGCCTGTTCATCGGACACTCATGATGTTCGCCACTTTGCTTCCTGCGTTGATCGGAAGCTGGTGCGTACTGCGCTACCGAGCCAAGCGCACTTCATCCTCTACCCTCATTGCATAAAGGCTTATCGGAAATTACGCTCATGCTCTTTGGGAGTGGTGCATAACCCTTGTGCTATGCACCTGCGCTGTTTGACATCACCATCCGAGGTTCATAGTTGAACCATGGTCATGTTCATCGATGGCGTTGGAGCCGCATCCTATGTTCTGGTTGCGGTGGTCGCATTCGCCGCATCGTTGCTCGGCGGTATCACAGGCTACGGGACAGGCCTCCTGTTACCCCCTGTTCTCATCCCCATTGTTGGCGCTGAACTTGTGGTCCCGATCATCAGTCTGTCTGCTCTCATGACGAATGCGAGCAGGGTGACGGCCTTCCGCACGGAGTTTGACAGGCGGACGGCGATCCTGATTGCCGCTGTCGCCCTGCCGACATGCTTCATGGGCGCGTATTTCTACACCCGCCTGTCCGGACCGGCCGTCACCTTGCTGATCGGCATCATGCTGGTGCTGCTCGTGCCACTGCGTCGGGTCCTCAAACGGGTGCGAGGGCATCTGAGCCGATCACAGGTTGCCGCTGCGGCAGTCGGGTATGGGCTGATCACGGGGAGTACATCAGGTGCCGGGGTTTTGCTGCTGTCGATCCTTCTGGCGGCGGGGCTGCAAGGGGCCGCGGTTATCGCAACGGATGCCGGTATCTCGCTCGTCCTCGGCCTTGCAAAGGTCCTTGTCTTTCAATCCGCCGGGTCGCTGCCGCCCTCCGCGTGGATCATGGCACTGCTGATCGGTGTGAGCGCGCTACCGGGAGCGTTTTTGGCAAAGCGCCTCACCCGAGGGCTCTCACATACAGCCCATGCAAGGATCCTCGATGGGGTGGTCGTCTTTGGCGGCCTGCTCTTGATCAGACAAGGGACCCAAGCCCTGCTTTAGCTCAGGTTCTGCCTCGTTGCGTAACGGCGCTTCTCGGAAATTCGGGTCCGCTGGTTGGCCGTCGGGAGATCGCGCGAGCGCGGGGATCCTGGCCCCCGATCCGAGGCACCTTTGCAACTCAATGATGTCCCCACGGACGGTAGTAACGAGTGGAGTGCCGATGCGCGCTACGCTGTGTGCTCGCTGGAAGGGAGGGCGCGCCGCTCCCCAGTCAGGGCAGCCATCACTGTCGTTGAGAGTTCTTCGACGTCAAGCGTCCCATCCAGGCGAAGGACAGGGACAGCTTGGACCGAAAGCCAAGCCTCATGCCGGGCCCGATTGCGTCCCGAGAATGCAGGGTCGTCATACTGCGATGCCCAGTCGCGGAACGCGACATGGATCTCGCGCATGTCGCCGCCTGGCTCGATCCGGGTTCGGTAGCGTTCTCGTTCGCGCACCAGCAACCGTTCCATCCGGACCGGTGTCGGTGTGTCGACGAACACGATGAGATCAGCATCGACGATAAGCGCGTCCCCCCAACCGTCGAAGGAGCCAGTCAGCACCCACCCGTCGTTCCCTTGCTCGTGACGGATGAGGCTGACACGCTCCTCAGGAGGGCGCTTTGTGGTGAACGGAGGGTCCGTCGGCATCCAATAGAAGTCATCGACGTCCAAGTGCCGGATAGCAAGCCGCCGTGCCAACACCCGGCCCAAGGTCGTCACGCCTGCGCACGAAGCCCCGGTGATGTATATGCGGGAATCAGGTTTCATTCGAGGTAGCCTAGCGTCGTGCCTCAAGGACTGACAATTTTTCGAACTTCCGTGCGGCATGGTGAGCGCCTGATTGGGGCGACACCCTTCTACTACGATACGAGTGACATCGTATCGGCGCTCGGTAAGAGACCGACAGAGCCACAAGGCTAGTGACACAGACGCTTGCTTGCGCCGCTGCTGTGTCACTCAGCAGTACTGAAGACCGCCCATTGGCTCGTTCGTAGCGGTCAGGCCGATTGAGCCTGGGTGCCCGACATCGCCTTCATCGCGTCAAAGCTCTTTGTGAGCGCGCGCCAGAGGCTGCCGATCTCCTCCGATCCAGCCGATCCGAAGTGGGACTCGTTCACGCCAGCCCCATGGGCCAGGGAGAGCGACAGTTCCGGGCGATGGGTGATCTGACCACCCCAGGTTGGAATGTCGAGCACCCGCATCGCCCCTCGGGCATCCGCCACCATCGGATCCTCCGAGCCATTCTTGGCCGGAGCCGCGTTGATCACCACCGCATAAGGCTTCTTGAGCTCACGGCAAACCTTGATCGTGGCCTGGACGGCATCGACATCGAACAGCCCCGGACGCATCGGGATCACGACGAGGTCCGCATGCCAGATCGCCTCGGCGACAGGGGCGTCCGCGTTCGGCGGCGTGTCGATCAGAACCCATTCAGCCCCGGCGCGGCGCGCCTTCGCCAAGGTGGCGGTGAGATGCTTGGTGCCCATGTGAAGCGCGAGATCCTGAGAGCCCCGAATCCGGTGCCAAAGGGCCAGCGACCCCTGCGGGTCCGCATCGATCAGCAGCGTCGGCCGAGCATTTTCGGCCATGTAGCTCCCCAAATGCGCGGCAAGGGAGCTCTTTCCGGAACCTCCCTTGCGGGACGCAAAAACCACGACATTCATGCCATTTCCCCCAGTCTTGATCAGGCCGTCTATCGTCGCGCGAGGACGGTTAACGGATCCTTATACCCCTGGATCGTCATCACACCCGCAGTCAGGACATCCAGCCTGACACGCTCCGTCCGCTCCAAGGCTACCGCCAGGATGCCCGTACGGTACGCAATCTGCCGCCGTGGCGCCAAAAAGCTGACGGTACGTGGCTCATTGTCATTGCACGGCTTCGGCGGTGCCGGCGTCTTCCTGATCTGTCTCTTGCACATGGGAGCCCCCTTTCCCCGACAGCCAGTTACCGCGTCAGCATTGTGTGAGGGTGACGCCGCACGATCAGTCACTTAACTCGGATCCCTCAGAAGCCTTGGGCAAGCTTAACCTTGTATCAAGACGATCGCGGCAGTGTGCCTCCTCGTTTGTAAGGAGTACGCACCATGACGGCTTTGCCCACCCATGACCGTGAACCCATCACCGAGGAAAAGCTCCTCAAGGCCGTCAATATCCTCGCCGATCTCGTGGAAAGGAATGGCCCAGCTTTCCGGCCGCTGTACCTGAGCCTGCGCCAGCAGCTGTCTGACCTGCGCCTGCAGCAGGGAGCGGAGGCAGCCTTGGAAGCCATCGCCGCACGCGGCGGCACCAAAGTCGCTTAAGGAACCTAGAAGCCCTCCCAATGAGCGAAAGGGAAGACAAACCCCAGAAAGTTCAACCGGACTCAGATCCAGGAGGGAGGCGGCTTGAGATGAAGCACATCCGAAACGAGCGGATCAAACTTCTCGCCAGCAACATCGATCGAGCGTCGTCGGCAGTTCTAACCTTAGGGGTTGCATCTCCGATCGTCGGCATCATATTCCAGATCAACGGATTTGGGCAAAATGTAGCACCATGGCAACTTGGCCTGGCCGTTCTGGGTTTCCTTGGTACGTCGGCTGGGATACATTTTGCAGCAAGATTTGTCCTTAGGGATTTAGAGCCATGAATGGAACTGCGTTACTGGCTTTCGTCATCACCCCGGCTCTCGTTCTGGGAATGGCATGGGGTGCCGCATGGCTCAACCATCGGCACTACCGTAAACAGCGGCATGAGCACCATTGAGGTGGCAGCTTAAGCTATTTCTCTAACATGCTGAAAAGTCGGAGGGATCGGTGATTTCCGCCGGTCCTTTTTCTTTGCCCGTTGCGATCCCCAACCCCGCCCTTCCGGACAAAGAACTCATGCTCAAGTTTCTGCTACGGCCTCCCTCATGTCATGAGAGGGCCGCTAATCGACGCCGCCCGATCCCTGAATGCGCCGGTTCTGATCAGTGCGAACGCCCTTTCCATTCGGAAGAAGGACAACAGCGGCGTTCCCGTCTGGCACGGGTTCAGAACCAATAACCTACACTATCTCAATGGTTTAGAGGCGTATCTTGATAGCGCGGATTTCGCGGCTGCAAGTCGTTACCGCGCACCGCCTTGGTCCGTGGATGAATACCTCGACTTGTGCGCGGCCTATCCCTGGAAATGGACCTCATCCGCTGACCTCTGCGTGGAACCCGAAATCGCCGGAAACCGCGATCTGGTCCTCGACAGGATCTCCGAGACGGTGGACCTCAATCGGGCCTGCATCCGCGGCGCCCGAGAACGGGGCATCCTCAACCGCTTGATGCCTGTGTTACAGGGCTGGTTGCCGGAGGATTACGTCCGCTGCCTGGAGCGGATGCCCATCTCTCGGGATTTCCGATCATTGGCGTCGGCTCCATGTGCCGGCGGCACCTTCATGGGCCGCAGGGCATTCTGCAGGTCATCGAAACCCTCGACCGGGAACTCCGCGGGACCAGCATCCAGCTTCACCTGTTCGGTCTCAAAGGTATAGGGGCGGCCGAACTCCGCCAGCATTCCCGCGTGGCGACCGTCGACTCTCAGGCCTACGGCACGAAGGCCAGGGTCGAGGCGCGGGAAGCCGGGATCAGCAAAACCAACCGCTTCCTCGCCCAGATCATGACCGAATGGTACCTGAAGCAGATCGAAGCCCTTCAGGCTCCGGCCGGCGAAAACCGCCATCCTCCGGCGCTTCTCGATCTGAGAATGCCAGCCCCCTTAAGCCCGTTCGAGGCACGACTTCATTGCGCCCGTGAGCAGATGCGCGAACTCCTCGAGGCAGGGGAGATCGACTGGCAGCAGCGTCATGATGAGAGCGTACTGGCCTTCACCTGCGATGACGGTGAAGCCGAGACCGCTTCGATCCCAAAGTTAGCTTTGGCTGCCTGACAGCTTCGATTGGCGGCACCAGGAGGGAAGGGGTTGCGCCGCCAATCGCCCTCAGTCCACTTTCACCAAGGAGAATCCATGTCTAGTAGCCGGAGGAAACCACCGCCGGAACATCCGATCGAGAAAATTCTCCGGGCGGCCAGTACGATTGGACAATTGGAGATCCTTGCCGGCATTGATCGGTCACCTGCAGGCCGAAAAGCCTTCTGGGGCGACTACGAACACATCAACCCGCCAGGAGCCAGTCTCGATGCCGGCTGCCAAGAACTTCGGCGTCGAGCCCGGCAGAGGGCAGGACTTAAGCCACCCTTGTCCGGTTTGAAGCCGATTCCGCTCTCGTAAACGGAACGTTAACCAAAAGCACCCTACCGTTGTCGAATTGCATCTAAGCGGCGCCATCAAGTCTCTGAGAATGAGACCGCGCCGTAACAGCTCCAGCGTAGCGAGCGTAGACCATCGTTGAACCTCCCCCTTGCACAGCCACGGTGGGAATCCGATATGCGGGAACCGCGCCAAAGATATCGAGTTCAAATCATCTACGCTCCCTCGCGAGCGTAGGGAGTTCGACGTCTGCGACACAGATCGGCTCAGCATCAGAACCGTCTGTAGCTCAAGGAGATCATTTCTGCATGACGACGAAGAACAACGCTCTGACCTTCCAGACTGGCGAAGCAGTCGTCTATCCGAGCCATGGCGTCGGTCTGATCACAGGAATTGGGGAGCAAGAGATCGCTGGATTCAAACTCGAACTCCTCGTGATCACTTTCGACTCTGGCAAACTCACGGTTCGCATCCCATTGGCAAAGGCGAAAAGCAGCGGCTTGAGGAAATTATCGGAGCCGGCTGTCGTCAAGCAGGCCCTTGAGGTTCTCAGCGGAAAGGCTCGCGCAAAGCGCGGCATGTGGAACCGCCGTGCGGCAGATTTCCAGGAGCGCATCGGAACCGGGGATCTCGTCGCTATCGCTGAGGTTCTGCGGGATCTGAACCGAGGCCCGCAGCAGGAAGAAGCTTCCTACAGTGAGCGGCAGATCTTCGAGGGTGCTCTGGACTTCATGATCAAGGAGGTCGCAGCGGTGAACCAAATCACCGACACAGAAGCCCGCAAGCTCATTGAACAGAGCTTGGCCAGCGCTCCTCGACCAGGCAAATCGGCAGAGAGCGAAGCCGCGGCCTGACTGCCTCGAGTAGCGGCGCCGGAAGGGAAAGACGTGCGCCGCCAATCGCGTTTGAGTTCAGACGACGCCTACGAGAGTTTTCTGATGAATAAGCGGGCTAAATTCTCTGGATTATTAATGTCGTCTTTGGGTTTGAATCCCTTAGACACCGGATCATACGTGGCTCCATTATGATCCTCGTCGCCATTCGGGAACTTCAATCGGAAATTGGGTTGCTTACCCTCGCCTGTAGTGCCGACGTAAATCTCGCAAGCCTTATCGTTTATGTGTTCCCGCATAGAAGCGAAACGTACGATCTTCTCTCTCGCGGTCGGATCGAGCTTTTCGAAGCACGGATGCTGCCAAAAGGCCGCTAGGCCCATATCAATAAGCGCACCATGCTGATCCCCACCCAGCCGTTGCGCTTTATGTAGGCTTCGATCCTTTTCGCGATCTGCGCTTTGTCTGTGCCGGAAATCACCAGTCCGTGAATCCGATCCTGCTCACTTGGAAGAAGGATGGCTTGGGTGCATGAACCTGGAATGGACATGACGAACTCAGCCTGAGTGGATTGCTCAGGCGACAAGACCGAAGAGCTGGTTCACAAGACGGATTTCGCCTGTCGCGCCAGGCTGTGGAAGGACGCAGTGGCCGCGGCGGATCATCCGCATGATCTCAAATCCCTTAAGGGTCGCGGAGGCGGTTTTCATCCTCTGAAAGCCACGGGTCGGCCGGATCATCCGCTTGAGCGCGCCGTGATCCGCCTCAATGACATTGTTGAGATATTTCGAGGTCCGATGCTCGACATCTTTCGCCGGCAGCCCTTCGCTTTGTAAGCGTCGGATGGCCTTCGGGTATGAGGCCAGTTTGTCGGTTGTAGTCGAGCATGGAGGATAGTCGCTCATCATATTGAGGGCTTTGGGCAAGAAACGATACGCGGCTCGGGTGTTGCGACGACTGGAGAGCATGAAGTCGATCAGCTGCCCATGCTTGTCGACCGCACGGAACAGGTACTTCTATTTCCCACCGACCCGCACATAAGTTTCATCCACACGCCACGATCCGGAACGGGATCCCTGGTGCTGACGGACCCACTTCTCGAGCTCAGGGGCATAACGCTGTACCCAACGGAAGATCGTGGATGGGTCGGCCTTGATACCGCACTCCTGCAGCATTTCGGCCAAGTGGGAAGCCCTGTCTGCTCATTTCGGGGGCTGCAACAGGTTGTCTGCCTCGGACAATCCGTATGCTGACAATCGGCAGGTTCTTGTCCCCTATTCCGAAAGCATGAAGGCAGTCCTGAAGAGAGAAGGGCAGGAAGCAGCGATGCGACCAGCCGAATACAAGATGGCAGAAGGCGGATTCGGCAATGGCAATGGTGGTGCCATTCCAGGCAACCTCATTGTAGCAGCCAACACCGAGAGCAACTCCGACTACATCTGGAGCGTTAAGGCGGCCGGGCTCCCAGTTCATCCAGCCAGGATCCCAGCCGCACTGCCTGAGACGTTCATCAAGTTCCTCACGCGGCGCAAGGACCTTGTCTTTGAACCCTTCGTCGGCTCTCTCACGACTGCCGCCGTTGCCGAGGCTCTGGGCCGCCGGTGGGTCGCTTCTGAGTGTATGCTTGAGTACGTGCTTGGGGGCCAACATCGCTTCTTTAAGCGGATGGCAGCCTAGATCTCCCTTAAGCAGCCATTAACCATACCATGCCATCCTCACATTAAGGTCCTTGCTCAGATGACCTTAATCCAGCGAACCCCGTGCAGCTGTCCCATCGCTGCGCGGGGTTTTGGCTTTCTGATGACAGCTGTTCTCCCGCGTACGCTTTTCCACGCAACCCCTCTTTATCGATACAATCCCAATGCCACCGACAATCACGGCATCTGGGCCCCCGCTGTTCATGGTCAGATCAAAGACCATGGCCTGAAACCGAGCATGCATTCGAGTAGGGATGTGCCGGTCATTTTTCCGACAGACGAAGTCGGGATCGCCACGAACTACGCTGATTGCAATCGGGGTGAAGAGTGGCCGGTCGACTTGATTGTCCTCGAGGTCGACACGACGGTCCTAGACCCGGCGCACCTGCTGCCAGATATGGATCAGGAAGCGCAAATCATGGCCGATGACATCCTAGTCCTGGGCTACACCCAGTCCGAATGGGACGCCGGCGTAATCCCTTGGGCCCCGGTGTTCAAGATCACCGGCCAGGTGAGATACAGTGCGCCGATCCCCGATAGTGCCATCACACCTTTCAAACTCCTGCCTGTGGATCCGCCTTCTCGATAAGCTTTTGTTAAGAGCCAGCGCCTACCTCTGGCGTCAAGGATCGACCTGACTGATCCTACCCCCAGGGAACCCTGCGTAGCTGTTGCCCCCGCTACGCAGGGTTTTCTGTTTTCGGCTCCGGCCCGTCGCGACGTTCACCGCCCCGGTACCAGTTCTCGCAGCCGCCTCTCTCAAATCACCTTCGGGAATGACCCAGCTATCGCTCTTCGATCTATCGATGCTGTGGAATCGCCGCCGCGCGTCCTATCGCCCCTCTCAGGAGCCTATCGATCTGAGCCTGTTCTCAGTGAACCCGATAGGAGATGCCGTGGCTCGTGATTTCGTCATCAGGCATCACTACTCCGGCTCTTATCCCGCTGCGGCCGCGGCCTACAGTATGTTTGAACGAGTCGCTCCATTCCAGGAGGAACTCGTGGGTATTGCCGTGTTCTCGGTGCCCATGCTGCCTATGGGGCGCCCAGCGATGCCAAATTCTGCGAACTTGGACGCTTCGTACTGAAGGACCACGTTGGTGGGAACGGAGAAACTTGGCTTCTTCGGCGTGCCCTTTCGATGCTGGCAAAGGACAAACAGCGTCCTGACCGAAGGCCATACTACGACCTCTGTTTGTCATATAACGATCCCGTTCCTCGGACGAGCGCTGCCGGGGATCTGATCCACGTTGGTCATGTGGGCCGGATTTATCAGGCCTGCGGCGGGTCCAGCGCCTATCTCGGTCGTGGAAAGGCACGGACCCATTGGCTGACCCAAGATGGCTCCATCGTGTCGCCGCGGACTCTCTCGAAACTCCAGAACGGGGAGCGGGGTGCCGCCTACGCCTATGATTTTCTCCGCTCCCATGGGGCACCTGCTATCGCGTCAGGTGAGAAGGAAGCTGACTACATCCGTCGCGCCTTACAGGAAGGACCATTTAGCAAGATGCGCCACAACGGCAATCACGCCTACGTCTTCCCGTGCGGGACACACTCAAATCGCCAGGAAATCCGACGGAGGATGGACAAAGGGCTGCCTCGGCCAACCAAGACGGACCCGATAGCGGCATCCTTGAATCTAGCTTAAATATCCAGCCGCCTTCGTGGTTCCGTTAACAGTTCTTAACCACTTCCTTTCCACCGCGCCCGAATCATAATGCGGGATCGCGAGTCCAACCTCGGGCTGAATACTACGCAACATCGAATCCAGTGTGTAACTTGGAATCACCCGGAACCGGGCTTTTACATGCGAATTGACTCGGCCTTTTGGGCTAAATGATTCTAGTCAAAGAAGTTTCCCACCGCTGAATCGATCTATTGTGAATGGATTCTTGACGCGCGACTCCACAGCCAACTCAGAATCGGTCATCACTCGATATGGCACGAGTGTAACGGGTGGATGCCATGCCTGATGCAAAGCAAGCCCAGCGGGTTCAGCGCTTCCGTCAGTCTCGCCGTGAGCGAGGTGACAAGGAGATGAACGTCTGGGTTCCAGGGATGATAAGCGCAGCGATCGACGAAGCCGTCGAGAACGGTCGCTTCAAGTCCCGTCAGGACGCCATCACCCACGCCCTCGAGACCGCATTTGCCCATAAGGAGCGAAATGTCGTGACGTAACCCAGGCAAAGCAAAAGGCCCACGAAGCTGGAAACTTCGAGGGCCTTTGGAGAACCACCGAGGGGTGGCCATCAGGAAAGTGTTGCAGCTTCCTTATGCCATCCCGACAAGCTGACTGTCAAGAGCATCGGTTTCGGTGAACGCTCCCGCTTTGCCCTCACATAGGAGGGTACGATGCAGCTTGCATCGTCAGGAGGCCGGCGGCTGAGACATGCCGCTCTGGCCACAAGGAAACTTGTGCTCGAGGCGGAGCGCACGGTTACGCGTAAAGAACTGTCGGCCGCGGCCCGGGACGCCGGCAAGGCGCTCGACCTCAGGCCCGCCCAGCGGGCCGTTCTCTCGGAACTGGTCGCCTGCTGGGGCGAGCAGGAATGGGAGCGGCTGCTGGTGTGGCCATCCAACGACTACCTCATGAGCCGCACCGGCCTGACCGAGCGGGCGATCCGGCGCATCCTGCGCCAGCTCATCGACCTGCAGCTGCTGGCGCCCAAGGACTCGCCCAACGGCAAGCGCTATGCCGTCAAGGACTTAGCGGGACAGGTGGTCGACGCCTTCGGGTTCGATCTGACCCCGGTCTATGCCCGCCGGGGCGACTGGGCCGTGATGCTCATGGAGCAGAAGCAGCTGCGCGAGGTGCAGAAGCGGGCGTTTGACGAGGTCACCATCTGCCGGAGAGCGACCGAGGAGGCCCTGAGCGCCCTGGCGGAGCACTTCCCCGAGGTCGACCGCACGGCCTTCGAGGGCGAGCTGAAGAGCCTGCAGGCCCGCACGCCAGCCCGGTCGAAGGTGACGCTGCCGGCGGACCTGCTGGAGGCCTGGCAGCTGTTGAGAACCCAGGTTGAGGAAGTATTCTTTGAAGCGGGCAATGCCGGACTCGGAGTCCGGCACTCTGATAACAACAACGGATCTCCTAGTGAGCCTTGTAACAAAGGCTTTCCGAAGAAAGCTGAGGCGGTTCGTTCAACCGAACAAACCCCGGAGCACCTATCACCGGAATTGATCCTTGAGGCTTGCCCGACCTTGAGCGACTACGGCCAACCGGTGCGGGATCTGGCCGACATCGTCTCGGCCGGGCGCTACCTGAGGGCCTCTCTCGGGGCGCATGAGAGCGCCTGGGCCGAGGCCGTGGAGGAGATCGGCACCGTCAGGGCGGCGATCGCGGTGATCTACACCCTGCAGCTCTACGAGGACGATGTGGCCAGGAACGGTGGCGAGAGCCGGATCAAGAACCCGGGCGGCTACTTCCGCGCGCTCACCCGCATGGTCAAAGCCGGCAAGATCGACCTCGCCGTCGAGCTCCTCGCCATGCGGAGGCGAAGAATGGCATAGGGAATGGATTGTGAGCCGCCGAGGGCCGAGTAGCAAACGCGCACGACTCCTGGTTCGACGGGCAGCCCATCGTCTCATTCGGCGTCAACTATCTTGAGCAGCGGTTTGCCAGGTGGGTTGGCACGCCTATGGAGGAATCCTGAATGATCATCTGGCTGAATGGCCCATTCGGTGCTGGGAAGACCACGCTTGCTCAGAGGCTCTGCAAGCGGAGACCGGACCTGCTGTTGTTTGATCCCGAAGAAATCGGGTTTATCGTCAAGTCGATGGTCCCTCCCGCTCCGAGCGGAGATTATCAGGACCTGCCGCTATGGCGAGGAATGACCGCTGCTGCGCTAATCGAGCTTCGGAAGCACTACAGGCAGGACATCGTCGTGCCCATGACCCTTGTCCGGCCCGATTACCTGAACGAGATCCTGGGTGATCTCACGGGACGCGGGGAGCCCATCCTTCATATCTTTCTCACTGTTGATGAACAGGTTCTGCGTGAGCGCATTGAACACCAAACGATGTCCCCCGATCCAACTCGGAACGAGCGGATCCGGGACTGGCGCTTGGCCCAAGTAGATCGCTGCGTGGCTGCGCGGGACATCATGCCGGAGGGGACCCGCTTCTTAGACTCCGGGCGTGATACTCCGGAAGCTCTCGCCAACACGGTCCTGAGTTGGCTCGGCGGCATGGTGAGTGGATCCTCACAATAAGACAATGCAGCGATCGGAACATGCAAGGTTTATGATGAAGCCGCGCTATCCAGGAAAATTGATGGGCAACGTTTGAGCGCAAAGCCGCCATGAAGCTACGGATGTTCTATTGATAGAAATCTTTGTCAGCTTTTGCTTGGACTATGCACAACTCGTTAGAAGAGTTCAGTCGACAAATGCAAAAGTAAGTGTTTTCCGTAAGCATGAGGGTAGGAGAGGGCGCGACGGCCTTCAGCCTATCTGGCTCCACTCGCTTCGCTCACCGCACCGCTTACGCTGTCTCGGCGATTCGGTGACGATCCAGGCGCAGAGCTGAGCCACATCGAGGGAAGGGGAGGTGACACTCCCCGCATCTTTGGAGGCAGTGGCGTGTTCACGTTCCTAGCTCAGTTCTTCCTCGGAGAGCCGCCGTCGCCGCAGCAGACCTATGGTCTCGGGCCGGTCTATCACTCGCCAAACCTCCATGCGTTTTCATGTTGGGTTCATCCAGACCATTATTCGCCTCGTTAAGAGCGGCGAAATCGACCTTCAGACCGAGTTGCTTGCCTTGCGTAGGCACAAGCTTGCTCGAGGGTTCAAAGTCGCTAGACCGGGACATGAGGTGTGTTATGTCCCGCTTCGGAAACCATGCGTGCATGCAGACGCCCCCTAAGGAGGCGGCGACAGCCGGCAGTAACCAGTGTCTCACCCACGAGTCATAGGCCGAGCACCAGGGGCATTGCCATTTAAAGGGCAGCTGGTGCCCATGACAGCGGAGTTGTGATTGGGCAAAGGCCCTACGGAAGGACCATTCTTATGGAGATCGGACTCTACACCTTCGGCGACGTGGGCGCCGATCCCGTCACTGGATGCCGGATCAGCCCGGCCGGGCGCCTCCGTAATCTCGTGGAGGAGATCGTGCTCGCTGACCAAGTGGGGCTTGATGTGTTCGGCCTCGGTGAGCACCATCGGCCTGACTATGCAGTTTCAGCACCCGCTGTGGCACTGGCGGCGGCTGCGACGCAGTCGAACCGCATTCGCCTGACGAGCGCAGTGACGGTGCTGAGTTCTGACGATCCAATTCGCGTGTTCCAGCAGTTCGCCACCCTGGACAATCTCAGCCACGGACGCGCTGAGATCATGGCCGGACGCGGCTCCTTCATCGAGTCCTTCCCCCTCTTTGGCTATGAACTCGACGATTACGACACGCTCTTCTCGGAAAAGCTGCAACTCCTGATGCAGCTGAACGAGAGCGAGCGCGTCAGCTGGCCGGGCGGTCAGCATACTCCTGCCATTATGGATCGTGGCGTCTACCCACGGCCCTATCAGGAGAACCTGCCGATCTGGATTGCGGTCGGCGGCACGCCCCAATCCGTCGCGCGGGCGGGGGTGCTCAACCTGCCACTGGCTCTGGCGATCATCGGAGGCGAGCCGGCGCGCTTTGCTCCCTTATTTGACCTCTACCGGCAGGCGGCCGTGCGGGCAGGGCACGATCCAGCAACCTTGAAGACGTCTATCAACGTGCATGGCTTCGTTGCCGACACTACTCAGGAAGCAGTCGATATCTTCTATGCCCCGCAAGCGGAGGTGATGAACCGGATCGGGCGAGAGCGAGGCTGGCCACCGCCGAGCCTTTCGCACTTCGACGCGGCCCGTGGTCCACGCGGTGCGCTCTTTGTCGGGAGCCCCGCAGAGGTGACGGACAAGATCCTAGCCGCGCACGAAATCTTCCGCTTCGACCGTATCCTGATCCAGATGGCCATCGGGGTGCTGGATCATGCCAAACTGATGCGGGCCATCGAGATCCTGGGCACGAAGGTCGCGCCGGAAGTGCGAAAGGCGCTCGATTTGAAACGGAAGACCGCCTGAGCGGTTGTCCGCGTCGTAGCAGGAGGCGGTCATTGTTGATCGCCCCCGCGAATAATCGTTCGCAGTCGCCGCTTAAGGCATGCCTCGTCGCATCACCCGGGTGAGCCGCTGTGAAAACGCCTTCGCATCGCCCGGGAGCTCACCGTCCAAGATCCGAGCTTCATCCAGCAGGAGATGGGCTGCGTCTTCGCGGAGGGGCTGCTCGGCGTCTCCGAGGTTCGCCAAAGCGAGGACGAGGTCGTGGCGAGGATTGATCTCGAGAACAGGCTTTGCCGCCGATCCCAGCTGCCCGGCTCGGGCCAGCAGCCGCTCCAGCTGGCGGTCCATCCCGGTCTCAGATGCCACGAGGCAGACGGCGCTTTCCGTCAGTCGCTCAGAGGCGCGGACGTCGGCGACGCTCGCACCTAGGGTCTCCTTCACAGACTGGATGAAGCGCGCCACCGCTTCTGTAGCATTCGTGTCCAATTCCTGCTTGGCTTCGGTCAGCGGGATCAATGCCAGATCCGCAGCGCCTTGTGTGACCGACTTGAGCGGCTTGCCCTCGTAATCGATGCCGGCCGTGACCCAGAAGCTGTCAACCGCATCCGGCAACAGCAGCACCTCGATGCCGCGGGCCCGGAACCCTTCGAGCTGCGGCGAGGCCTCAAGCCGGGCGAGATCCGTTCCCGTCACATAGTAAATGGCCGTCTGGCTCTCCTTCAGTGAGCCGACATAATCCTTGAGCGAGCGCCACCCGCCACCCGACGCGGTGGTCTTGAACCGGGCCAGGCCCAGCAATGTCGAGCGTCGCTCGAAATCCTCGTAGAGCCCTTCCTTCAGCACTGGGCCGAAGGCCTCCCACACCTTGGTGTAGGCCTCCGCATCATTCTGCACGAGCTTCTCGAGCTCGCTCAAGATCCGGCTGGTCACGCCCTTCTTGATGGCAGCCAGAAGCGGGCTTTCCTGGATCATCTCGCGCGAGACGTTGAGCGGCAGGTCGGCCGAGTCGACCAGTCCGCGCACGAACCGTAGGTAGCGCGGCAGGATCTCGGCCTCGTCGGTGATGAAGACCCGCTTCACATAGAGCTTCATCCGCCCGTGACGGTCGGGATCAAATAGGTCGAACGGCGTGGAGCCCGGCACGAAGGCAAGCGCCGTGTATTCGTGGCGGCCCTCGGCCCGGAAATGCACCGTCAGGGCTGGCTCGTCGAACTGGCCGGCCACGCTGCGGTAGAAGTCAGTGTAGTCCTCAGGCGTGATCTCAGAGCGCGGCTTCGCCCACAGAGCAGCGCCGTCAGCGACCTCCTGCGGCTCCGCGCCGGGCTTCTCGATGATGGCGATCGGCACGGGAACGTGGCCGGACTGCTCCTTGACGATGCGCTCGAGCCGGTAGCGCTCAGTGTAGGAGGCCGCGTCCTCCAGCAGGTGCAGGACCACCCGGGTGCCGCGGGCCGGGGCCTCATCCAACGCTATCGGCGCAACCGTATAGGAGCCCTTGCCGTCGGACGACCAGATCGTGGCTTCATCACTGCCAGCGCGGCGTGAGACGACATCGACTCGGTCGGCCACCATGAAGGCCGAGTAGAAGCCGACGCCGAACTGTCCAATGAGTTGGGCTCCTTCGCCACCCTGGGCGGCCTGGATCCGCTCCATGAAAGCCTTGGTGCCCGAGCGGGCGATGGTGCCGAGGGCCTCGATCATCTCATCGCGGCTCATGCCGATGCCGTTGTCCTGGATTGTCAGGCGGCGGTTCTCGGTATCAGTCAGCAGCGTGATCCGGGGCTTGGGATCGTCGCCGAGCAGGGCAGGGTTGGCGATCGCCTCATAGCGCAGCTTCTCGCAGGCATCGGCCGCATTCGAGATCAGCTCGCGCAGGAAGACGTCCTTGTCGGAATAGACCGAGTGCACCATCAGGTGCAGCAGCTTGGCGACATCGGCCTCGAAGGTATGGCTCTCAGGGGCGGGAGGGGCGTCAGCAGTCGTCATGGCGTGAGATGAACCTTGTTGCTCTGGCGGGCGATGAGATGGCGGCGCACAGCCAAGATTTCAAGCATGAACCCGGATATGGTCCAAGGAGCAATACAAGCACGGCGACTTGGACGGCCATGAACGGGGTGAGCCGTCCAACCCGAATGAGGTTCAGGGTCAGGCGCAACGCAAATTCCCAGGTCCCCGTGTGGCAGGAAGCTAAGAGGCCACGCTTCTGCGTTCGAGTGATGACCGGTTCTGTTAGCCTCCCCTGGGCTGCTGCTAGGATGGAAACCAGGTCCCCATAGCGCGTTGAGAGGACAACACGGGTTAATCACAAGGACTGCGAGGTTGGGATGAGGTGGCCTGGCACGAGAGCAGGGGCGCGGCACGCAACGTCCTTCACGTTGGCGAGATCGAAACTCCTGAGCCAAAGGCGGGCGAAGTCTTGGTCGAACAAGATTTACCGGTTCGGCTTTACGGAACGAATGGATTCTCGCCTATCGCTCCTCTCCACCATCGATAGCTTGAAGCTGAAGCGCATCATCCCCTGAAACGGAAAGATACAAGATGACCCAATCACACTTCGCTCCGCCCGGTTCGCTCGGTTTCGGCGGCGCCCCGCTGGGCAACATGTTCGACGTGGTATCCGACGAAACAGCGGAAGCGGCGCTTCTTGCAGCCTGGGAGACGGGAGTACGCCACTTCGATACCGCGCCTCATTACGGAAGCGGGCTATCCGAACACCGCTTCGGCAATGTACTGCGCCGCTACCCGCGCAAGGAGTTCGTCCTGTCCACGAAGGTAGGGCGGATTATGCGTGCTGATCCGAGCGGACCGGAAAACCCGCCCTTCGTTCATGGCCTGCCGTTCCGGGGCGAGTACGACTACTCCTATGACGGAACGATGCGCTCCATCGAGGATAGCTATCAGCGCCTTGGCTTGGCCCAGATCGATATCGTTTACATCCATGATCTCGCCGCCGATCACCATGGCCCTGCCTGGGAGGAACTGTTCGAGGTAGCGATGAACGGTGCCGCCAAGGCACTTATTCGCTTGCGCGACGAAGGTGTCATCAAGGGATGGGGCTTCGGTGTCAATCTGACCGAACCGTGCGAGCGTGCGCTCCAAATGTCCGATCCCGATGTGTTCCTGCTCGCCGGCCGCTACAGCCTCCTGAACCAGCCTGCGCTTGATCGCCTTTTCCCCATGTGCGCGGAGCGGGGCGTGCATGTGGTTGTCGGAGGGCCATACAATTCCGGGCTGCTCGCGGGCGGACGCAACTTCGAATATCGGGAGGCGCCACCCGAAATGGTGCGGAAGCGAGATCGGATAGCGGAAATCTGCCGCCGTCACGGTGTCGATCTACGCTCAGCCGCGCTCCAGTTCTGCGCCGCGCATCCGGTTGTGGCAGGGGTCATCCCCGGCGCCAAGCATCCCGACAAGGTGCGCGAGAATGGCCAGCTCATGGCGGCGAAGATCCCATCGGCAGTCTGGAGCGAGTTGAAGGAAGAGCGGCTAATCCCGCCTGACGCACCAACACCGATGGCCTGAACAGCCGGTACCGGAACATGTTGAAGATGTCAGGCCAACCCTGTCAGTTAGCGAGCTGCTGAAACGGGTATGGTTGCCTTGACAGCATAAAGACAGGGCGCTCTCGAGTGGCAGCCCAACGCAGTGCCTGTCGAATCTAGGGAGCGACGTTAAGGCGTCGCTCATTCTCATATAACAAGGAACGTTGTGGCCTCTGCCCCTTGCTTTCAGGAGGGCCAGCTACGATTTCACGGAGTCCCGACGGTGAAATCGGTCCCATGACAATTCATTTTCCCTTCGACAACACCTACGCGCGCCTGCCTGATCGGTTCTATGCGCGCGTAGAACCCGAAGCCGTCGCAGCTCCAAGGCTCGTCCGGCTGAACCGGGATCTCGCATTACACCTCGGCCTCGACCCTGATCGCCTCTCCAGTCCTGACGGAGTTGAGCTTCTGTCCGGCAACCGCGTTCCGGATGCGGCCGAGCCCATCGCCATGGCCTATGCCGGGCACCAGTTTGGGCAGTTTGTGCCACAGCTCGGCGATGGACGCGCCATCCTCCTTGGCGAAGTGGTAGACCAAAATAGCATCCGTCGGGACATTCAGCTCAAGGGCTCGGGTCCGACACCCTTCTCACGCCGCGGCGACGGGCGGGCGGCGTTGGGACCTGTCCTGCGTGAGTATCTCCTCAGCGAGGCCATGGCAGCGCTCGGCCTGCCGACAACGCGTGCGCTTGCGGCAGTGTTAACCGGAGAGACGGTTGCCCGCGAGACGCTGCTTCCCGGTGCGGTTCTCACCCGGGTGGCGTCGAGCCATATTCGGGTCGGCACGTTCCAGTTCTTCGCAGCCCGGCAGGATGTGGAGGGGCTACGCCTCCTTGCGGACTACGTCATTGCCCGGCACTACCCGCAGGCTGCCGAGAGCGACCGGCCCTATCGCGCGTTTCTAGACCAAGTCATTGCAGCCCAGGCAGACCTTATCGCCCGTTGGCTCCACATCGGCTTCATCCACGGGGTGATGAACACCGACAACATGTCCATCGCCGGCGAGACGATCGACTACGGCCCGTGTGCCTTTATGGATGCCTACGATCCCGCAACGGTGTTCAGCTCCATCGACCGCCAGGGCCGCTATGCCTATGGCAACCAGCCGCGCATCGGCCTCTGGAATTTGACCCGGCTGGCCGAGACGCTTCTGCCGCTCCTGTTCCTGGACGAGGATAAGGCCGTGGCTGACGCGAGCGAGGCGCTCGAAGCTTTCTCGGGTAAGTTCGAGGCGGCCTATCACGCGGGGCTCAGGCGCAAGCTCGGGCTGCTGACGGAGCGCGAGGAAGACCTGACACTGGCCGGGGATCTGCTGAACGCGATGGCTGAGAACCAGGCTGACTTCACCCTGACTTTCCGGCGGCTGAGCGATGCTGCCGCTGGTCCTGCGGGAGACGAGGCCGTCCGAAACCTCTTCATCAACCCGCTCGCCTACGACGCCTGGGCCGTCCGCTGGCGGGAGCGGTTGAGCCTTGAGCCGCAGGATGGCGCAAGCCGCCAAGTCGCGATGCGCGCCGTCAATCCAGCCTTTATCCCGCGCAATCATCGCGTGGAGGCGATGATACAGGCTGCGGTGGAGCGGGACGACTTTGCTCCTTTCGAGGAGCTTCTGGCTGTTCTCTCGAATCCCTATCAGGATCAGCCCGCTTTCGCCCACTATTCCGAGCCGCCGGAACCGCACCAGCGCGTCTATCGGACATTCTGTGGGACCTAAGGCGGGAAGGCTGCCTTAGCAGTTTCGCACCAGGGCCGCTCGTCCCATCGGGTGCCGTACCTGCAGCATCCGACGGGGAACTCCCCTGGACATCTATGTTACTCTACGGCATTTATCTCCGCCCAGTGGCGATTCTGCATACTGGACGGAGGAGCCGCGGCACGGGTGAGAAGTCAGCTGGCCGGGGCGGCCAAATGCCGAAACATATGTTGGCGGGCTTCGTCGTCCATCTCAGCTTTGAAGCTGTGCTTCTCCTTCAGCGCGGCAGCGGCCTGAGCAGCCGGGCGAGCGCTGATCTCATCGAAGAGACGCTTGAGGTTCGGGAAGTCGCCCCATGAGTTCTCGCCCAAGATGAACGGCACCATGCGTGCCCATCCCCATAAGGCCATATCCACGATGGTGTAAGTCTCACCCACCATGTAGCGCTGCCCGGATAGATGGGCATCAATGACACCGTAGTGCCGCTTCGCTTCGTATAGATAACGATTGACGGCGTAGTTCTTGGGCTCAGGAGCAAAGTGCTTGAAATGCACGGCTTGGCCTGAGAATGGGCCGACGCCCGTTGCAACGAACATCAGCCAAGAGAGAAGCTCACCCCGCGCAACCGGTGTGCTGTCGGGCAGAAACCGTCCGGTCCTCTCCGCAAGGTAGAGCAGGATTGCATTCGAGTCGAAGACCCTTGCGCCGGTATCCTGATCGATGATCACAGGCACTTTGCCATTCGGATTGATAGCCAGAAAGTCCGGCTGGTGCTGCTCGCCTTTACGGGTATCCACGGGCTTGAGCTCATACGGGAGGTTCATCTCCTCCAGGCACAGCGCCACCTTCATCGGGTTCGGGCAAGATTGTAGTAGAATGTAATCAAAGGAGAGCTCCAGCAGCAGGGGCGACTCTTCAGGGAGGATTTTAGAGAGGCGACAGGACGTGGATCACGCGGGTCTCGATCATGTCAGCCGTCCCCTCACTATAGGCCCGCATGTGTGGGGCGACTGCGTGCGCTCTGAGCGCTTCAGGGCTCGCCCATTTCTCGACCACAACAAAGGTGTCCGGCCCAAGCTCGGTTTGGGAGGGTCCGAATGCCGGAAGATCAACAACGGGAACGTACTCGATACAATCCTCTTCGGCATGCACATCCGGCATGTTCGCCCGGAACTCCCGGAGCACAGCTTCGCGCATACCGGGCTTTGCAGTGATGTAGGCCGGAACGTGCAGCATGAATGATCTCCTGACAGCCGATTGTTAGACATAGCTTTGCGACCCGGCAAGCTCCTCACCCCGGATGCGGGACCTATGACTCTCGCGTCAAGCTCGATGATCGAGATCCATCAACCTGTCTTAGGCGCCAGGCGCCTCGGCCGGATCTCAAGAGGCTGATGGGAGATCGGACCGATGCCACCGAGGGGAGCCCACTGGGGCCAGCGGGCCTCGGGCCCCCAGCGCCACTGGGTATGGGGGGGTAAGCCGATCTGGCTTCCCTGCTCCGGAATATTGATGCCGATTGGCAACTTATAAGCGGCGCTCTGGCCTGCCCAATCTTCGCGCTGATAACGGATCTCCCGTGTACAATGGGGACAGCGCGACGTGAGAACTTTTCTGAAGCGCAGTGGGCTTTCTGCGAGATCAGGAAGAGCCGCCTGAGCCTTGGTATAAGCGTCTGCATAGCCGTTCATCGCTTGGACCACCTCAAGTTCAAGAGGTCTCCCATGTGGCGCCTCAGCCCTGTAGGCCAGGAGAACTCTTTTTCGGCAGGTGCGGTGCCAACATTGGTCCTCACGAAGAACAAGTGTGATGATCCCGTGCCGGCCATTTCCGGACCACTGAAGCTGACCAGTGAGGGCACCGGTGACAAAATCAGAGATGCTGAGCGACAGGTGGTCGACATGCACATGCGCTCCCGGTTGGCCATCCTGATCCTTCCAGGTTGTGGTTTTGAAGGCCGGTAGATGTGGGTCAGGCCTAAGCCAATAATGATGCAGGGCCGCAGGCTCATGAGCGACCAGCCAGAGGGCGCGAATGCCCGAAGCCACATAGCGCTCTTGCCGCTGGCGGTAGGCTTCCTCCCCCTGGAGCTGAACCTGAGCTTCAATGGCGACGGTCCAGGGTTTTCCAGGCCGGCGGCACAGGACATCTGCCCGCCAATCCTGACCATCCGGTGTTGTCCCAGATTGCTCCGGCAGGGCGTCCCAACCCGCGGCTCGAGCTCCAATCAGGCTTTGGGCTTTGATGTAAAGATGGAGGTCGCTTTCCTTTGCTCCCCTGGGAGTCTGCCCAGGAGGGTGCGCGAAGAAACGTGTTCCAAGGCGCGATGTCTTGGGAATGGCCCGCCCTTTCCCATATGGCATCCACGCATCGCGATTTCGCGCTGATCGCAATTGCTCCCATTCAACATCGGTCATCAGTGGAGCAATAAGCGGCTCTCCTGAGTTGGTGTATGCGAGCAGCGGCATGGTCTAACTTATTTTATCTCGAGCTTTGCGTATGGTGTTGGAATCCCACACCTTGGGCGCGTCATAACAAAGGAAGTTTGAGCTGTTGATCAGTGGGCAGCTAACCACTCCCGCAGTTTCGTCCAGCGCCTCTTCATCTGCCCGCCTCTAACTGCAATTCCGACTGCTTTCTTCTGGCCCACCAGAACGACCAACCGCTTGCCGCGGGTGACGCCTGTGTAGAGCAGATTCCGAGCCAGCATCGTGAAGTGCTGTGTTACGACCGGGATGATGACGGCGGGATATTCGGAGCCTTGCGACTTATGGATCGTAGTGGCATAGGCCGGCATCAGCGTATCGAGTTCGCCGAAGGGGTATGACACTTCTCGCCCATCGAACGAGGCGATCAAAGCTCCTTCCTCGTCGTCAATCCGCACCACTGTGCCGAGGTCGCCATTGAACACATCCCGGTCATAGTCGTTCTGGGTTTCCATCACGCGATCTCCCGGCGAGAAGCGCCAACCGAAGCGCTCGACCTTCGCAGGCGGATTGGGATTGAGCACCTCCTGAAGCTGGATGTTGAGGTTGCGGGCTCCGAGCACACCCCGGTTCATGGGACAGAGCACCTGGATGTCCTTCATCGGATCAAGGCCGAACCGGCGCGGCATCCGCTCCTTGATCATCTGGATGATCTTCGGCACACCTTCCTCGGGATCGGTGATTTCCACGAAGTAGAAGTCAGTCTCCTCGCCAGCCCTTGGCACCTCGGGCATCTGACCCTTATTGATCCGGTGGGCGTTGACCACGATCCGGCTTTCTGCCGCCTGCCGGAAGACCTCAGTCAGACGGGCGACTGGGATGCGCTCGGAGGCGATGACGTCGGCCAGCACCTGCCCCGAGCCGACAGAGGGTAACTGATCCACGTCACCCACCAGGAGCAAGCCCGCATGAGAGGGAATAGCCTTCGTCAAGGCATTCATCAGCGGCACGTCCACCATGGAGGTCTCGTCCACCACCAGCAGATCGCAGTCGAGCGGGTTCTCCTCGTTGCGCGAGAAGCCGCCGTGCTTTGGATCGATCTCCAGCAGACGGTGAATGGTCTTGGCCTCCAGGCCGGTCTGTTCGGTCATGCGCTTTGCTGCGCGTCCCGTCGGCGCCGCCAGCGCCACCTGCACGCCCTTGGCGACGAGCAGGCGCAGGATGGTGTCGAGCAGCGTCGTCTTGCCGACGCCTGGACCGCCGGTTACCACGGCTACCTTCGAGCCGAGCACCAGCTTCAGCGCCTCACGCTGCGAGGCCGCCAGGGTCTTGCCGGTGCGGCTCTCGACCCAGGGAATGGCCTTGTCGAGGTCGATCTCGGGCCAAGGTGCTGGACCAGACGCTCGCTCGATCAACCGGGAGGCAATCGCCTGCTCGGCCAAGTACAGCCCTTTCAGGAAGAGGCAGGTCTCCTCACCGATGGTGTCCGAGACGATCTCGCCCTTGGACAGCTCCTCGACGATGGCGGTGCGGATCAGGGCCTCATCCACTTCAAGGAGTTGCTCGGCCAGCCGGGTGAGAGCCTCGACCGGCAATGCGCAGTGCCCCTCATCCGTCGCTGTCTGGAGGGCGAAGGAGATACCAGCCCGGATGCGCTGAGGAGCAGTCTTTTCCATCCCGAGCTTGGCTGCAATGGCGTCCGCCGTCCGGAAGCCGATGCCACGCACGTCCTTGGCCAGCTGGTACGGGTCCTCGGTCATGACTTGAACGGACTCATAGCCGTAGGTCTTGAAGATCCGTACGGCTCGCGCCGTGCCGACCCCGTGCGCGTGGAGGAAAATCATGATCTCCCGCACCGCCTTCTGCTCAGCCCAGCCCGCCACAATGCGAGAGGCCCGCATAGGGCCGATGCCGGGCACCTCCGTGAGGCGCTCAGGGGCGGCCTCAATGATCTCAAAGGTGTCCACGCCAAAGGCAGCGACGATGCGCTTGGCCATAGCTGGCCCGATGCCGCGCATCTGGCCTGAGGCCAGATACTTCTCAATGCCCTCTGCCCCAGTCGGCGGGGTGGTCTTCAAAACCTCGGCCTTGAATTGGAGGCCGTGCGTGCGGTCGCTGATCCATAGTCCGCTTGCCGTGATCCACTCCCCGGCCGACACCGCCGGGGTATGGCCCACGACTG
Source organism: Microvirga lotononidis (assembly GCF_034627025.1). Lineage (NCBI taxonomy): Bacteria > Pseudomonadati > Pseudomonadota > Alphaproteobacteria > Hyphomicrobiales > Methylobacteriaceae > Microvirga > Microvirga lotononidis. Next base: position 499,829 of record NZ_CP141049.1, on the reverse strand, counting down.
TCACAAGGTCACGTTTGCCCCGCGTATGCACCTTCAGGACGGCAAAGCCATTGTCCGCATTGTGGAAAGTGACGCGCTCCACCGAACCCGCGAGCGTCTCGAGGGCAGGCCTCTGATCAGTTTGTGATGGGCGAATCATCTGGTTCATGGTGCCTGCCAGGGAAGGTTCCTGGGCTCTCCGACTGTATCGTTGGATGGCACCGCTGACGAGGATGCTCTCCCTATATTGGCATCAGATGTTCTTGGTTCGTTTCAAGGCTTTTTTGCGGCGATTCGGCTTGACACGACCGTGAGGAAGGGCAATTCGCGGGTCCAGTTGTGATGCTGAGGTTGCAAGCGTCAAATCTGAACAGTCACAGAGTTCTGCTCGGTTTCCACAGACGAAAAGGAATGTGGTTAACCATTGGTTAGCAAAGCGATACTCAGGAGATGGCTGCGGATTTGGAGGTGAAGATGGACAACGGATCGGATGGAGGCGAGCGACCCGTGGCAATCTCCGATACCGAACTCCTGCGCCGGATCGGGCAAGATCTCCGTTCTATTTATGCCGAGGTGATCAGGCAGCCTCTTCCCCAGCGTATTCAGGCAACTCTGGCGCTCATTGATCGGGAGCAGAGGCTCCCTGAACAGTTGCCTCGTTCGCTGACGCACTGAAGCGCGGCGCTGTTCGCAAGACCAACTTGCCCGTGGTTTCGCCTGACTCCAGAACTCGGTGAGCTTGAGCCACATCTTCCAATGCAAAAGAACGAACCTTGGGGACCCGAATGTCCCCCGCTTCTAACCAGGCGGTGAGATCGTTCACAGCCGCGTGCAACAGGTCGGCACGCGGAAAGAGGAACGACAAATTGAACGCCACGACACCTTTGTTCTCGCTTGTCATCGACAAAGGATTGAAGCGTGGCATCCTCAGCATTCCAAGGGTCGCCTTGAGGTAGTTGATGTGCCCACCCTGTTTGGGCAACAAACTATGAAAGCCATAGACCAACAGCTTACCCGTGGGCTTCAGATGGGCGTAGCTTTGCGCCAAAGTTTCAGGGCCGTTCGCATCAAAGATTAAGTCGTAGCCGTCAGGGCAGAGGCGCTTGGTCTCATCCCAAAGCGAATGAGTGGATTTGTCGATCACGGCGTCTGCGCCGAGCCGGCGCACATACTCGACCTTGTGACTTCTCCCCACCACTCCTGTCACATGCAGATTGTGCAGCTTGCATAATTGGACGAGCGCCGACCCTACGCCGCCGCCGGCCGAATGCACGAGCACCCTCATGCCGGGCCGAATTACCACGTTCTGCAGCAGGCCATGATAGGCGGTGAGATGGACGGCCAGGAGACCGGCGGCGGCCTCGAAGTCGAGCGCCCTAGGCTTGGGCCATACCAGATCCGCCGGGGCACACACGTGCGTGGAATAGCCGTTGAAGAGAGTGACCCCAAACACCGGGTCGCCGGGTTTCACATGCTTGACCTCACGGCCAACGTCTTCCACCCAGCCTGAATATTCGAATCCGGGCGTGATCGGCCAGCCCACAAACCGACGCGCGGACTCGTACACGCCCCAGCGAACACAGATGTCAGCATAGTTCACACCCACTGCCTCGGTGCGGATCAAAACCTGACCCTCGCCAGGTTTGGGCACGGGATGAGTTTCAAGCTTCAGCTGCTCGTACCCGCCGGCTTTGTGAATGACCACTTTCTGCATAGACCCTGAAGGCATCGCCGTTCCGCCTCTAGCTTCCGCCTGAAACGTCTGCACTGCCACTGAAGCCACCTACTATGGGCGCCGGCGTAAGGCCCCGACGATCGGCCCCATGGGCATGAGTGTGTCCATCCGCTCCAATGAAGGGGCATAGAGGCTGGAGACACTTCCATCCAAAAACAGAGCATTCGGACAACCTAGCTCGTCCCGGAACAAACGAGCGAATGTGCTGAACGTGACTGGGTCTTCTGAAATCGCAAACACGACCGCGTCTTGGCCTTTCACGCCGACGCCATTCCGGATCTTGCGGGAGGTGCTTTGTTCTGAAAACTGAGGGTGGATCTTCCCGTCGTTGACGAGCATTGGGCCCGATTGCGTCGCGAAGTCCGGCCTGATTTTCCGCTTCAGATAGGCTCCTGTCTCAAGCACGCCTGCCTGACGGCCTTTGACATAGAAGATGCCGTTGGGCTTGAGGTGGAAGTTACCGGGCCCGTTCCTTGTGTTGGTCGCCTTCAGCTCTTTTCCGTTCTCAACGTAAAGTCTTACGGGCGAGCGGTCCTCATGGTACATGCCGGCATTCATCGCAATAGCAAGGCGTGAACCCTCCGGCGTCCCTCTCAACCGATCAAACGAGCCAAGGACTTCCCCGTTCGGCCCGCGCCAGAACAGCCTGACCTCGTATTGTCGGAGATCCACCGTACAAACCACGAAGCCGCTATCAGCGTATCGGACTGGCCGACATGGATCGCTGACGGGCTGAGCCGCTGCACGTCCGGGAAGCAGCCCAAGAGACATAAGGACTGTAAACAGGATGGTGGCTATCCGCGAAAACGCTCGGTCCAGAGTGAAGATGATGGATCTCATGTGCAGCTTACGCCCCTTCAGCGTCCGAGGTATCGTTCCCGCAGGTGAGCGCGGAAGACCTCAGCAGTCAGCGGTCGCCCGGTTGCCGCCACGAGAAGCTGATCGGTGGTCATCAGGCTGCCCTTGGCATGAACGTTGGCGCGCAGCCATGTCCGTAGTGGCGCGAAATCACCCTTGGCCAGCCCTGGGAGGATGTCCGCATCGACCTGACAGGCAGCTCTGAAGAGCTGGGCCGCCGTCATGGCGCCAAGGGTATAGGTTGGGAAGTAGCCCCAGGCGCCGCCTGGCCAGTGGATATCCTGCAAGCATCCCAGGCTGTCATTGGGAACTGTGAGACCGAGAAGCTTTTTGACATCGTCATTGAACGCTGAGGGCAAGTCCTGGACCGGGAGGTCGCCACCAATCAGCGCCTTGTCGAGTTTATAACGGACCAGGATGTGGGCCGGGTAGGTGATCTCGTCGGCATCCACGCGGATGAAGCCGGGCTCCACCTTGGTTAGGAGCCGGTGGAGGTTGTCCGGGCTCCAGGCTGGACCCTCTCCCTGGAAAGTCTCCCGCACGAGGGGGGCAAGATAGGTGACGAACTCCCGGCTGCGGCAGGCCTGCATCTCGATGAGCAGCGACTGGCTCTCGTGCAGGCTCATCCCGCGCGCCAGCCCGACCGGCTGACGCCGCCACAGTTCCGGGCGGCCCTGCTCATAGAGCGCGTGACCAGTCTCATGAAGCACCCCCATGAGTGCGCTCATGAAGTTGGCCTCGCTGTAGCGGGTGGTGATCCGGACGTCGCCCGTGGATCCGCCGCAGAACGGATGCAGGCTCACATCCAGCCGACCCCGGTTGAAATCGAACCCGACGGCCTTCATCAACTGCTCGCCGATGCGTCGCTGATCATCGGCAGGGAAGGGGCCGTTGAGTGGCTGGATGGCGGGGAGTTCCTTCTGGCGCTCCTGCGCCTCCTGGATTAGGGCGGGCAGCTCGGCGCCGAGATCGGCAAAAAGACGATCTATGGTCGCCTGGCGGAGGCCCGGATCGTAGCTGTCGAGGAGAGCATCGTATGGGGACAGCCCCAACGCCTCGCCTTTGACTTGGCCGATCTGCCGCTGGAAGGCGAGCACCTGGGACAGTTGCGGCAGGAGCAGGGCAAAATCGCCGTTCTGCCTGGCCTCGCGCCACACCAGCTCCGCCCGGGAGACGGCTCTCGAGCTCGCCTCGACGAGGTCGGCCGGAACCGCGGCGGCATGGAGATAGATCCGCCGCATCTCACGTAGATTGGCGCGCTGCCAATTGTCGAGGCGATCACTGCCCTGATCCGCCTGGTCCAGCAGGTCGCCCATGTCAGGGGTGGTGAGAAGCTCATGGGCGATGCCCTTGAGAGTTGCGAGCTGATCGGACCGACTGTCGGCGGCGCCCTCCGGCATCAGGGTTTCGGAATCCCATTGCAGAATGCCGATCGCGTCCTCGATCGAGCTGATGCGGGCAAAGCGTTCTTCCAGCGTCTTGTAGGCTTGCATGTGGGCGTAAATTCCGTCCTTGGGGTGATCTTGCGGGCAAGCGAGCGGGCAGAGTGAACCCGCAGGCGGCCCAGATAAAGCAACGGCTACATTTGAGCCTGTCTCTGAGCCGCTGTCCTGGCCCTATTCTGGGTGCTTGTGGATCGGGTCAATCCAGTAGACTTCTTCTGGTTGCTCGACCGGGTCCACATCGGTGATGTTCACCACGACGGCCTCGTTGTCGCTGCGTACCAGGACACACTCCAGCGGGTCGTTGGGGCTGGCGTTGATCTCTTGATGGGGCACGAAGGGCGGCACATAGATGAAGTCGCCTGGTCCGGCCTCCGCCACGAACTCCAAACGCTCACCCCAGCGCATGCGGGCTTTGCCGCGTATCACATAGATGACGCTCTCCAGCTCGCCGTGGTGGTGCACCCCGGTCTTAGCATTCGGCTGGATCGACACCGTGCCCGCCCAGATCTTCTGGGCCCCCACCCGAGCATGATTGATCGCGGCCTGGCGAAACATGCCTGGGGTCTGGGCAGTGTTCGGATCGAGGCGGTCGCCCTTGATCACCTGAACGCCGTGGTGCTTCCAGTGCTCGTGCGGATCGTGGGCGTTGTCGTGGTTGTGGTCGGCCATGGCACCCTCCGAGACAGTTTGGCTTTTGTCCTTGCCACGGATCACCAGCAAGAGACCAAGGGTAAATAAAGCTCATTCAGGCTCCGATGAGACGTCATACTACTCATCTGTCTGAGCTTCATCAGGTGAGGCGAAACAGGTCTGGGCCCCCTGACAATAGGATTGATACGCTGCATGCTGAGCTGCGGGTGGTCTTGCTAGATCCAGAGTTCGAGGCCTAGGGAAACCATCGAAGACGCAGTATTATTGCATTGGCTCTGATTAGCCCAACGATATTTTGATTCGAGCCAGCCCTTCCTTGGTCAGCGGGTCGATCCTGAGAAGGTTATGTCCCCCAGACGAAACCCGCTTCGAGAAGATGAGGCGCACGTAGCCACTCCCGTTGAGAGGAAGGAAGTACACACCATCGGACTCTCCTGCCAGGTAGCAGCGCAAGCCGACGTAGAAGCTCTCCTCGTATCCTTTGATCGCGCGGCGGATCGCCGGGTGGATGACAAGTGTCGTCTGCTTGCTCTCACAGACCTCCTCAACAGCCTCAAAACTCAACACGACTGAACCTCCAAACGGCCAAGCAGCCTATGGGTCAACGTCGCTCCCGAGGATCCGGTTCTCTCCGGGCTCACCTATCCATAAGGATGGGCTTGCAGCCCTCCCGGCCCCATGATTATCTCCGGTTAGCACTCTCATGCGCCGAGTGCTAATGCTGCTGTCTGGCGCAGACGAGTGCCCCAATTCTAAGAACGAGGAGGCACCCATGACCTTTCGCCCATTGCACGACCGCGTGGTCGTCCGCCGCATCGAAGCCGAAGAGAAGACGGCTGGCGGCATCATCATCCCGGACACTGCCAAGGAAAAGCCGCAAGAGGGCGAAGTCGTCGCCGTCGGCCACGGCACTCGCGACGAGAGCGGCAAGGTGGCTGCTCTCGACGTGAAGGCCGGCGACCGTGTGCTCTTCGGCAAGTGGTCCGGTACCGAGGTGCGTATCGACGGTCAGGATCTCCTGATCATGAAGGAATCCGACATCATGGGCGTGCTCGAGCAGACCGCCGAAGCCCAGAAGGCCGCCTGAGCGGCGCCACACGACAATTATCATCAGGAGGAAAAACGATGGCAGCCAAAGAGGTCAAGTTCGCCGCGAATGCCCGCGAAAAGATGCTGCGCGGCGTCGACATCCTCGCCGATGCGGTGAAGGTCACGCTGGGCCCCAAAGGCCGCAACGTGGTGATCGAGAAGAGCTTCGGTGCGCCCCGCATCACCAAGGACGGCGTTACCGTCGCCAAGGAGATCGAGCTCTCCGACAAGTTCGAGAACATGGGCGCCCAGATGGTCCGCGAGGTAGCAAGCAAGACCAGCACCGTGGCAGGCGACGGTACCACCACCGCGACGGTTCTGGCCCAGGCCATCGTTCGCGAGGGCGCCAAGTCAGTGGCCGCCGGCATGAACCCGATGGACCTCAAGCGCGGCATCGACATGGCTGTCGCGGAAGCCGTCAAGGACATCCAGGCCCGCGCCAAGAAGGTGGCCTCGTCCGAGGAGATTGCGCAGATCGGCACCATCTCCGCCAATGGCGATGCCGAGGTCGGCCGCATGCTGGCGGAAGCCATGCAGAAGGTCGGCAACGAGGGCGTGATCACGGTCGAGGAGGCTAAAACGGCTGCAACCGAGCTCGCTGTGGTCGAGGGCATGCAGTTCGACCGCGGCTATCTTTCTCCCTACTTCATCACCAATACCGAGAAGATGGTGGCCGAGCTCGAGGATCCCTACATCCTCATCCACGAGAAGAAGCTCTCCTCCCTGCAAGCCATGCTGCCGATCCTCGAGGCTGTTGTTCAGACTGGCAAGCCGCTGCTGATCATCGCGGAGGATATCGAGGGCGAGGCTCTTGCAACATTGGTCGTGAATAAGCTGCGGGGTGGCCTCAAGATTGCGGCCGTGAAGGCTCCGGGCTTCGGTGATCGCCGCAAGGCCATGCTCGAGGATATCGCTGTTCTGACCGCCGGCCAGACGATCTCCGAAGACCTCGGCATTAAGCTCGAGAACGTGACCCTCGATATGCTGGGTCGGGCCAAGACCATTCGGGTGGAGAAGGAAAACACCACCATTGTCAGCGGGGCCGGTGACCGGCGGGACATCGAAGCGCGCATTCAGCAGATCAAGGCACAGATCGAGGAGACCACCTCAGACTACGACCGTGAGAAGCTCCAGGAGCGCTTGGCCAAGCTCGCGGGCGGTGTTGCGGTGATCCACGTCGGCGGGAGCACCGAGATTGAAGTCAAGGAGAAGAAGGACCGTGTCGACGACGCGCTGCATGCCACAAAGGCCGCAGTTGAGGAGGGCATTGTCCCCGGCGGCGGAACGGCTCTGCTGCGCGCCAAGGCGGCCGTCGCCAAGCTGAAGAGCGACAATCCAGACATCCAAGCCGGCATCAACATCGTGCTGCGTGCGCTCGAGGCTCCAATCCGCCAAATCGCCGAGAACGCCGGGGTGGAAGGTTCGATCGTGGTCGGCAAGATCACCGACAACACAAAGTCCGAGACCTTTGGCTTCGATGCCCAAACCGAGGAGTTCGTCGATCTGCTCCAGGCCGGGATCGTCGATCCAGCGAAGGTTGTTCGCACGGCTCTCCAGGATGCTTCTTCAGTGGCCGGGTTGCTGGTCACCACCGAAGCCATGGTGGCCGAGTTGCCGAAGAAGGAAGCCGCTCCGGCCATGCCAGGCGGAGGAATGGGCGGCATGGGAGGCATGGATTTCTAAGTCCAGCCACCTGCGGTGTGAGGCCCTGGAGTAGTCCAGGGCCTTTTTCATCGGTGTAGAAGCAGGCTGCTAATCGTAGACTCCGGAGAGGCACCGATACCTTGCAGGGGCTCGACGGTGGTCCAAGAAGGTGGTACACATGACCAAGTCAGAGGCAGGATAAGTCTTTGATTTTGCTGGACCAATCCTTATAATGGTACAATCCTCTCCTGGGCACCAAGTGGCTGTCCCATCCAAATTCAGGTGGTGAGGGAGGATTCGAACTCCCGAAAGGTTACTCCTATGCCGCATTACCAGCGCGGTATCCTGACCAGAGACAGGATGAGGGCAAGCTCAGGAGGCATATCAGGGGACCCGTTTCAGTTTATTGGAACGATTATCGGACCCTAAAAGGCGGAAACCCTGGCCACATAGCCCTCAGCACACCTTCAGCGCTTGATGAAGGCGCGGCGGCTTCGGGCCTGCTTCGCCATCGCTCCGGGCGCGGCTACCGCTTGCGCGCCTGGACAGCTTTTGCGGGAGGCCGAGCCTCCCCGTTCACAAGGCCGCCGCCGTCGGCGACATTCTCAGGACCATGAAGAAGGGGAGAGAAGAGAGGCGCGGCCCTCTCTCCCCAGCAACCTGAAAATCCGGTCTCCTCATCTTTCGGACCGAGGCCCTGCGAGGACCCCTAACGAGGCCCGGGCGTGAGGGGAGGGCGGTTCCACGAGCTTGAAGCACCGATTCTAAGCAAAAGACCGAAGAACCGGTGCTTCATTCTCAGGCTGCCATATCCTGCGGCCAGATACGGACTGTCGGTAGGCCTTGGCTGAACTTCACATAGCCATGGCCTCGACTGAGCGCCGAGATCTGCTCCGGCATCACGGCGCGCTTGGTGCGGTGCTGCACAATCTCGGTCTCGCTGTTGCTTTTGGTCGAGGCGAAGGAGGTTGGATTGTCCCTGGTCTGCGTACCACGTTGCAGACGGGTTTCCTCGACCTCCACGTCGCCGAGCGTCTTCGAGGACCACTCGGCGAGCCGGTGATCGGAGGCGCGCATGATCACTCTGTTACTGAGGGAGGCCAGCACCGTATCGGCTCCAGCCTCGCCATAGAGCTCGACCAGTTGCGTGCGGCTTTGGACGCCGACCAGGATGCGCACGCCCTTCTTGCGCAGGCGCGAGACCGCATCGCGGAAGCGGCCCAGCGCTCCGAGCGCATCCATCTCGTCGATTACGATCCAGACCGGCGGGGCGTCGTCAGGCCGTTCGAGGCCGGCCGTCACCAGGATGTCAGCCCAGGTGGCAAGCAGGGTCTTATGGGCTGCGATGTTGGTCGCGTCATAGGGCAGCCAGAGCCAGCGCGTGTCCTCAGCTATGAAGTGGCGCAGGGAGAAGTCGCCACCCTTCATGTACTTCCAGCCGGAGACGAAGGGCACGAGAGTTGAACGCACTGAGGCGAGGAAGGCCTTGTTGTCATCGCTGCAATGGGCGGCTGCCGCCGTGCCTTCGAGAGCGATTGCAAGCTCCGTCCGGTCGGCGACGGTGCACAGGCGCAGCAGTTCGGCATTGGAGGATTGCGCCCCGACATTGTGCCCGAGATTGGCGAGCAGATCGCGGGCGAAGTTGCGCCAATCGGCGCTCGCCCCAAAGCCCTCAGGAACGACGGAGGCGGCGAGCAGTTCCCAATCGTGTGGCGCGCGCACTTCGTTGCGCAGATCCCAGCCCGGCGAGCCTTCCTCAGCTGGGGACAGCGAGACTGCATCGACTTTCGGGAACTGACGCCGGAAGGCGCCACCATGATCAAAGCAGATCACCCGGTCGCCGCGCTTTGCGAGGTCATGCAAGGTCTGGGCGATGAGAAAGGATTTGCCGGAGCCGGAGGAGCCGGTAATCAGGGTGTGTTCGGTCTCGACGAAATGCGGCATAGGAAGCCCGCCGACGCGGATCATGTCCTGCTCATGGGCGGTCGTGACGATCTTGGCCCAGGGCTTTTTGGCCAGGCGCTCGATGTGCCGGACCTTCATGCCCTTGGGCGAGCCGTAGGCGATCAATTCCGCAGCCCCGTAGGCCATGTCGTTGAGGACGCGGGCCCCACGCAGACGGCGCTCGGAATAACGCTGCTTGCCCTTGAACAGGCCGAGGCGCTTAAGACCGGCGTATGCGCCGACGGCGATGAGGGCTTCGAGGACGCCAGCGCCGATCATCGGCCCCCGGATCGGATCGATGAAGCCGAACTTGTTCACAACTCCGAAGGCCCAATCGATGGTAGCCCAGGGGCGGGCGATCAGGGCCGGGATCGCCTCCCAGCGCCACAGGAAAGCGTCATAGACGACGGCGAAGAGAGCGAAGTAGAGGCAAAAGATCACGCCAAGCGCCAGGACGAGGCCGATCCAGAACGGAGCCATGGATTCGCCGGGAGAAGGTTTGGTCGCTTCCGCCATAGTCAGCCTCCGATCTCGGCGAGCAGATCGGCCATCACGGCGCGGTCGCGGTCATTGAGGTAATCAAACAGAGATTCCCGCAGCAGAGCGGCCAGGCGCGGATCGCCCTTGGCGTGCAGGACCCAGCCGCCCAGAATCACCTTCTGCTGGGTTTCGATCTTGCGGCGCTTTTCGGCAAGGGCCGCGGTCTTTTGGGCCAGGCGCAGCTCAGCCAGATCGAGCGAGAGGCGGCGCAGGCGCAGCTTCTCGGCGGGGGTTGCAGTTTTGGCCTTCGACTTGTCCCGCAGCCTCTCGATCTCGGCGAGAATGCCAACGGCTGGATCAGCCGTCTTTGCCGCCCCAGACGGAGCAGCGTTATTCACTTCGATACTCATCGTTTGTTGTCAGTCCCCTTTGAATGACGGGGAGGCTGATATTGACGCCAGCCAAGCTTGGCAATAGGCTCCGAAGGAGTTTCAGACGCAATATACAAAATGCTTGTGCATTTTGTGCGCTCTCCGAGGGGTATGACATCCCGCATGGCCATCGAGTTTGCCTCCGTCGCGATTGTACGTGCCGGCTCCGGCTCTGCCGTGGGCCTATCGCATTACATCGATCGCTCGAACGGACGCGATCGAGTCAGCGGCACGAGCTATTGCTTCGATGGCAAGGACGTCGACGTGCTGGCGCGGGGGCTGATGGTTCCCGAGACTGCGCCGGACTGGGCGTTCGATACGAATGCCTTGTGGAACGCCGCAACAGAGCGTGAATTGGTGCGGGACCGCAAGACCGGCGAGCTGCGGTTTTCGCGCCACGGCGAGCCGCAGGTGGCCAAGTCCTACGTGCTCGCGCTGCCAAAGGAATTGTCGGCCGAGGACAACCGCGCGCTGCTGCAATCCTGGCTCGATCGGAAGTTCGCCCAAGCAGGTGTCGCGGTACAATGGGCAATCCACCGCGATCATGGCGAGAACGGCAACGTGCATGCGCATGTTCTGGTCTCGACGCGCCGGCTTGGACCTGACGGATTCGGGGCCAAGGCGCGCGAGCTCAATCCGGAATTTGCGCGCGCGCCCGGGCTTCAAAAGGGCTTTATTGCGGAGACCGGTGCGCTGACACGGGAGTGGCGATCGTTCCAGGATGAATTCTTCCGGGCGCGCGGGCTGGCGCTCACCGTCGATCCGTCGCGGATGACACCGCAATTGCATCTCGGGGCCGCGTTTCGAACCGAGACCTCGGCACTGCACCAGGCCAATGCGGCGCGGGCGGAAAAAGAACGGGAGAACGCGCGCCGGCCGGAGCGAGTTTTGGCCCACCTGACGGCGCGCGCCGCCACGTTCACGGCGCGCGATCTCGACACGTATTTGACGAAGTCCAGCCTGCCGGCCCAGGAGATTGAGACCGCACGTGCCGCGGTACTCGGCCACGTCGATCTGGTGCATCTCGATGAGCGGCAATCCGGACGCGACGGGCAGGTGCTGGTCAGTGAGCGCTTCACCACCAAGGCGGTGTTGGAACAGGAGCGCGGCATCCTCGCCGATGCCGGTGCGCTGACCCGGCAATCCGCGCATCCAGTGCCCGCGCGGGCGATGAAGGCCGCGCGGTCGTCGCGAACGCTTGATGGTGAGCAGGAGCGGGCATTGGTTTATGCGACGCAAGGGCAGGGGCTTGCCGTCATCCGCGGCCGGGCCGGCACGGGCAAGTCCTACACCATGGCGGCGATCCGGGAGGCGCATGAGAGCAGTGGCTACCGAGTGATCGGGCTGGCCCCCACCAACACGGTGGCAGCCGACATGCGCAAAGACGGTTTTGGCGAAGGCCGCACGGTGGCCTCCGAGATGCTGCGGCAGGAGCGCGGCCGTGAGACCTGGGATGCGCGCACGGTGGTGATCGTGGACGAAATGGGCATGCTCTCGCACCGGGATATGGAGCGGGTCCTGTCACATGCGCGCGAGACCGGGGCAAAGGTGATCGGGCTTGGCGACGAGCGGCAACTGGCGAGCGTCGAGCGCGGCGGCATGTTCGCTCTGGTGGCGGAGGAGGCGAGGGCGGTTGAACTGACCCAAGTGCGCCGGCAGCGGCACGAGTGGCAGCGCCAGGCGAGTGCGGCGGCGGCGCGGGGTGATCTGTCGGCGACGGTGCGGGCCTACAGCGAACGCGGGGCGGTGCGCTGGTCCTCCGATCTGGTGCAGGCGCGCGCTGATCTGGTTCGTGATTGGACGGAGGTGGTGCGCACGCAAGGCCCGACCCAGCCGCTGCCCTTTGTCTACGCCGCGACCAATGACGCGGTGGATGCGCTGAACCGAGATCTGCGCCAGGCGCGCATCGCGCTCGGCCAGATTGATGAGGAGGCCGGCCGCACCTTTGCGACCGAGAAGGGCGAGCGGCAGCTGGAAACCGTGGTCAGCCCCGGCGACCGGGTCACGTTCCACGCCACCGTGCGTGATCGGGCGGCAAATCTTGAGCTGCGCAATGGGGAGGGCGGGGTTGTGACCCGCATCCAGGACAGTCGGCTCACGGTGCATCTAGACGGCGGTCGGGCCGTGACCTTTGACGCCGTGAAGCACCGCGGCTGGGGCTTGGGCTATGCCGGCACGGTGTACAAGGGGCAGGGCAAGACACAAAGGGAGGTCATGACCCTCTACGATCATGCCCATGCCTGGCGGCGGGAAGCGAGCTATGTGGCGCTGACCCGGCACGCGCAGGACCTGAAGGTCTATGCCAGTCAGGATCTGGCGCGAGATGAGGTGGCCTTGGGGCGGCAGATGGAGCGCGGGGGCGGCAAGGCGGCAGCTTTGAGCTACACCCTTGCCGAACCCAGGCAGCAGGAGCAGACACGCGAGCGCCAGGCGGAGAGGGCGGGCACGCCAGAGGGTGAGCGGCAGCCGGCGCGCGAATGGACGCAGGAACACCAACTCGGGCCGGTCACCGCCGAGGACCGGCAGCGGCGGATGGAGGAGGCCAGGATGCGGGCACAAGGCGACAAGGTGCAGGAGATAACGGCGGAGGAGCGCCGGGCCAGGATGGAGGAAATTCGCTTGCGCAGCGGCGGTGCCGAGAGAGCGCTGACCGCCGAGGAGCGGCAGGCGCGCATGGCCCAGGTGCGGCAGGAGCAGGAACTACGCCAGCAGGCGGCGCGGGAGGGGCGGGAGCACAACAGCGCCACGCGTGATCGAATGGAAGAGCGGAGCCAGGACCGGGTACAAGAGCGTAGTCGCGACCAAGAGGGGGGGTGGGAACGGTGACCTTTTCGGCGAGGAAAAGTTCGCTTTCGACGTGCAAGGCAACCGCGGTCGAACCTCTGTGACGGCGGCGCGCTGATTGAAACCGGCGAGTGAGATTGCTCTCCCAAGCGGGAGAAATTGGGGAGGAGCAGGCCGCTGTCCTGCTGCTCCCCGTGGTCGATCGAGCCTGCTCGGAACCGATAGGCTTATGGGAGCCCATGCGCTCTGTCAGCGAGCAGAGTTTTCGGCTTTTTCACACGCCACAGGAGAGCTTCCTTGGGTGATGGGCGACGCGGCTCAAGCCCCGCTTCCGGCGTGCCCCCAGGCATCACGTAGGCCCAATAGGCCCCTTCACCATCAAGATAATGGCGGGCCTCCTCGCGGGAGAGGAAGATCACCCCCTGCTCGCTTAAACGCTTCCAAACCGTTTTGACCCAGAGACTCTGACCATCAGGCTCCAGGGCGATCCCTCTCAACCTGTCATAGCGCCCGGGAGGCCAGCCATCAGGGGTATCCTCCGTATAAGTCCCATAGATGGATGAGAGGAACTCACCCCCCGAGGCGCTGGGCAAGAAGCGGATGAGGGTGAAGTTGGAACCACTCAGGCGTGTGGTATCGATGCGGCTGAGGGCCTCCTGGAAGAGAGCGGCTTTGTCATCGTCTTCCCATTCGATCATCTCCCGCTGGACACGTTCAACAACCTGGATATCAGGCCTGTGATCCGTTCGCAGGCACTCAATCAGATCAAAAATGAAGGCGGTGTGCGGTGTCCAGGACCTGCGGTTTAGCGCTTGGTCCAATTGGAACACAAGTTCCTGATCCTCCGCGCGGAATTGGCGTCGTCCCCGGTCCGGATCGAGGTTTAGCTTTGTGCACAACTCGCGATAGCGCGGGTGGTCCCAATCATAAGATCCTGATCTGATAAAGGCGATCACATCATCCAGCAATGGATGCCGAGAGCGTCCATCCGCGGTGTCATGGGGTCGGCGGGATTAAAGACGACAAGGTTTGTTATATGCCGATACGTCGCGACCATGACCCCAACATGCAGTTGGCCATCATCGGAGAAAAACTCCGCCTGCGGACCATATTGTCCGATCTCGACCGTGGGCGGCCGGTATTGTGCCACCATCAGTGATCTCTCCTGTAGCTCTCTTACCAAAAGCTCTCGTGCCACGGATGACGAATCCCGTCCAAGACCGGCAGCATAGCGATCCAAACTGGCTTTCAGCTCACTGCAGACGCGGACGGAGAGGGTTTCACTCTTCTTTTGAGGTGCGCTCATTTAGGGGCCTGGTGTTGCCGCGGGAGACTAGCGGGAACATGGGAACGAGCAATTTTTATCGCGTGTGACAACTGGAAAACCGTGTCACACGCAAGACCAAAGGCTTCCCAAGGGTGTTCGGCATTCATCCGCCTGTCCTCGCGGATTGGCGCGAACAAAGTTCAGCGTCTCACCACGTCCTTGATGGCTTTTGTCAACAGGTGTTGGATTCCGTTTTTCCCGCAAAGTGTGTGACGGCGGTAGCAGTTTCGCAGGCGATACCAGGATTTCTCGACCATGGACCTTCCCCTTGCAGGTAGCGCCATCTCCAACATCTTCGGCTACCGCGCCGTTACTAGCGGAAGACAATCAAGGTGCTTGTCGGTCCCGTTCGACGCTTAGGCGCAGGGAGGCTCGGCCACAGGTGATGATCGGTTGATCGAAGTTGAGATTGCCCAGCTTCCAGGATTGCAGCACCACCGAGGTGTCGCCAATCGATTTCGGCTTCACACCACCGTCCGTCGCGCGCTCAATGGTGAGAACCTTACCGCTCCAGTCGAGGAGGAGACGGTCCTCGGATCCAAACCCAGTCCTCTCCCACAATTCGCGGGTCAGGCGGATGGAGGTGTAGAACCGGTCCGAACGCTTGGCGTCTGGAATCGACTTCACCACGACAGCAGCGGATGGAGTCTGATCGGCCTTGCCCTTCGGCGCTCGCTTGCCCTGAACGCCCTTGGGTCGGGGGTGCACCAGCGACATTGGTTTTGCCGCTGGTTCAGCATCGCCTGCGCGCGTCCCATCTGTTTCGGGCACAGATTCCGGTGTTGGCTGCGGGTCGATGGCCGGAAGCGGCTGCTGCGGAATCGCCTGGACCGCGCTAGCCACATGCCGAAGACTGCCTGAGAGCTCCCCAGTGGACTGGAGGAGGGCAGGGGCCAAGCGGGCTATGACTTCAACCTGTTGGCCACCCAGCGCCACGAGTTTGCCCATCTGATCTGCGATGAGTTCAACTGCCGCACGCAGGCCTTTCAGGTCCGCCGCCATCGCGGTCATAGTTTGCTCAACCTCGGACGAGAGAGATGGTGGAGGACTGACTTGTCGCGGAGTCCTTGAAGAAGCGGCCTGCAGTGATGTGGTCTCCTTCGGGCGGAAGACCTCGGCTGCCAGAACCTCGGGTTTGCCCAAGTGCCGGGCCAGAATATCGGCCGTGTCCTGGTGGCGCTGGCCGGCAGACAGTCTGTTGTGCTGGGGCTGACTGGAAGGCTTGGTCCCCTTGGCTCGCTGTGGTTGTGCCAGGCAGGCTGAGCACAGGTCATAGGAGCGATCCCGTCCAAGCAGCCAGCCCCGCCCGTCGAAGTAGTGTCTCACTGTCTCGCTGCTGGTCGGTCTGGCTGCTTCATACACGTCCGTACTTGCACAGCCCGAGCAGTGGATGATGAAACGGTACTTCGAGGGGGCGCCACCACTCCGGGTGATCTGCGGCTCGAACTGACGTGCGATGCCGGGCATCTGGCAATTCCTGATTGTTAGATAATCGTCTTCAAGATAGGCAAGACGCAGCGTCTTGGATTGGGCTGCCCTGGAAGCAGTTATGGGAAAGGGCAGGGGACTAGCACCAATCGCTGCAAACTTCAAACGGTCACCAGGGCAGGCTTTATCGGCACGTCAGGAAAAATGGGCAGGCTTCTGCGTTGGCTTAGAATGGCTATCGTGTCTGGACAGGCTGTATCGAATACTCTGGTGCCGACCCATACGGGACATGGCGGAAGCTGACATGACCGAGACATTTCAGCGCCGGACCATTGCCGGCCGAGGCGACGCCGAGAGTATCGCCATCCAAGTCCTGAACTTTATTGTCGCGGATGTCGACCGGATCATCCAGTTTCTGAACGTCACCGGCCTGCAGCCCGAGACGATCCGAGAATCGGCGACATCATCGCATTTCCTGCTGGGCATCCTCGAGTACGGGGCAAAGGACGATGAGCTCCTGAAGGCGATCGATCAGGCAATGAAGATCCGTCCCACCGTGATCTTGGCAGCTATCATGCATCTGTCGCCGGAGACTGAGGCAAAGCCACTCGATAAGAAAGTTGATGCAGCCCCTCAACCGCCGAGGCGTAACCTATTCCACTCGAGCGGTGACAACACAGATGAAGGTTCTGGTTCACTCCCGATAACCGAGACTTATCAGGGATGAGGCATGTGCTTGGCTACTTCCCTGATCTAAGGCCGGGCTACTGTGATTAGAAGAGCAACGCAGGATCTATCATCAGGGTAGCGGTGGAAGCTGTCTGAACGGATCAAGGCACTCAATACCAAGCGGCTCGAAATGCTTCAGGTTGCGGGTCAGCACTGTGAGCCCATGAGCTTTTGCCGTGCCGGCGATGGCAATATCCGCCCAACCAGGCGATTGACCGATGCTGCGAGCCTTGTCGAGAAGCCGTCCGGCAGCTCGGGCAGCCGCACCGTCAAAAGGCAGGATCCGAGGCCCGTAAAGGTGCTCCACAGCAGCCCACCATGCTTCGAGATTGCTGGCCTTTGTCGTGGCTCCTTCGCGCAGGGCCTTTGCAATGCCCGCGATCACCTCACCTGTCGTGACAACCGAGATGAAAAGTCTGGGAGACATGACATCCATCCACCCAATGAGCGCGTCCGGGGGGAAGCTCTTGGATGGTGCTCTGGCGGAGATGACGTTTGTGTCGACCAGATACACCTAAAACTCCTCGGATCGATGCGGCGGCTCGTGCCGCTCGGGAATATCTCCTGCTTCGACTGGGGCTGACATGAGGAGCTTACCAAAGGACGGAACGGTCGAGAGGCGCCGGAACTCGTCCCAGGAAATAAGAACAGCTTCCTTTCGGCCATGGCGAGTGATCACGATCTCCTCACCGGCGGCGGCGCGATCAACGATGGCAGACAGGGATGCCTTCGCGTCCTTGAGCTGAACTTCCTGCATGACATCACCTCTCCGGGATAATGTGACCATAGTAGTCATATTGGGTAAGCGTCCTTGGTTGTCAATGATTAGGCGCACTGCCAGCCCATTGAGCATCCGGAAGGCGGTCTAGACTTGGTAGTGCAGCACAGACGAGCACGTTGAATCAGAGTTACCTTAGGGCGCCTTACTACGTTGATTGCTGTTAGTCGACATATGGAACGTCCTCAGGTGGTTCAACTGGGCTGGGATAGACGTTCCGGCGAGGCTCTCGGACTCCCCAAGTTTCTGCGGCTTCTATCTCACCAGTCGGGCCACAAACGCGATCACGCCTGACAACCTCTTCTCCGGAGCGGTTTATGAGCCTCCGGACAACGGTTCGACATCTCTCGTTTTCGATGCCACGGGACGGATCTGCGTAGAGGTTGCGCTCAGTCCCGCCATAACGGTCATACCGATACTCACTGTAGGAAACCTCAGTACCGGTCACGCACCCACCGAGCAAAGTTGCAACGGCGACCAGAGTGGCGGTGGGACTTACTCGTTTGGACCAACTCACCATGAGAGCCTCCCTGTGTTCGCTGGCGACGCCGACCGGTATAGTCCAGCACTGACAGGGAAGGTCGGGCGACAGCCTTGAACCGTAAGTGAACGGCTCAGCTAACCCTACAGGTTCGGCAAACGAGCTTGTTGATGGGTACACCTGAAGCAGATGTCTGGCTCAAGCCGTAGCCGCTTCAATGGTGATCGGGTCCGTTCCGGCTCCCGCAGCAGCCCTCACGGCTTCCCAGTTGGCGAGCCGATCGACGCGCTCATTCTCAGGGTGACCGGCATGACCCTTCACCCACTTCCAGGTGATTGTCCGGCCCACCATTACAGCGTCCATCTGCATCCACAACTCCTGATTCAGGACAGGCTTTCCGTCAGCCTTACGCCAGCCTTTAGCCTTCCAACCACGGAGCCATTCGGTCGCTCCCTTGATCACGTATTGGCTGTCGCTGTGGATCACGATGGGGAGGTCCTGAGGAACAGCCTCGAGCGCCTTGATGGCTGCCGTCATTTCCATCTTGTTGTTGGTTGTGGAGCGGTTGCGTCCCACAATGACCTGCTCTTCACCCGCAATGGTGACGACAGCAGCATAGCCTCCAGGTCCGGGATTTCCGAGGCAAGCGCCGTCCGTGAAAATAATGGCTTCATTCGTCATCGAGATGCTCAAGGATCGGTCCGTGAATAGGATTTGCTCTAGGGAGCGAGACGGGGAGGGCGCTTAGAGCAGGGAGAACTTAAGATCCGATGACTGCGTGTGTTCGGATGCCGGAGCCAAGGTGAACCCTTGGTTAGCCTACGACGGGCAGACCTATCCTTGGCTCGATCTGATACTGATTCTGATCATGTCCCTCTGGAGTTGTGTCGCCCGCATCATGTCCCGAAGTTTTCGCGCGGGTTGTAGCGGTAGTGGGCTAAGGGCGTATACCGTCGATCTCGTCGCTGACCCGAGCGCGAAGATACTCGAGATGCTTTAGTCTCCTTGAGATGACCCAATTCCATAGCACGTGCATCCGGGCCTGCTTCGGCCATTTGGACTGCTTGGGATAATTGAGCAATCTCAGCTCGTGTGTCGGATCCCACAATGCGCGGGCTTAGAACAGAGATCTCACCCTGAAAACGCCAACACCATCAGCACACGGTTCATCAACAGCACCCCGTGCCCATGATACGCCGAGTATGGATTGCCCTTTGTGATCAGCCAAGCTCAGGTGGAGGGAGGGCAAGGTCCTTCGGCCTCCGAGTGCAAACTCCATGTTTGTAACGGAATTCGCATTTCAGGATAGGAAATAACTGAAACGAGATAAGGTTTGAAATAACGATAGTTTTTGACAAGAAGTTTGTGGTAGAGGCTAAGCAAAGTTGCACTGCAAAGTCGTCGCTATGTGCTCCACCGTTCAGCGGTTGGATCCGGTTTGCTGTGTATCAGTTGGAGGGCCGACGGAGGAAGCACTTGAATGTGAAACCTGGTTCTGGATGAAATAGGTATTGATCAGGGCGACAACCTTCCGGCCCAGCGCCTGATCCTCTTCAAGGTTGCCCGTATCGAGGATCTCAAGCCGGATCTCGAAATCGGGGTCACAAATGAGAATGGCGGGGTCCTGCTCGTCACCGTCTTCCAGGCTGTCCAGGAACCAGCCCTCATCCGGATTCGGGTCTTCTACTTCGAGACCTGCATTAAGGCTCTCGACGAGATACTTGGCGAGATGATCGTTGATCCGCGTGCCATCGTCTTCACCAAAGATGAGACGGGGCACGCCTCTTGAATCCCGGATGACGTGCTGCCGATCTCGTCCGGGGCGGGCGATGAAGAGGGTCCATTGTGACGATGGGTTCATGGGCTATTCTTCTCGCGAACTTCGTTGAAGACCTGAGCAAAGCTATGTTTCTGCGTCAAGCATTGCGCCATACAACTGCTTCAGCCACTGATTTCGCACCCGCTCACACGACCAGGCTCCAGAACGAGCTTTTGCGGCCGTGTTCGGCTTTGAGGCGTCTCAGATAGGCCTCATGAGCCTCGAACTTTTCGAAATCCTCAATCCGCTCAGCCAGGTTCGCGCATTCCTCAAGGTGGCGAGCAGCGTGCTGATAGCGCTTGGTCCGGTTCCGCTCCAGGGCGAAGTCAATCAAGGCTCGACGAAGAACGGTAGCAGCAAGAGGATGTTTCGCCTCCAGCGCAGCCGCGGCCGGCGCCAGGATCTCGTAGAAATCGCCGTTGAGTTCGTCCGCACGGGTGAACACCAGATGCGCGGCTTGGTCCAGCGCTGGCCAGGTCACCAGAAAACCCAAGGCATGGTGCACGCTCGGATGGGTCAGCGCATGGGCGATGGCGCGCTCCTCAGCCTCCAGATCCTCAAAGTCGGGCAGGCGCTTGAGATAGGCGCGCAGGTGCTCCGGGTTGAGTGAGCGCGCGAAGCAGGTCCAGCGGAACGCCTGCGCCTCATCGGCTCGTCCCAGGGCTTCCAGAACATCGATCCGGGTCTGCTCCCACTCGACGGGGATCCAGCCGGATCGATCCTGATCGACGGCATTGATCGCAGTCCAGGCCTCATCAGGGCGGCCAAGAGCCGTTGTGCGATCTCCACGGCAACACTTGGGACGCCTCGTGCCTTCTCACTTTGCTGTGCGATGAAGGCGTCCACATCACCCTGCGCATCCGCAATCGCCTCCAGCGCCATTCGAACAACGCTGCTGTGATGGCGCTCAGCCAGGTCATCGGCGTACAAGGGACCGCCCATCCCCCAGCCTACGACCTTCCGGTCTTCCGCATCAGGCTTCTGCCGTGGCTCCTGTGACAACTTAAGGACGAGTTGCCTAAGGTGGTCGAGGCCTGTCGCGCCAAGCGCCGGGGCCAGAACTTCGATCAAGCCGTCATATTGGCCATACTCGTTCTCGATCAAGGCACGGTAGGCCTGCTCGGCCAGCACCGTGAGGCCGGGATTCGCCGCGATGGCAATGTCACCGAGATTACGGCAGGCAGCCTGGAAGACCGCAATCACGCTTCCACTGCTGTCGTCACAGCGATTGAAGATTGAATTAGCAAGGGCCATGAAGCGCCAGAGAAGGTCCAGTGCTTCAGCGGCATCGACTTTGGCTACCTGACTGATAGCTTGTCTCTGGGTCTCGAGATCAGCAACAAGGGCCTTGCGCTGATGCCAATCGACGAACGAGCGGGATCGGGCAATGGCGGTCAGGCGCTTGCGGATCTCCTGTGCCATGTCGGCAGGGCTAGTGGCTCCGGCCAGTTCCAGCCGCAGACGGCGTTGAGCTGCTGCATTGCCCCGGCTGATTTCAATCAACAGCTCAGCCAGGCGCTCGATCCCGAGCGCCTCGAGATTCTTCGCGTTCAGGGTTTTCCGTGAGGCCATGTCGCGTCCCGAGTGCGTCCAGGGCTCTCATTTATGGGTCAGAAGAATTACAATCAACGTATGTTGACTCGATCGCGGGAAGCGATCCCGGATGAGGTCCGATTAATTGTGGAATCAAGCCGAAGTGCGACGGTTGGCGGGCATCGGTTCCCGGTCGGTCAGGGACTGCCGGGGCGGAGCTGATCAGGGTTGCACAGCTCCGGCAGTCCCGGATCCAGAGAACTCATCAGGACCTCTTTGGGTGTGCGATAGCCCAGGCACTTGCGCGGTGTCCCGTTGAGCCGATCACAGATCTCAAGCAGAGCCTCCTCGGGCAAAGTGGCAATGTCCGCGTCCCGTGCCAGAAAGCGCCGAACCCGGCCATTGGTGTTCTCGACCGTGCCTTTCTGCCAGGGGGCCTGTGGCTTGCAGAAATAGCTGTCCATGCCGAGCCTCTGCTTGAGCAACGGGTAATAGGCAAACTCCGTCCCGCGGTCGAACGTGATCGACAGACGCGCCGTCTCCGGCAGGACTTTCAGCTTCTCGATCATGCCGGTCATGACCCCTGTCGAGTTGCGATCTCGGTTGCGGGTCAGGATCGTGTAACGGCTCTGGCGCTCCGTAAGTGACGTAAGGTTGTGCTTGCCCAGCTCCTTGCGAAACATCATCAGATCGCCTTCCCAGTGACCAAAGCTGGTGCGGGCTGCGATCTCCGGTGGACGCTGCTCGATGGTGTTACTCGCCGGAATGAAAAGGCCGCGAGGTTTGCGCTGGTAGCGCACACGCCGCCGGCGCCGTGCCATGGGCAGATCCTGGTACAACCCGAGCTTTTGTCCTTGGGAGCTGTAGACGAACCGGTAGATCGTCTCGTGCGACAACCGTTCAGGAGCACCGGATGCCCGCAGACGGCCAGCAATCTGCTCTGGCGACCATCCAGCTTTGAGGCGATCCATGACATAGACCGCGAGCACCGGTTTGCGGGAGAGTTTGCCCAGACGCTGACGCCGGGCGCGGGCTTGCATGTCGGCGGCCACATGGAAATAGCCGCGATACAACGGCTCTTCATCGTGAACCCAGTTCCGCTTGATCTCCCGGTAGATGGTCGACCGATGACGCTGCAGGCGGTCAGCGATCACACTGATCGGGATCTTGGCCGCGTGCATGCGGGCGATCTCACGCCGTTCAGCCAGGCTCAGATGGATGTAGGGCAGGGTCATTCAGCCTCCGAGTGCAAATCCTTTGGTTGTAACGGGATTCGCACTTCAGAATAGAATCCACCAATGTATTATAACATTTCGCATAATATGCATTTTGACAAGAAGTCTGTAACCGGTGCCGTGGCAGGATCCTCCCATAGGAGGATCTTATGCGGACCAATCAGCGGCTGGCCCAGCTCTGGCTTGATGCTCTGGCAACGGAACTCGGGGCCTCGGCTGGCACCATTGAGACCTACACCGATGATCTGAACTGCTACCTTGCGTGGCTGGAGGAGAACAGCCTCGGCCTGAACGAGGTCGGCCTGGAGCAGATCCGGGACTACATCGCTGGTCTTGATGGGCGCGGCTACGCGGGCTCGACCATCGCCCGCCGGATCACAGTGGCGCGCGGCCTGCACAGGTTCCTGATCGCCGAGGAGCTCGGCTCACGCGATCCCACCTCGCATCTGTCGCGCATGAAGCGGTCGCGCAAGCTGCCCTTCGTCCTGTCGATCGCCGAGACGGAGGCGCTGCTGGAGACCGCCCATGCCCTTGCGGCGGATCCGTCGGTGGGACTGTACCGGCAGGCCGGCTATGCCCGGCGGGCGGCCCTGTTCGAGACGCTGTATGCCTCCGGCATGCGCATCAGCGAAGCCTTGTCCCTACCCGCCGACGCGACCCCTGCGGGCACCCGCATGCTGCTGGTGCGCGGCAAGGGCGACAAGCAGCGCCTCGTGCCGCTGCACGAGCGGGCGATTGAGGCGCTGGCCCTCTGGCAGCGGCTGGCTGCGGCCTATGCCGGCGGAGCCCCCTCCTCCTGGCTGTTCCACTCGGTGCGCAACGGTACCAAGGCCCTGACCCGCCAGGCGGCGCTGCTCGAGATCAAGGAGGCCGCGGTGGCGGCGGGCCTGGCTCATCCGGAGCGGGTGTCGCCGCACGTGCTGCGCCATGCCTTTGCCACCCACATGCACTCTGGCGGTACTGACCTGCGCGTGCTGCAGGAGCTGCTGGGTCACGCCGGCATCGAGACTACCCAAATCTACACCCATCTCGACACCTCCCGCCTCCACCACATGGTCCGCGACCTCCACCCGCTCAATGAGGAGGAGCGCACGTCAGTCGCCTAAACGGCACGGCCACGAACTCAAACGTCAATCAAGTTCCGAAATAGGCCCATGCATCGGCTCGTGCTCAATGAACCTCTCCTTCAATCCATCTTGGCCGCGGCCAAGTAGTTCACCGTCACTGCGGCCAGAGCCCTCACACCCACAACCAAGGCTTTGTCGTCGACAAGAAAATTCGGGCTGTGATTCGGAGCAGCTTTGCTTGGGTCCTGGTCCTTGGGCACGATGCCCAGATTAAAGAACAACCCAGGCACCTCGTTCAGGAAGAACGAGAAATCCTCCGACGCTCCGGAGCGTTCCGTGACAACGACATCGCCGTCCGCAGCCCGCTCGAGCACCGGCGCCATGCGGGCTGTGACTTTGTCGTGATTCACGAGCGGGTCATACAGCTCAATCACTTCGACCTCGGCCTTGGCGTTGGCGCTCTCTGCGATGTTCTCGGAAATCTGACGGATATCATTATGAACCTGGCCCCGCACACCGGCATCATAGGTGCGGATGGTGCCGCTCATCTCTACCGTTTCCGGCACGATGTTGAAGCGCGAGCCTCCGTTGATGGTCGAGACACTCACGACTGTCGGCGATTTCATCAGGTCGGTCCGGCGACTGACGACCGTCTGTAGGCCCAGCACGATCTGAGAGGCCGTCGTAACTGGATCGACAGCACGCCAAGGGTAGCCTGCGTGGCCTTGCTTCCCCGTGACCTTGATACGCAGCTCGTCTGCACTGGCATTGGCTGCCCCGGCCCTGTATCCGATGCGGCCGCTTGGCAAGCCGGATGTGACATGAAGGCCGAACACTGCGTCAGGCTTTGGGTCCTGCAGAACACCTTCCCTGATCATCGCCTTTGCGCCCCAGATCTTGTCGGACCCGGCCGCATAGAGACTGGGTCCTTCCTCAGCCGGTTGGAAGATGAACTTCACCGTTCCGGGCAACTCGTCCTTCATGCCCGCGAGCACTTCGGCAACCGCCATTAGAATGGCCGTATGAGCATCGTGGCCACAGGCATGCATCACATCGACGTCTCGGCCGAGATACTTTCCTTTCGCCTTGGAGGCGAAGGGCAGCCCCTCAGGTTCCTTGACGGGCAAGGCGTCCATGTCGGCCCTGAGCGCCACGACCGGACCAGGCTTTGCTCCCTTGAGCACAGCCACCACCCCGGTCCGGGCGACACCGGTCTTCACGTCGAGTCCAAGCTTTGAGAGATGCTCGGCGACGAGGCCAGCCGTCCGGGTTTCCTGTTCACCCAGCTCGGGGTGCTGATGGATATCTCGCCGCCAGGCGATCAGCTTATCCTCGATCTGTGCCGCTTTGGAGCGGACTTGCTGCTCGAGGTCAGGAACAAGGGACTGAGCCCTCGAAGGGGTAGTTGTGAGGACCCCAAGAACGATCAGAGAGGTTGCAAACGCTAGTGATCGAAGTGGATGCGGCATGGCTCTGTCTCCCTGTTTGGATCAGCGTGCCGAAAAACAGGAGATCTGAATAGGGCTACGCTGTCGGCGCACTTCGCAGATCTGGCATTCCAGAAGGACCTCTTGAAGGTTGGAAGCTCTGCGCTAAAGCGCACTCCTCGAATGCAGCATAACAACACTGGATCAGGTACGCCGACCCCGTGGCAAAACCATAACTCCTTGATCCTGAGCTCGTGGTGCATACAGCTGGTAACAGGGCACCATTGTTGGTCGCCTACCCTGCGACTTTAAGAACTTGAAACTTTGGTATCATTCATCACCAGCTACCGGTATTGAGTAGGCTATAGACGCCTAAACCTCCTATTGCCCCAAGATCTATCAACGATACTGCCCAATGAAGCCGGAAGACAGGTACGTTGTCATCGACGTCGAAACCGCGCAATCTTACGATCATATCATCGAAATCGCTGCGGTTGAGGTCATCGGCGGGGCTATCTCCCCGCGCTCGTTTGTCCGACGGGTCAAGCCCCGGTCAGCCATGAGCCCTTTCTGCTACGCGGTGCATCGGATTTCCCTGGCCGCCGTGAAGGATGAGCCGTATTTCGAGAACGTCGTTCACGATTTAATCGACTACGTGGGCGATGACACAATCGTCGCTCACAACTACGCCTACGAGTACAACACTCTCAAACGGGAGTTCGAGCGCGCGGCACGGCCGACGTACCCGCGGGAGCGCTTCTTTTGCACCATGGCCCTGGCCAAGCGATCCGGTCTTCCTGGCAAACTCCGTCAGGCTTGCTCGCAGGCCGGCATCAGCATTGCTCACCTGCGTGCCGAGCACGACGCCTTGAACGATGCGTTGCTGGCAGCCCATCTGTTTCTGAAGCTCGGTCTGACCGAGAACAAGAGTTAGCTTCGCCGCAAGAACTCCAAACCTGGTGGTAGGTCGTGTTCCTGTCGCGCTGGTCTCATGGCTTTGATGGGGGATTTTGGTTTAGCTGGCACTGCGTCAGTGATCCAGGCTGACTTCCCTTCGGGTGTCTCCAGCGGGCACCCAGCTTCAACATGGATCATTGCTTTCTGCAGCCATTCCGCTTGCTGCGCGGCAGAGAACGGCGACAGGTAGCGCTGATCCCGCTCCTGAAAGGCGAACTCCAAGTTGCCGTCGTCCCTGTCGCTGATCTGGATCATGATCTGATCCAACAGCCTTTCCTCGATGAGGTACCCATCCAGCTGGGCGGCTGTGATAGGACCGGTGATCGTGACCAACCGCTTCATGCCTCAAACCCTCTGAAAGGTTCAGGTGAGTGTAGGCAGTACCTGCGATGGAATGGTATGGGATTCTGCAAACATCCTTAATCGGCCACGCGATAGAACTTGATACATGGCGGGCAAAGATCTTGTGCCGGGTTGATATTGAGCACGGCTTGCAGCGGCCTTCATAGGATGTCGGCAAGACACGTGGAAACTTGGCAGCCGATAAGTCTCTATACTTGTAAAACGTCATCCTCTCGAGCGAATGCTATGGCTCGGTGACCTTCAGCCGTGTTCATCCAGGTGAGAGCGTCGGCGCGGCAGGTGAACTTCTCCCGACAGATCCGGGGCGTCAGTTTCCCCCGGACAGGGACTACCACGCGCCAAGACCGTTTCAGCTGCATTGCATAGGCGGCAGGATGTTCTTTGCTCATTGGACGTCCCAACGTGACACCCGAAGGGATACAATCATCAGGCCCAGGGTCATGACCAAGGGTGAGTTGCACTGGGCACTATCCCTCGATCCCGATTAGGAAAAGGTTAAAACGGAAATCCAGACCACTTTGGTCGCGCTCCTCTAAAGCGCGTGACGGCGGCAGAGGCACAATGGAGGTCTCGGGCTCCAGGAGCTGACACGCTGCCTTGAACAGCGCAGCGAGCCTTCCCCGCGAGTCAGAGGTCTGCATCGCCCTTGCGCCTTTGCGCTTCAGCCCACGCCTCTAGGGCGCGGGCAGCCTGGGCTTCCTCGGGAAAGATCTCGACCTTCTCCCGGCCCTTGGCACCAACGAAGCCCTAATTGCGCACCAGCCGGATCGTGCCGAGCAGGTCGCGTTCAATCATCAGGCTGACGAAGCGCGCCCTGCCCTGTTCCGGGTTTCGCCGATAGAGCACCAGATGATGCCGTATCGGCGAGCGGGCGTCAGGCATTCTGGAGGCGCACTTACGTGGGATTGCCCTTCTGGAGCGTCTTCTCCATCTCGCGCCTCATCGCTTCCTCGATTTCGTCGAGATTGACCTTGACGGCTTCACCGCTGATCTGTGCCTTGGTCCGGGTCAACGGGACCTGCTTAGCCTTGGGCTGGTTGAGGGCCATCCGTGCCTGGACGGGGAAGCGACCTTCCAGAGCATCGATCAGGCTGTTGAGCGCCGCATCGGACAGCGGGATCTCTGGCTCTCCATCAAGTCCCCTCAGGGCGATGGCTTGATTGGTGTAGCGGGCATCCGCCGTCACTTCAGGCCCGAACCACTCTGGGGGACGAAAGCCCCTCGCTTCCCCGTCAGAGGCGAATTCCACAGTGACGAGGTGCAGGACACGGGGCCGGATGATCTCGTCGACCAGGGCATGACCCCCACCGATCGGCAAGGCTGTCCGGGTGTAGTTGACCTCGCCGGCACAGACATCAAGCAGCGCCTGGGCATGGCCGATCGGAATTACGGTCTCGTCCTCAGCCTCACCACCAGGTCCGACTGTCTTGAGGATCAGCAGGCCTCTGTCCTCTTTGAGGCGAACCCAGGAGGAGCGATCCCGCTGTTCGGGGAAGAAGCCTTCGACATAGCGCAGACTATCCCTCTCACGCCGGATCAGACGAGCGAAGGATGGGGTGAGGAGAAAGCGGCGGCGAAGTGTCATGAAGCCTGAGGAGACAAAGGTTAAAGACGCATGTCTTTGGTATCTGCTGCAGGACAGGGGCGGCAACCCTGATCCCACAATATGGTTTCCGCCAGGCTCGCCAACAATGAAAGCGTGGCGCTCACAAACGAGAACGCCCTGACAGTGAGCTCCGCACGGCTAACCCTGTCAGGGCGCTTGTGTGACGCCGATTGCAGCATCACGCCGCTACTATGCGCAACGAACGCCGGAAGTGCAACCAAACGCTGTATACAAGTACGAAACTAGACTCATGCTGATGTGCCGGCGTCAACCACGAAATTGGCGGTCGTCTGTCGTGTTCTGACATCGGGTCGCGAATGAGTGCCTACTTTGCTGTCATCTTGATCGAAGTATCGAGAAACTCATTGGTGTAAGCCGTGGAGGCTTCGAAGGGCTGCTCGAGGCCGAAATAGGTCTTCACCATCTCGAAGTCGTTCTTCACCCGCTGGTCATCGAAGGCTCCGAGGGCGGTCGAAGTCGTCGTCGGATCGCGCATCAGTTCCTTGATCCGATTCCACTGATCGCGCTGGTTGTCCTCATCGAGACCACTGACGCTGGCCATCAGGGCCTTGAGGCAAGGCGCGACGTCCTGCACGCAGGCCGCAAACGCCTTCTGGCTAACCTGGGTGAAGGTTTTCACCACGTCGCGCTTCTTGTCGAGATAGTCGGCGTTAACGATGATGGAATTGCCGTAAGGATTGATGCCGATGTCGCGCCAGGCAAGGAAGCTGAGATCGTCACCGAACTCGCGCACCTTGAGATCGTGCTCGTTGTAGAAATCGCTCGTGATGTCGATGGCGCGGCTCTTGAGGGACGGCACCTTGGCCTGCGGGCTCACATTGACGAAGCTGACCGAGCCGGGGTCGATTCCGACCTGCTTGGCGAAGGCCGGCCACATGATGCGGGACGCGTCACCGGGCGGGTTGCCGATCTTCCTGCCAGGAAAATCCTTCGGGCCGCCGATGCCGCTGCTCTTAAGCCAGTAGAAGCCTTGAGGGGAATTGGCATAGACGGCCATGACCGCCACGAGCTTGGCACCTTTGCCGCGGGCGAGGAGTGAGGTTGCGAGATCCGAGATGCCGAGTTCGGAGGTTCCGGCACCGACCCGCTGGGCCGACACACCGGATCCCTTTCCGGTTTCGATCGTCAGATCGATATTGGCCTCGTCGTACCATCCCTGCGCCTTCGCATAATAGTACGGAGCATGGTCGGCGGTCGGGACCCAGTTGAGAACCAAGTTGACCTTCTCTTTTCCCAAGGCGCCGACCGGAGCCAGAAGCGCAGCGGCGGCAAGGGCGGCGGACGAAAGTTTGATCATAGTTGTTGTCCCTCTAGGTCTCCGGCCCGTCCTGGTGCCGGCACTAGAAAAAGACTAGCCTTCTGAGCCGACCTAGATCAACTATCAATTAACTGGTTGGTTGATAGCTACTTAGAGGGGCCCAGATGGCTGATCTCATCAATTACTCTGAAGAAAATGTCCGACGGGCCGGCAAGCGCGACCCGCAAGCCTCTCGACAAGCCCTGCTGACCGCGGCCATTGCCGAGTTCGCTGCCAAGGGACCGGCAGGAGCCCGCGTCGACGAGATCGCGCGCCGTGCAGGCGTTAACAAGCAAATGGTGTATCATTATTTTGGAAACAAGGACGACTTGTTTCAGGCTGCCCTTGAAGAGGTCTATGGCCGGATCCGTGCTCGTGAGCGCGCCCTGAACCTTTCCGATCTCCCTCCTGTCAGGGCTATGGAGAGTCTCGTCGGATTCTCCTTCGACTATTTGGCGGAGCATCCGGAATTCATAGCCCTCCTCAACGACGAGAACCGTAATGGCGCCATGCACCTGGATGGTCTGCGTGAGGTGCAGACCATGCATTTGCCACTCGTTGAACTCATCCGGGACGCTCTGCAGCGGGGCGTTCGGGAAGGCGTATTTCGAGACGATGTCGATCCGATCAACCTGTACATTTCCATCGCCGGGCTCTCGTATTTCTTCTTTTCCAACAACCGGACCTTGTCGGCGATCTTCGGCACGAACCTGGGCGACTCGAAGGCGGTAGCGGTTCGCCGGCGCCACGTCATCGAGTTTGCCCTCGGGGCGCTTCGTCCTCTGCAACCATAGTTGCACGTTATCAACCAACCAGATAGTTGATTAGCAGTTTTGGGTGAGCTACGCTTTCCTCCCATGACGGAAACGGGAGAAGCTTCTCATGGCAAGCGGCGTCCAGACTGCCACGGTCCGGGTTGAAACTGCTTCCGGCAAGATCGCTTCAATAGCCACCCGAAGGTGGCTCACGATTGCCGCTGTCCATATCGGGATGATCGGCCTCTGGCAGGCGATCGTCACCATCTTCCCGATCCCCTCCTTCGTTCTGCCTGCCCCAACGGCGATCCTCGCCTCGCTGGCCAAGCCCAACTACAGCTGGGTCGAGAATACGCTGGTGACCGCGGCCGAGATTTTCGGCGGCTATGCCCTCTCGGTGGTGCTGGGCGTCGTTCTTGCGCTCCTGTTCTCCTGGTCGCGCATCATGACGTTGCTGGTGTTCCCCCTGTTGGTGACACTCAATATGATCCCGAAAGTCGCCCTTGGGCCTCTGGTGATCGTCTGGTTTAGCTATGGCATCAGCACGAACATCCTGATTACCTTCACGCTCTGCTTCTTCCCGATCCTTCTCACGACAGTGCGCGGTCTGAACGAAGTGGAGCCGGACATTCTTGATCTTGTGCGGTCCCTCAAGGGCTCGCGCTGGCAGGCGTTCCGCTACATCCAGCTTCCGGGCTCCCTGCCCTACATCTTTTCCGGCATGAAGGTAGCGGCCATCCTGGCCGTTGCTGGCGCGGTCGTCGGCGAGTTCATCGCCTCAGAGCGCGGCCTCGGCTACCTGATGATCCAGGTCCAGGCCTCGCTCGACACGCCCGCCATGTTCATGGCCGTCGTTCTGCTCACGCTCCTCGGCATCGCGCTGTACCTCATCGTCATGGTGATGGAGCACCTGTGGGTTCCAAAAGACGCGAGGATGACATGACTGCTTGGCTCGAAGACGGCTCCTGGCCCACGGGGTTCGACTCACCCGAAGACGTGGATGCCTTCATGGCAATACCGACGCGCGCGCTCGCAAGCGATCTGGCGGCCATTGACGGCGACATCATGATCCTGGGCGTCGGCGGCAAGATGGGCCCTACCCTTGCGCGCCTCGCCCGCAAAGCGGCGCCCGACAAGCGGGTGATCGGCGTGGCCCGCTTCAGCGAACCGGGCCTGCGCGACAGCCTCGAAGCCCATGGCATCGAGACGATCTCCTGCGATCTCACGGATCGCGCCGCAGTCGAAAGCCTGCCGAAGACGCGCAACGTGATCTTCATGGCCGGGCGCAAGTTCGGCGCTCAGGGCAACCAGGCCCTCACCTGGGCCATGAACGTCCATGTGCCCGGGCTCGTAGCCGAAGCTTTCCGCGAGGCGCGAATCGTCGCGTTTTCGACCGCCTGCGTGTACCCGTTCGTCGGCATCGGCAGCCAGGGAGCGACGGAGGACAGCGTCCTGAACCCGCCGGGCGAGTATGCATTCTCCTGCATCGGCCGCGAACGGATCTTCGAGCACTTCTCCCAGATCTACAAAACACCCGGCCGGCTGTTCCGCCTGAGCTACGCCATTGATCTTCGCTATGGCGTCCTGTTCGACGTGGCCCAGAAGGTTCGCAACAACGAGCCGGTGGACGTCACCATGGGCCATGTCAATGTCATCTGGCAGGGTGATGCGAATGCCCAGGCCCTGCGGTGCCTGCGCCATGCGACGGACCCGACGAGCCCGATCAACGTGTCTGGTCCCGAAACCACGTCCATCCGCTGGCTTGCGAAGGCCTTCGGCGAGCGCCTCGGAAAGACGCCCCAGATCGTCGGCCAGGAAGCACCAACCGCCTGGCTCGTGAACACGGCGCAGGCGTCTGGGCTGTTCGGCTATCCCTCTGTTCCGCTCAATCGCATGATCGACTGGATCGCCGATTGGGTCGCCCGCGATCGTCCGAGCCTCGGCAAGCCAACGCATTTCGAGACGCGCGATGGCGCCTATTGAGGACCTCCGTCTTCAACCGATCGATGAAGGCCTGATCGAGGGCTGCATGGCCCTGTCAGGGGAAGCCGGCTGGAACCAGCTTTCGGATGATTGGTCCTTCTTCATCGGGCACGGCAAGGTCTTCGCCCTGCTGGGCGACGGCGGGCAGCCCGTGGCCACGGGGGCGACCCTTCCTTATCCGGGCGGGTTCGCGTGGATCGGCATGGTTCTGGTCGCCGCCTCGCACCGGCGGCAGGGGCTCGGCACACGCATCCTCCAGGCCTGCATGGAGGAGGTGCGGAGCAAAGGCCTTGTGCCGGTTCTGGACGCGACACCTGCTGGTGAAGCCGTTTATCGCCCTCTGGGATTCGAGCCTCACTTCGGCCTGTCGCGCTGGCAGGGACAAGGCGGCAACACGGACAGGATGCGTCCGGGAATAAGGCCGCTGCGCGAAAGCGACGTGGCGGCTCTCGTCGCTTCCGATGCAATGGCGTTCGGAGCCGAGCGTCCCTCCCTGCTGAAGTCTCTGCTTCAGAGAGCGCCAAGGCTTGCTCTTGCAAGCGACGATGGATCCGGGTGTGTGCTGTCCCGACCGGGAAGATTAGCGACACAATTGGGTCCTGTGATCGCCCAGACCCAAAAGCAAGCCAGGGAACTCCTTGAGGCTGCGCTCGATCTGGTCGATGGCCCGGTCTTCATCGACGTGATTGACGCTCACCCGAAGCTCGCGCGTGTATTGAAGGACAGAGGGTTCTCGATCCAACGGCCATTCCTGCGCATGGCGCAGAACCGTTCGACACCGTTCGGTGATCCCCGCCGGCTCTTTGCCGCCGTAGGACCCGAATTCGGCTAATCATTCCGCCTGCTGAGAGGACGACCCGCATGGCCCTGCACCACTCCCAACTTCCACCGGAGATTCTCAGCATGATCCGCAGGGGCGTCGCCATCCCGGCGCATCCCCTGGCTCTTGATGCCGAGCGTCGGTTCGACCGTCGGCGACAGCGGGCGCTGACCCGCTACTATGTCGATTCAGGTGTCGGAGGCCTTGCGGTGGGCGTGCACACGACCCAGTTCGCCATCCGCGAGATTGGCCTCTATGAGCCGGTTCTCGCCGCCGCCATGGAGGACAGCAAGGCATGGGCGGACCGCTCTCTCGTGATGGTGGCCGGCATCTGCGGCAAGACCGAGCAGGCCGTCACAGAGGCGCAGACCGCCGTGCGTCTCGGCTACCACGCAGGCTTGCTGAGCCTCTCCGCCCTCAAGGGCGCGAGCACCGACGAGATCATCGCCCATTGCCGCCGCGTCGCCGAAGAAATTCCCCTCGTCGGCTTCTACCTGCAGCCTGCCGTCGGCGGCATGTCGTTGGATGCAGCGTTCTGGGAGCAGTTCGCCGCGATCGAGAACGTCATTGCGATCAAGGTAGCGCCCTTCAATCGCTATCGGACCTTGGACGTGGTGCGAGGTGTGGTGGCGGCGCGTGCCGAGGAGCGCGTGACGCTTTACACGGGAAACGACGATCACATCGTGCTTGATCTCGTGACGCCGTTCATCGCCATTCGCGACGGAATGCCTGTCTCGGTCCGCTTCAAGGGCGGCCTTCTCGGCCATTGGTCAGTCTGGACACGCAACGCCGTCCGGATGCTGGATCAGCTTCAAAAGGCCGTCGAAGCGGGCCCCCTCTCACCGGAGATTCTTGCGCTCGATTCCCGAGTGACCGATTGCAACTCGGCGTTTTTCGACGTCGCCCATGACTTTCATGGCTGCATCGCCGGCTGCCATGAGATCCTGCACCGCCAAGGCCTGCTCGAAGGCATCTGGTGCATCGATCCGCACGAGGGTCTGAGCCCCGGACAATTGGAGGAAATCGACCGGGTGAGCCGCGACCATGCCGACCTGTCCGACGATTCCTTCGTTGCTGAGAACCTGCACAGGTGGCTGGCATGATGAGCGCTCTTGCATCGGACCCAACGCGGACTGGGAACGAAGCCGATCCGATGATCCGCCTGCGCAACGTGCGCAAAGTCTACCGCACAGGAGGGCACGAATTCGTCGCTGTATCCGATGTGACGATGGACATCGCGGAAGGAGACATGGTTTCCCTTGTCGGCCCAAGCGGATGCGGCAAGAGCACCCTCCTCAGGATTCTCGCCGGGCTTCACGATGCCGACGATGGCGAGGTAAGGATCGGGACGAGCGCCTCTACCTTCACGCCTGGGCGCGACGTGGGCATGGTCTTCCAGCAGGCGCTCCTGCTGAAATGGAGGACCATTCTGGAGAACGTGATCCTACCTGCGGAAATCCTAGGCCTTCCCAACAGGGAAGCGAAGGAGCGCGCTCGCGACCTGCTCAATATGGTTGGGCTGCAGGGCTTTGAGAACAAGTATCCATATGAGCTGTCGGGGGGCATGCAGCAGCGCGCATCCATCGCGCGAGCTCTGGTGCACGATCCCAAACTCATATTGATGGATGAGCCTTTCGGGGCGCTCGACGCCCTCACCCGAGAGAAGATGAACCTTGAGATGCTACGAATATGGCAGCGAAGCTCGAAGACGATTATCTTCGTGACGCACTCGATTCAGGAGGCTGTATTCCTCGGCTCACGCTGTGCGGTTTTAACGGCTGGGCCAGCCCGCATGGCGGATTATTTCGACATCGTGCTGCCATTGCCACGCACGCTAGAAGTCAAAACCACGGAGCAGTTCGGGACCTATACCAAGCGGATTTATCACCTTCTCGGAATGGACTGACCTTGGGAAAACAGCATTTCTTTTAGTTGCTTTTGGCTCACACCCTTGCAGTATTCGATTGGCGGCAGCCAAAAAGGCGGGCCATGTCCAATACGATCGAAGAAAGTGAGCGCGGATTTGTTGTACTATCCTGCACTCACTTATAGAAGATGTCTGATAAAGTCCTCTTCTCACATTGCGTCTGATCCAGTTCAGCCGGCGTCGTGCAAACAGTGACGTTTTGGCTTTGCACCTACCGACTTGTGACAACCAAGTTGAAATGTCGCTTGATGTGCAAAGTCAAAGTGTCAGTCAGGCCGGGTGAGACGGAGCCTGGGACGGCGGCGCGTAGACTGCTCGATCGGAGCGCCGACGGCCCGGGCGTTTGGGTTTGGGCTGGGACTGGGCGACCTGCGGGAGACGATCCGCGCGATCTTTCATCAAGCCGACCTTCTGGCTCGCGCGGCGGAACTGTCGCAAACCGTTCAGTAACTGAGTTCGGTTAACGCCTTCGGCAAGCCCCGGAGGTTTATGATGTTCAAAGGCCGCCATTTTGATCGCTCGGTAATCCTGCTGTGTGTCCGGTGGTATCTCGCTTACGGCCTGAGCCTCCGGAACTTGGAAGAGATGATGGCCGAGCGCGGTATCTCGGTTGATCATGCGACTATTCATAGATGGATTGTGCGCTATTCCCCCGAACTGCTCGATCAGTTCAATCGGCGCAAGAGAGCCGTCACCGGGAGGTGGCACATGGACGAGACGTACATCAAAGTCCGCGGGCGTCGGATCTATCTCTATCGCGCGGTCGACAGCAACGGCGATACGGTCGAGTTCTGGTTCAGCGAAAGGCGCAACCTCGCTGCGGCCAAGCGGTTCCTGCGCAAGGCTCTTAAGCGACATGGCCGGCTGGAGCGGATTGTGATCGACGGCAGTCAGACCAACCGCGAAGCGATTCTGGCCTGCGATACCATAGACCGTCTCCAGGACAGATCAGGACGTCAGTTGAAGCCGATCCGGATCCGAAGAAGTGCCTGCCTGAATAATCGCATCAAGCAGGACCATCGTGCTATCAAATGCCGGGTTCGACCGATGCTCGGATTTAAGTCGATGGAGTCCGCTCGAGCGATCCTGGGCGGTATTGAGATGATCCACATGATGCGAAAAGGACAGGCGAAGTATGCCTGCCGTTCGCAGCGATCTCTCGCCGAGCAGTTTGACCTGCTCGCCCTATAGGCGCACGACGAGGCACCTGTTCCCTCCTCATCCTTGCTGCGCGTTTGCAACAGAACTCCGCATAGGTAATAGTGGATCCCTGACTACAGCTTGATGCGACTTTGGACATGCCAAGCCCACAGCGCTTCCGCCGAAGATCAGGTTAGTGTCTCAACAGGAAACTGATAGTGCGTGCTCCATGGGCTTTCCGGCTTCTCAATACTCAGAAGATGCAAGCTGGAAGGTAGATTTCTTACCAGTTGATGGTGATAGAGAAATTCTGATCATACCGATCAACACGCAATGTGCCTTCGGGGCCGTTGAGCTGCTCAATCTCCGCGCCTCCTACACCAGCAGCTTGGCGGATCTACCGTGTTATAGGTGTCAAGCGAACCGAAGAATTGCCCCCCTGTTGCCTCACCGAAGAATGTTACCGGGCGCTGTGATGGAACGAACGATCTCTCCTTCCGCGGCTGAAGGGTTGGCGTGCGCCCGCTTGATCGGTAGCGCTCGACGATTGCTTCGACCAATTCCGAGCGTATTGTCATGCCGAGACACCTTGCCATCCACCATCCCCGCAACAGGATGACAAAAGATGACCCATCCCGCCGGGGACAGCGAGCCTACCGGTAACATTCAACGTGAGGCAATGCGCCCCTTGGGCGAACTGAAGTTCGCGCCATCTGGGATGTGGTGGACTTTTGAGAGGGTGGCGTAGTCTCCGGGTGTTGAAGCCCACAAAACGGGATTCGGGCGTTGGAGCGCCAGGGTCCCATTGGAGACCACGCCATGACGAACCGATCAGCAAGTCACATTCTGCGCATCTGACCGGCCAACCTGCCCCCCAACTTTTCGACACCTGGATCGACCCAATCGAGACCGGCGTGCGCGAGCGGGTGCGCGATTGGATCGAAGCCTGTCAATCGGCGCAGAAATCCCGACCCCTGCCAGAAAAGAGGCAAACTCCCGAACATTCGGAACAATTTGCCAGAGTGCGGGGGGCACGAGAGGCGCCGCGCGTGACCGTCCTACTTTGAAAAAAGAGTGTATTGACTCAGAAGGTTGTGTCTCCCCAGTGGCGGGGTTCAAGTTGAGAGCCGAATGACAGTTTTCTCTGAGCCCTGTGCTGATGGCGCTAGTTCGGGCCTCACCAAGTCCCGGAAAAAACTGGCATAGGGCTGCTGCAATGGGTCACAACGCCGTGAACTATGCGAAGGTTTAGCCATTGTTCATAAGAATATATGAACGCTGCGGCTCCCGGGGGGGGGAATAGGTGACATCGTTTCATCAGATGAGGCGGCGACCCGCGCGATGGATAGTCTTGCTTGGGTGCTTTGTCGCCGGTTCTGCAACCCTCGGAGCAGGGTTTGTTTCGGTGACCCTCTACAACAAGGACATCTCAAGCGCTGAAAATACCCTGCGTAATCTCTCTCTTGTCTTAGCAGAGCAGACAGAGCGCGCTTTCCAGAGCATCGACCTTTCTCAGCAGACTGCCCTTCAAGCTCTAGACGGCTTGGAGGAGGCTTGGTCCCATGATCTAAAAACAGCAGCGCGAACCTATAGTTTCTACCAAGTTCTGGTTAACCAGGTCGAACAACTGCCTCACGTTGAAGCGCTCACCCTAGTTGACGATAAGGGAAGGCTACTGAATTCATCCCGGTCATGGCCGATCCCTGAAATGGACGTTTCGGATCGGCCCTACTTCAAAGCATTCAGGGACAATCCTGACCTGCAATTGATGATAGGCGAGCCCGCAGTAAGTCGGGTATCCGGCACGCTGACGGTGCTTGTGGTCCGCAGAATGACCGGCCCAAGCCGCGAGTTCACGGGCCTCATCATTAGTGCGATTGCCTTGGACTATTTTCAGACCCTGTATCGTGAAATCGCGCTATTGCCTGAACGTGCGGTCACTTTGGCGCGGAGCGATGGTGCTCTTCTCGTGCGTTACCCTGAGATACAGTCAGCCCTAACAGATGCACATAGCGTGCGCCTGAATTCGCCAAGAGCCTTTGTTGGGCGAGCGGGAGGGGTCACTAGGAGCATCAGTGTTCTCGACGGCAAAGACAGGATCATTGCAGTTCAAAACCTGAAGCGTTATCCGCTGGTCCTTCTCGTCAGTGATACAGTGGAGACAGCGCTCTCGACATGGTACTATCAAGCAGCACTCCTGGCCGCAATTGCGGCCCTAATGGACGTAGCTGTGGCGATGGCTTGTCTGCTTGGAGTTCGGCAGATCCGTGCAACCGCGAAGAGAGCCGAGGCAGAGAGCTTTCTGGCTCGCCATGACACGCTCACCGGCTTGCCTAACCGCATCCTTTTTAATGAGGAAATCGAGCGAACTGTAAGGGAAGCCAAGCAGTCGGATCGGACGTTCGCAGTACTGCTGCTCGACCTTGATGGGTTTAAGGAAGTGAACGATACACTTGGGCATCAAGCAGGTGATGAACTGCTTCGGAACGTGGGCGCGCGGCTTCGGGCATGCATTCGAAAGAGTGATCTGATTGCACGAATTGGAGGTGATGAGTTCGCCGTTGTGCAGCGAGATGTTGAGCATCCCGATGAGACGAGCGCTCTTGCAAGACGCCTCATCGAGACCATGCGCGCACCATACAGGTTGTACGGTGACCTTGCGTCCATTGGCATAAGCGTTGGCATCGCCTTCGGCCCTGATGGTGACCAGGACGCTGATCAATTGATGAGGCGGGCCGACCTAGCTCTCTACAGTGCGAAGAGAG
This sequence comes from Microvirga lotononidis, assembly GCF_034627025.1. NCBI lineage: Bacteria > Pseudomonadati > Pseudomonadota > Alphaproteobacteria > Hyphomicrobiales > Methylobacteriaceae > Microvirga > Microvirga lotononidis. Next base: position 461,331 of record NZ_CP141049.1, on the reverse strand, counting down.
AAGGGCGAGGAACGTTTCGGCTCTATGAACCAAAAATGGATGAAGAGCGTCTTGCTCGCCGCGCACTCGAACGCGATCTCGCGCGGGCTGTCGAGGCTGGAGAACTTGAACTCTTCTACCAGCCAATTTTCGACCTCCGCACCGATCTCGTTGTCGGATTCGAAGGACTCTTGCGTTGGCGTCATGCGAGACATGGGCTGGTTTCCCCACACGAGTTTATACCAATAGCAGAAGAAACTGGCTTAATCGGGCCAATCGGTGAATGGGTTATTCAGCAGGCGTGCCATCAAGCGGCGAATTGGCCAGCGTCTATAAAGGTGGCTGTTAATCTCTCGCCGGTCCAATTCAAGACTGGCGACGTCATGGCGGCGGTCACGCACGCGCTTGCATCGTCAGGGCTGCCTGCAGAGCGGTTAGAGTTGGAAGTTACTGAATCGACGCTTTTGGATGCGGGGGCCGTGGGTGACATTCTTCAGCAAGTCAAGACTCTCGGAGCCACCATTGCGCTCGATGACTTTGGCACCGGCTATGCCTCGATGAGTTCTCTACGCAGCTTCCCGTTCGACAAGATCAAGATTGATCAATCCTTCGTCCAAGAGATGAATAGCTCATCCGGTAGCGCTGCGATTGTGTATGCCACCCTGGATCTGGCGAGTCGCTTAGGCATTGCTACAACCGCTGAGGGTGTGGAAACAGAGGAACAACTCGGTGTACTTCGCGCAGCCGGATGCACGACGGCGCAGGGTTACTTGATCGGTAGGCCAATGCAAGCTGAGCACATCCCGTCTTTCTTGGTGCAAAGCGAAGTGCATCCTCTCAGATTGCGAAGCTCCGTAGAGGGCCCATGAGACGAGTCAAAACTAGGGCGTGTTGTCGCTTGAACTGATTGGATCGACTTGCGTTTTGCTCCGTCGCGATGAGGAGGAGCAATGCTCAGCGACGGACAATGGGCTCTTCTGGAGCCCCTGATTGAAGCATGCCGGCCGAAAGGCAAGACCCCGCCACAGGATCTGCGGCGCACCGTCTCGGCCATCCTCTGGCGGCACCAGAACGGCCAAGTGGCGGGCTGTCCCGGAGGAGCTGGGCCCTTGGTGGCGTGCCGCCCAGATCTTCATCCGCTGGGCCAGAGCCGGCGTCTGGGAGCGCTTGCTGAGCCTTGTTCAGGAATGTGGGGTCCAGCTCGGCATGGTGTTTCTCGACGGCACGAGCGTGCGGGCGCACCAGAAGGCGGCAGAGGCACGGCGAAAAGGGGATCTCAAGCTCAACGAGACGATCGTGAAGCACTTGGCCGCTCTCGTGGCGGCTATGGCACCAAGGTCTGTGTGATCGCCGACGCCTCTGGCCACGTCATCGCCTTTCGGATCGCGCCTGGGCAGGCGCATGAGCTGCCCCATGTCATCCCGCTGCTCGAGCAACTGGCGGGTGTCCCACCGTGGGGGTCGGAGATCGCGGCTACACCAGCCATGCCTTTCGCGAGCACATCTGGAGCATCGGCGCACCCCCCGCTATCCCGCCGCAGCACCATGAGGCGCCGGTGGCCTGTCCCGAGTGGATCTACACCAACCGCAATGTCGTCGACCGGCTCTGGGCTCGGTTGAAGGAGTGGCGAGCGGTTGCTACTCGCTATGAGAAGACCGCCTCATCGTTCATGGGCATTCTCTGTCTTGCCGCTACACTCGATTGGATCAAGCGATGACACGCCCTAGATAGATAGGGCCTGTAATTGGAAGTTGCATTCGTCAGGGCATTGTCAACTTGAGCAAATCAGGACTGGTTGAGGGCGCAACGACCAGACCTAATTTATTGAAAGTACGTCCTGGACCTTGGGTCAGGATCCCTCAAAGCAGGGCAAATCTGGTCAAGTTGACAATGCCCATCGCCGCTGGTGTCACCCACACGGTCAAGTCACCGCGCCGACGCAGCGCCGCATCGTAATCCCGCCAGTTTTGTACGCAGTAGCGGGCCTTTGGAATCTTGTGGCGGCGCTTTTCATTAACCTTGTAGGGCATGCGGCTCTCGGTATCAGAAGGCCGCCTCTATACCTTACCTCTGACTTGGCACGACATCTCGGATCGATTTACGCACCAACGTCAAGTCTATCGGCAGGCAGCTTGTTTCAAGCCGATGGCGTGTTCCTGACCAACTCTGTGGCTCTCGTCACCCACGTGGTGGAGCTCGATAACACCCCGTGGCTCGACGAGAGCGGGAATTAGTGGAGCGAATTCGCTCTAAGCTCATCACCATGCTGGGTTAATGGAGGGCTCCATGATTGAGCCGACCTCGCGCCTGGGAGGTTGGCAACAGCAAATCCCGTATTCGGTTAGGCAAGCTTCGTGACATCGCCCCTATTCAACCCGGCGAGGACGTCTGCTACACGTCGACTGCCGAGGTTCAGATCAGGTGCGATATCAGCCAGCGGTACCAGCACAAACACGCGCTCTCCTAGGTACGGGTGGGGAAGGGTCAGAGTGGGGGTGTTCAGCTCAAGATCATCATAGGTGAGAATGTCGATGTCGATGACCCGGGGTCCCCACTTGACCTCGCGGATCCGCCCGAACTCACGCTCCACCCGAAGGCACAGCCCAAGAAGGTCATCGGGCGCGAGATCCGTCTCGGCCAGGGCACAGGCATTGACGAACTAGTCCTGAGCAATGGGTCCCCACGGCTCCGTGCGATAGTCTGCAGAGCGCGTCACAATCCGCGCACCGCCCTCATCCAGAGCGGACAGCGCCTTGGCAATGTTCCCACGCTTGTCGCCCAGATTGCTGCCGAGGCTGAGTGCGGCCTTAGCCATCGCGGGAGCGCCGGATCTCAACCGCAACACCGTCGAGGATGAAGGGCACCGGAGCCTCAGGCTTCTCGACCCGCACCGTCAGGGACGTAATCTGTGAAAACCTCTCGAGCACGGCTGCGGCAAGCGCTTCAGCCAAGCCCTCGATAATATGAAAGCGACGTGTGGTTCCGATCTCATGAACGAGCTTGGCCAAGCTCGCATAGCAGACGGTCTGCCGGTAATCGTCCACCCACCCGGCCGGATTCAGATCAAGCGAGCAGGTCAGGCTGACATAGAAGCGCTGCCCCAGATAGACCTCTTCGGCATGAACGCCATGGTAAGCATAGAGCGCCAGACGGGAGAGCGTGATCGTATCGCTCACAACAATGTCCTCAACAGGATGTCGGCCACACGGCAGGCCTCCACATGAGCCGTGACGTCGTGAACCCGAACGATGTCGGCGCCGCGGCTCACGGCAGTCACATGCGCTCCGAGGGTACCAAAGAGCCGATCCCGTGGTGGGACCTCGGGATCATAGAAGCGGCTCAGGACCGACTTACGGGAGGCTCCTACCAGCACGGGAAAACCCAGCGCCTTCAGTTCCGGCAGGCGGCGGAGAGCCTCAAGGTTCTGGTCCGCGGTCTTGCCGAAGCCAATGCCGGGATCAAGGATCAGGCGAGCATCCGGGATGCCGGCCTGGTGGGCGAGAGCCAGGGAGCGCTCAAAGAAGCGCAACATATCAGCCATGATGTCGAGCGAGGCTTCGACCTCGGCCCTGTTGTGCATGATGATTGCATAGGCCTCGTGCTCCGCCACGACCGCAGCCATGTCACCATCGCGCTGAAGGCCCCAGATGTCGTTCACGATCCTGGCCCCTGCCGCGAGGGCGGCTCGGGCGGTGGAGGCCCGATAGGTGTCAATGGAGATCGGCACCGTCAGGACGGGAGCAAGGTTGCGGATGACCGGCAGGACCCGCCGCTGCTCCTCCTCGGCTCCAACTGGTGTATGGCCCGGGCGCGTGGACTCGCCGCCGATGTCGATGATGGCGGCGCCCGCCTGCTCCATCTTGCAGGCATGCTTGACCGCAGTAACATGATCGCTGAACAGCCCTCCATCCGAGAACGAATCAGGTGTGACGTTCAGGACACCCATAATCAGGGTGCGTCTGCCGAGGTCGTTCAGGATCGCAGTCATGGCTTACTTCAGGTCAGGTATGAGCCACCATCTGTCGTGGTTTGCGCCAGAAGTCGAGATCTCTTCTACAGGAGAGCTCGGGTTAAGGGGCGGGACCAACCAGTCATCACAACACATTCTAGGCAACCTGCGGCCTCGAACAGGACGTTCTTCAGCCGTCCTGCACGTAACCATCGTACCAGCCCTGACGGGGTTCCATTTATTACGGAATGCATTCTCATTGACATGCGCACATGGGTTGTCGTTTATGTCGCGCAGAAGCTGATGGAGTGAGCGCTTGGTGAGACCATGCGTTCATTTCTTCAATTTGCTTCACGTTCATCGGCACGTGAGCCGATCCGGTCGCAGCCTACCCGGTCAAAACAAGGAGCCCTGGTGAAGACCTTTGTTATCTGTTCCGGCGGATTGGACTCCGTCACGCTTGCGCGCAGGATCGTGGCTGAGCGAACTCCCACGCGCCTTATGTCCTCTGATCATGTTCAGCGCTTCAAAAAGGAACTGGCTTCGGCACGGGCCTGCACTCTGCGTTTGAGCATGCCTCACAACATCATCGACCTCTCTGCCACAGAACCTCTTCTGGCCGGATTGACGCCGGCCAGCAGCCAAGTGGCGGGCGCAAGCTCTCGAACGAGATCTGAATGAGCTACGCGGTCAAAGAAATCTTCCTGACGCTTCAGGGTGAAGGCGCCCAAGCCGGCCGGACGGCCGTCTTCTGCCGTTTTGCCGGGTGCAATCTCTGGTCCGGACGGGAGAGCGATCGCGCAGCGGCGTCTTGCCGGTTCTGTGACACGGACTTCGTGGGCACTGACGGAACATTCGGCGGACGCTATGCCACCGCCGCCGACCTGTGCCACCGCATCGAGGATCTATGGGGCCCTGGGACCGATCACCGGCTTGTGGTGCTGACGGGCGGCGAACCGCTGCTCCAGGTCGATTCCGCTCTCATTGATGAACTGCACCGCCGCTCCTTCGCGATCGCGGTCGAAACAAACGGCACCATTGAGCCCCCGCTGGGGCTCGACTGGATCTGCATCAGCCCGAAAGGCAGCACCGACCTCAAGATCCGGGCCGGTCATGAGCTGAAGCTGGTCTTCCCGCAGGAGGATGCCCCGCCCGAGCGGTTTGCCTCATTGTCCTTCGAGCGGTTCTCGCTTCAGCCAATGGATGGACCGGATCAACTCTCGAACACGGCGCTGGCCGTCGAATATTGCCTGGCTCACCCGCAATGGCGGCTAAGCCTCCAAACACGTAAGTACTTAGGGATCCGCTGATGTGGGAACTCACCAAATCATTTAACTTCGAAGCCGCCCATACGCTCACCGGTACCACGCTCGGGCCAGCCAGCGAGGAGATCCATGGCCATTCGTTTCGGGCCGAGGTCGCCGTGCGCGGACTGCCCGATCCTCAAACGGGCATGCTGGTCGACCTGGGCCTGCTCGAAGACAAGCTCGCCGAGATGCGCCACACCCTCGATCACAAGTTCCTTAACCGGATCGCGGGGCTGGAGCGGCCGACACTGGAGAACATTACCCGGTTCATCTTCGATCGGGTCCAGCACATCGGGCCAATCGCACGGGTGACGATCTACCGCGATAGCTGCGGTGAAACCTGCACCTACCACGCACCGGTTGGCCATGACCACCGCTGACTCCTCCGCCCTCGTAGTCTTCTCGGGTGGGCAGGATTCGGCCACCTGTTTGGCCTGGGCGTTGTCGCGCTACGAGCGGGTCGAGACGATCGGGTTCTCGTATGGCCAGCGGCATGCGGTTGAGATGGAGTGCCGGGAGCCGATCCGGCAGGCGCTTGCCCGTCTGTCGCCACTCTGGGCTGGCCGCCTCGGACCGGATCGGGTGATCCCGCTCAATGTGCTGGGGGAGGTCAGCGTGAGTGCGCTGACCGCGGACCTGCCGGTGGCCGGCAGCCGCTTGGATGGGCTGCCAGCCACATTCGTGCCCGGGCGCAACTTGGTATTTCTCACCTTTGCGGCGATCGTCGCTTTCCAGCGCGGCCTCAAGCGGGTGGTAACAGGCGTCTGCGAGACGGACTTCAGCGGTTATCCTGACTGCCGCGACGACACCGTCAAAGCGCTCCAGACCGCGCTCAACCTCGGCATGAACGCCCGACTGGTGCTCGAGACGCCGTTGATGTGGATCGACAAGGCCGAAACCTGGACCTTGGCAGAGACGTTGGGCGGGAACGCGCTTGTCGACATAATCGTGCAGGAAACCCACACCTGCTACAAGGGGGATCGTAGCACCCGGCACGACTGGGGCTTTGGCTGCGGCGAATGCGACGCCTGCCGGTTGCGAGCAGCAGGGTGGCAGCGTTACAGCCGCCTTCGGAGCGAGGAGGTGGAGGATTTGCCCTCGCGTTGAGACGTGGTGAGGTGGGCTGCGCCCCACACAGTGCGGTCGGGATGCTCGCATGGCCAGGCATTGCCGGTCATTGACACCGTGCCGGAAACGATGCGCATTCCTCAGCGATCCAGGACGATGCGCCCCTCGGTTGTCCTGGCCTGCCAACGAAGGCGCTCGAGTTCGGGCACGTCATTGATGTCTTCTGGCCATCCGAGGCAGAGGTAAGCGATAAGCTTCCATGAGGGAGGCACGTCCAATCCGCGCGTTACCTCGACAGGGTCGAGGATCGACACCCATCCGAGCCCGAGGCCATGGATACGGGCTGAAAGCCACAGGAGGTGGATGGCGCCCACGACCGACCAGGCGAGCGTCTCGGGCATCGTCGCGCGGCCGAGACCATGCCCCTGGCTGGTCGCCTCCTCACAAAAGACAGCGAGTTGCAGGGGCGCCTGGTCGAGGCCCGACAGCTTGAGTTCGGCATAGGCCTTGGCGCGCGCACCCTCGAAACCGGCGAGCGCCTTCCGGTTGCATTGCTCAAAGCTGGTGCGCACGACTTTCCGAGCATTCTCGCTTTTCACCCGCACGAACCGCCAGGGCTGACTGTTGCCGACGGAAGGCGCTAATTGCACGAGATCGAGGAGGCGCTCCTCCAAGTGCGGAGGAACCGGATCGTTCCGGAACCGGCGAACATCCCTGCGCCAGACCAGTAGCTCTTCGAAACGAATGCGGAATTCATCGTCGAACGAAGGAGGGAATGGGCGCCCAGCAGCCTGTGTCACGTACTTCTCCAAGTCAGAACATTGCGGGCAGATCGGGGAGACGAACCAGCCTCTTGGCTCCCCCCAGTCGCTGCCTTTGCGTGTTATCCCCGGCGCAAGCCGCAGCCAACAGGAGGCTTGCTCGTGCATGATCCGCAGCGACCGTATTGCGCTGATCGGTTGTGATACGCACTGAGCACGCCCCAAGCCTTGCTTAAGCGATGCGGACGGACTTCGGGTGTCCAAGCTCTGTCAATGCCGTTTGAATCGTGGTTCTCCCGCAACCTGTGTGGTGCCTGCTGTTAGGGGGCGTGGAGAACCCACTGACGCAGCAGATCAAATCCGGCCCGTCCATACATCTGCCGCTTGATCATCTTTAGGCGGCTGATCTGGCCCTCTATCGGGCTCGTTGACCAGGGCATCGTCACCACGCCGCGCACCGCCTCACGGTCGCGCCACAGCCCGGCGGCAAGACGCGCCAGCGCCTTGTGTTATTCGGCTTTGAACCGGAACCCCGCCACTAATGAGACACAACCTCCTGAGCGAATTACATTCTTCCCTGAGTATGAGAGGGTCACGAACGGCGCCGATCGGGACCCTCTCACCGTGGCCATTTGCCCTGGGTGTTCAGGAGTTTGCGTCGGTTCCGGAAGGGGTCAGGATTTCCACGCCGATTTACACCCATTGAGCATCGCTGAGTTCATGCCGCCGCATCGCACGTCTCCGCCTTGGTGAGCCCCACCAAGGCAACAGCCATACTCTCATGCAGGTTCACGGGCCGTCAGACAGGATCTAGCTAACCACCCGAATCCAACCCGATCCGGGGCTTAGCATACGCTGTTTGTAAAGATCATGTGACCGTTAGTGCTGGCCGCGCGGCCCAGGCCTCCACCTCCACCAGATACTCTGGACGGATCATGGCGGAGACATAGGCGAACATCGATGCTGGCGGCTCATCACCGTGAAATCCACGCCAGATCTCCACATAGCGCTCACGCTCAACGGGCTGCGTGAGCCACATATTGATCTTGAACACGGCCCGGTGATCCAGACCCTCGCTCTGCAAGATGCGCGTAATGTTCGCGAAAGCGTTGGCGAGTTGCTCCTCGACCGTATCCGGCAGTTGCCCCTTTTCATCCAAACCTACCTGACCCGCGATTGCGAGGATGTCGCTGCCAGCCGGAATGACCGTCAGATGATGGTAGCGACCAACCGGCGGAGCGAGATTGGAAGGGTTCTTTCGTTCAATCATGACCTCAAACTCCTGAACTGCAGATAAAGGCTCAAGCCGCCAGCGGTGCGGGAGCGCGCACAAGGCATGCAGCGCGAGTGCCGCTCGGCACCGATTGCAGCGACGGTCGGATACTGCTGCATGCCTCGATCCGGATCGGGCAGCGTCCAACGAAGGGGCAGCCGGTGGGTGGATTGAGCGGGCTCGGCAGGTCTCCTTTGAGGATGATACGTTCGCGCGAGCGCTGGGTCCGTGGATCGGGCAATGGAATCGCGGAGATCAGCGCCTGCGTGTACGGATGCCGCGGTGCTTCGAACAAGGCCTCAGCCCCACCTTCCTCCACCACTGTACCCAGATACATGACGATTACATCATCGGCTAGGTGACGAACCACCGACAGATCGTGGGAGATGAACAGATAGGATAGTCCGAGTTCTTTCTGCAGTTCCATGAGAAGGTTGAGGATCTGCGAGCGGATTGAAACGTCGAGTGCAGAGACGGGTTCATCCAGGACGAGCAGCTTTGGCGATAAGGCGAGAGCCCTCGCGATCACCACACGCTGGCGCTGTCCGCCGGAAAGGGCGTTGGGCGTCCGCTCTGCGTAGGCGGCAGGCAACCCCACGAGATCGAGAAGCTCACGGACGCGCTGCATGCGCTTGTCCCTACGCCAGCCCTGTATGATGAGCGGTTCGCTGATACTGTCGCCAATGGTCATCTTCGGATTCAGCGCCGCACTCGGGTCCTGGAATACGATCTGGATCTCGGTGGCGAGATCGCGCCTGGCCTGCCTGTCCAGATGTGCGATTTCCCTGCCCTCAAACCGAATAGACCCAGAGCTAACCGGCTCAAGCCCAATAATGGCGTAAGCAGTCGTGGACTTGCCACAGCCACTCTCGCCTACCAGCGCGACCGTGCGTCCAGATGAAATGTCGAAGGAAATGCCGTCAACCGCTTTGACTACTCCGCCGTCTGATCCACGGACAGGGAAGTGAACCTTTAGATTGCGCACGCTGAGGAGAGGTGAATCTGGTTCAATCATGCGAGTTCCCTCAGACGGGTGGTGTGCCAACAGGCAGCGGCATGCCCAACTGTGTCGACGAGATCAAGAGGCGGGCGGCGCTCGCAAGCGTCTGTCGCCAGGGGACAGCGGCTGCGAAACCGGCAACCTCTCGGCCACTGATCGACGCCGGGTACGATGCCCTCAATTGTTCGCAAAGCACTCTTGCGGTGGCCGTCGAGACGAGGAACCGTCGCGAGCAGGAGATGAGTATAGGGGTGAGCGGGAGCCGAGAAGATAGTGTCTACGGGCCCGCGCTCAACCACCCTGCCCCCATACATGACGGCAACATCGTCCGCCATTTCGGCCACGACGCCCATGTCGTGCGTGATGACGATGATGGAGGTGCCGACTTCGTCGCGCAGGCGTTTCATCAGGTCGAGGATCTGTGCCTGGATCGTCACGTCGAGGGCGGTCGTTGGCTCGTCTGCGATGAGCAGACGCGGACGGCAGATCAGTGCCGCTGCAATCATCACGCGCTGGCACATGCCACCGGAGAGTTCAAATGGATACTGCCTTGCCCGTCTCTGCGGATCGGGGATGCCAACGCTTGCGAGCATTGCAATCGCCTCTTCCTGCGCTTCCGCGTGAGAGAGGCCGCGATGCAGGCGCAGCGCCTCCTCCACCTGCGCCCCAACCCGCATCAATGGGTTCAGCGAAGCAACCGGTTCCTGGAAGATGATCGACGCTTGATTGCCTCGGATATTCTCCAAGTTCTTTTCGGACAGAAGCGCGAGGTTCGTGCCTTCCAACTCGATCCGGCCCTCGGCAATCCTGGCGGCTTTCGGCAGAAGCCGCAGGATCGAGAGGGCTGTCAGGCTCTTTCCACAGCCGCTTTCGCCGACAATGGCAAGAATACGCCCCTTGCCCGCCATGAGCGAGACCCCGTCAACCACGTCGAGGCCGGCGATCTGGATCCGGAGATCCTTGATCGCGAGGACTGGAGTCTCGTCGCGTTGCGCGGTTTCAGTCATCATCGGCTGCGCTTCCAATGGCGACGGCAGCCCAGGGGCTGGTTGGATGGGCCATGCCTACGTTTTCTGATCCGGCCCGCATCACAGCGGATGGAACTGCGAAGTTCACCGGGTACAGGGTGTCCTCGACAATCTCAACCGGGTACCGCGTACCGACGGTCGCAGCAACGGCCGGATCCGCCTTGGCATTGATGCGGATCGTCGGTGTGCTGGCGTCGACGCGCGGCGCGTGAAACGCGTCTTCCAAGGAAAGACCGCGGTCGACCATATAGGAGAGGATCTGAAGAACTGTGGGAAAGATCGTACGCCCGCCGGCTGCGCCGATGGCGAGTGCGGGGCGGCCGTCTCTCTTCACGATCAGCGGGCACATGTTGGCAAGCGGCCGTACGCCGCCCTTGATCGAGTTCGGCTGCTGCGGACGCGGATCGAACCACATGACGCCATTGTTCATCAGAATTCCGGCCCCGGGCAGCACAACCTTGGAACCGAACCTCGACAACAATGTGTTAGTGAGTGAAACCATCGTGCCGCTGGAGTCCACGACGCTGAGGTGACTGGTACATCCGGCCTCAGGCGTGGCTGCATGGCCCATCGTCGTGAGGCGCTTCTCGTAGGCGTCACGGATGACGGTCGCGTAGGCCAGAGCAGCATCCGCCATTGATGTTGCGGACGAAAGATCGTAGGCTGCGAGCCGTCCGCAGGCATCAAGGAAAGTGGGACCTCCGCTCAGGCCTGGGATCGCATTGACCTCCAGGTTTCGGTACTCCGAGACGAGAGGGTCGCGCCAGTGAGTCCGATAAGCGGCCAGATCAGCCGCTTCGATCCGGGAGCCTCCCGCCCTGAGGTCCTTGACCAGCAATTGCGCTGTTTCGCCCTCGTAGAAGTCGCGCGCACCCGCCGTAGCAAGTCGCTTGAGGAGTTTTGCCTTGTTGGGCATCGGTCGATAATGCATGGCCTCGCGTTCGCTGGCCCGAGGGGCCCGGCCATTATCGAGGAAGATCTCCGCAGTCGCAGGATACTTTGCCAAGGCCGCGGCTTCGACCGCAAGGGAAAGGGACGTGAACCAGTCTACCTCCAACCCACGCTCTGCATGCTCAATCGCGGGTTGAAGTGCATCGCACCAGGAGAGCGTCCCGAACCGTGACAGCGCTTCCGCAAACCCGGCGACCGCGCCCGGGACGCAAATCGAGCCGTAGCCCGCAATATTCCGGTCACCCTCAACCGACGGCCAGTCAAACCAGTTCCCAGTCTTGGCTCCCGCAAGCGGATAGTCTGCAGGATCGAGGTTCTGCGGGGACATCACGTTGAAGTCGAGAGTATGAACGGTGCCAGTTGCCCCATCAGCGTGGAGGAGAAACCCTCCACCTCCGATGCCGGAGAGCCAAGGCTCCACGACGCTCAAAACGAGAGCCGTCACGACGGCGGCATCCATGGCATTGCCGCCGTTCGCCAAGACCGCGGCTCCCGCTTCTGCGGCGTAGCGGTTCTGCGCGGCAACCAAACCGTGAGGGGTACGCACTTCCGGCTTGCGAAGAGTGAACGTCTGCATCAACGTTCCCTTCCGAAGCGTGCCTCGGCGATCAGCTCCGGGGCCCGCACCGGCACCTTGTAACGCTCTGCGTTGGCGGACGCCCCATGGTGGGCTGCAACCTCGCCCACGGTCGCGATCCACGCCCCCTGCTCTGTCGTGACTCTCTCGAGCAAGCGCTCAAGCATGAGGATGCGATGGGCCCGGCCCGAAATCCAATCATGGATCGTCAGCATCAGGAGGCCACCCTCCTTGTGTAGCATGGACCACTCGTCGACCCAGCTGTCGAGGATCGGGCCCGTAGCTGAGGGCGGCCAGGAATCCGCCCCGCCGCCCACGAACTTGAAATAGACGGCATCGTCGATGGCCCATTGGACCGGTACTTCGGTGACGTCACCGATAGTGTAGGGATGATCGAAACCTGAGAGCGAGCTGTCGTACAGGCCGCGCCTCGTCAGTTCGCTGAGCATATGCGGCGTCATTTCCCAGGCCGGCGAGCGGAAGCCCTTCGGAACAATCCCGACCTGCGCGCGGAAAACCTCGAGCGAGGCCTCCAGGGCTCCTGTAAACTCCTCGTCGCTAACTTGGGAAACAATCTCGTGGAAGTATCCATGCAGGCCAATCTCATGGCCACGCTCTACAAAGGCCGGAAGAAGGTCGGGATGGTTCTTCGCCACCACGCCGGGCACGAAGAAGCTTCCTTTGATCCCAAACCGATCCAGGAGGTCGAGGATGCGCCAGATCCCAACTCGCGGCCCAAAGAGCCGCTGCTCCATCTGGCCGATGACGCGAGCGGTAGTTTCGCTCTTCATATTCCAAAGGAGCGGGGATTCCGCATCCACGTCGACAGTAAAGCAGAATGCGCTTGTCTTGCCGGTGGGCCACTCGTACGGAGTCCGGGAGAACTGGGTCATGGTGATATCCCTCACAGCGGATGCTTCTTTGCTTGGTGGACGGCGAGCGAGCCGATCGAGTTGCCGCCATCGATGGTAAGGGTGGCCCCGGTCACATAAGAGGAGGCGTCGCTCGCGAGATAAAGCAGGCCGTTCGCCACGTCGGACGGCGACGAGGGTCGGCCGAGCGGGATAGCCGCGATGGTGTTGTTGATGTGTTCGTCCGTGAGGCTGCTCACCGAACTGCCAGCGGCGAAGCCGGGCTCTAGGGCATTCACCCGGATGCCGAACTCGGCGAGTTCGATGGCGAACCCCTTTGTCAGTCGGTCCAGAGCGGTCTTGGAGGTGCAATAGGGCACGACCGTGCGTCGCATCTTGCGCGCTGCGCCGGACGAAATGTTGATGACAGAACCCTTGATGCCCTTCTCGATCATCTGGCGTGCAATACCACGGGTCAGGATGAAGGGTGCCCGCAAGTTCACCGAGAAGATCCGATCGAACTCGGCTGTCGAGATGTCGAGCAGGAAGCCGCTCGGATAGATCCCGGCGTTGTTGACCAGTACATCGGCGGCGCCCCAGCGTCGGCCGATTTCGGTGATCAGTGCTTCGATCGATGCCTCGTCGGTCAGGTCCGCCGGATGCGCGAAACCGCCGGTGCCGAGCGAGACTTCTCCGGCATAGGCGCTAAGCTCGGCCTCCTGCGCATCGGTGAGACACAATTCGGCGTCGGCCGCTACGAAAGCATCGACGATCCAACGACCGACAACCCCACAGGCGCCCGTAACGACGACGCGCTTACCGGAAAGATCGGAGAAAAAATCCATGACAGCCTCATTGCGAACGGGGATCGAAGCGATCGCGCAGGTCATCGCCGATGAGATTAACGGCGAGAATCAGCAGGAACAGGCAGAGACCCGGGAAGGTGGCAATCCACCACGCGGTGGCGAGATAGTTTCGCCCTGAGCTGAGCATGGCACCCCAACTTGCCGTCGGTGGCTGTACGCCCAGGCCGAGAAACGACAAACCCGCCTCGAACAGGACCATGAGGCCAAATTCCAGCGTTGCCACCACAGTAACCGCCCCGATGATGTTGGGCAGGATATGTCGGAGGAGGACGCGCGGCGTGGAGGCCCCCATGAAGGCGGCGAGCCGCACATAAGGCATGTTGGCGACGCTCAGCGTCTGGCCGTAAGCGATACGAGCATACCGCGGCCAGCGGGTCAGTGCCAGGACGACGATCACGTTGACGAGTCCCGTGCCGAGGACCGCGACCGTGATGATAGCGAGCAGGATCGCCGGGATCGACAGGAAAACGTCAACAAGGCGCATGACGATCAGTTCAACCCAGCCGCGAAGATATCCCGCCAGCATCCCGAGCAGAACACCGACAACGCCGGACAGGATGACTGAGGCAAAGGCGACGAAAAGCGATACCCGGGCCCCATAGATCAATCGCGAGAGCAGGTCGCGGCCGAGCTCATCGCTACCAAGCAGATAGTGGAAGCTGCGAGACATGGTTCCTGGCGGCTTCATCCGACCCAGGAGATTTTGGCTGTTCGGATCGTAGGGTGCCAACAGGGACGAAAAAACGGCCGCCAAAACAAAGGAGGCGATGAGGATGACGGGCACCCATCGCATGATCGAACGGCGCGACTTGCCGGCTTGTCGCAACGGGACCGATGCGGGTACGGAAGTCATCGGCGGCTCCCATCGAGGCGAATGCGGGGATCAACCGCGCTGTAGAGAAGATCGGCGGCGAGGTTGAGAGCCACCGTGACGAATGCACCCAGCAGGACAATTCCCTGCACGACGAGGAAATCGCGAGCGAGGATCGACTGCACGGTGACCTGCCCGAGGCCGGGCCAGGCAAAAACCGTCTCGACGATGACGGCGCCGGCGAGAAGGTTGGAAATCTCCAGCGCCGCGACGGTGATCACGGGAATGGAGGCGTTGCGGGCGAGATGCCGTCGAAGAAGCAGCCCCATAGGTACGCCACGGGATCGAGCCGTGCGGACGTATTCCTTGGAGAGTTCATCCAACAGCGAGGTGCGGGTAATGCGGGCAAAGGTTGCCATACTCAGGAGCCCGAGCGCGATCGACGGCATGATCAGGTGCTCAATGCCACCGGTTGACGACGGCGGGAGCCAGCCCAGCGTCACGGCGAAGATCAATATCAGGATAATCCCGCTCCAGAAGGTCGGCATGCTCTGCGCCGCCAGAACGACGCTCGCCAGCAACCGGGACGCTGGATGATCGCGATAAAGGGCAAGAATGATCCCCACCGGGATCCCCAGACCGCAAGCGACCAGCAGAGCGCCTCCCGCCAGTTGCAGGGTATATGGCAGGCGCGAGGCGATGATATCCCAGACCGGCACGTTCTGGATGACGGAGCGACCCAGGTCAAAGCTGGCGATCTGTTTCAGGAATGCCAGGTATTGAACGATGAGCGGACGGTCGAAACCGAGCGCCGCGCGCATCGCTTCGATATCGGCCTGGGTCGCCGTTTCGGGGACGAGCAGGTAGGTCGGATCACCGGTCAGCCGTTGAAGGAAGAAGATCAGCGTTACGACACCGAAGATTGTGCCGATAACTTGGCCGACCCGCCGAAGAAGAAAGCGTCGCATGGATGATCCGAGGGCTCGTTCAATCTTTCCAGGTCATGCGGTTCAGGAACATGCTCTCGTTCGGCGTGGGTTGCCACTGAAGGCCTTTCGCCGCGCCGTAGATGATGCCAACTTGATAGAGCGGGACGAGGAAAAGCTCCTTTGCAACGCGCTCATGAACCGCGCGGTAGAGCGAAAGTCTCTTCTTTTCGTCGAGAGTTTGACGGGCCTCAATGAGAAGGCGTTCAACCTCCGGATCCTGCGCATTGGCCCAACCACTGGAAGAATGAAGCAACGGGAAGAGCACGCCGTCGGCATCCTGGCACGCACAGGACCAGCGGCTGAAGGCCATTTGGGGGATCGAACCCGGTCCGCTCTGCATCTGCTTGAGCCAGTTGGCCATATCGGTCATTTCGATGTTCACCGTGAGGCCTGCCTCGCTCAGCATCTGCTGGATCGCCTGGACGACACGCTGGTCGTAAACGGGAGAGGTCAGGAGCGAAATCGGCTGTTTGGCCTTCGAACCCGCTTCAGTGATCAGCGCCTTCGCCTTGGCAAGATCATAGCTCCGCGCCTCGATCCCCTCGACCCACCCGACATGGGCTGGCGAGAGCATCTCCGGGACGGCCTTGTCGTAGCCGCCAAGGATTCCCTCAACGAGTCCATCCTTGTCGATGGCGTAGGCAACAGCCTCGCGCACCTTCGGATCGTTCACTGGTGGCTTTTGAATGTTCATGGCGAGATACGCCACGCGTTCGGTGAGGACGGAGAGCACCTTGGCCTTGGGTGAGTTCTTGAGCTGCGCCGCGAGGTCGGAGTCGAGGGTGACCGCCAGATCGCTCGTGCCGGCCTGCAGGTTCGCCACCCGGGTTGCCGCATCCGGCACCGCCCGGAACGCCACGCTGGCAAACGGACCCTTGGCGCCCCAGTACTTGTCATTAGCCGCCAAGGTCACCTGCACGCCGCGCTGCCAGCCCTCGAACTTGTACGGACCGCTGCCCACCGGCTTCAGGTTGAAGGCGTCCTTGCCCACCGCGTCCACCACGTGCTTGGGCACGATCGACAGCTTCACGAGCTGGCCCAGCAGCGCCGGGTAAGGTCCGTCGGTCGTCAGCTTCACCGTGGTCGGGCCTGTCACCTCGGCCTTCACGATCTTGTTAAATTGACCCAGCTGGGGGCTGGCGAACTTCGGGTCGGTGATCCGCTGCACACTGAAGGCCACGTCCTCCGCCGTCAGCTTCTGGCCGTCATGGAACGTCACGTCGTCCCGGAGCGTGAACTCGATTTCCGTATCTGACAGGTACTTCCAGGATGTGGCGATCTGCGGGACGATGTCGCCTTTGTCGTCGCGCGTGATGAGATTGTCGAAGATGTTGCGATAGACGTAGTAGCTGTCCGGGTTCCACTGCACGTGCGGGTCCAGCGACGACGGCTCGTTGACCAGATCGACCGTCAGCTTCTCTTTGGCCAGCAGCGCGCCGGGCGCCACTGCCAGGCACAGCCCCAGAAGGGCAGCCGCCAACCCTCTTCCCCGTCTCACCATGTCAGATCTCCTTCTGGTGCGTTGCCTGAGCAATCATGATTTGGACGTAGAGCGCGGCTCGTCCTGTGCTCCCTTTCCTGCCGAATGTGTCGGCTTCTGTACGCGAGATCGGCGGGCGCTACGCTTGTGTGATTGGCCTAAAACGGCTTCCGGATGGCGCAGGAGGGCCCGTGAGGCGAAGGTCTCAAAATGATCGACGTCCCGCAATATCTCCACGGTCGCGCCGGCGTGGTCCGATGCGGCCAGCGCCTCGAAAAGGCCCTCCCGACTGAGGGGGCGGTATTGTACCTCTCCCGACTCGAGAAAGCTCACGACGCGTTGGGAATGATCCCAGAGCTCGCGAAGCCATTTCCTTTGGAACCAGTTTGTGCGCGCCGCGAGAAGATCGAGGATTTGCCGGTCGGTCATGCGCGCGGTGACAAGGGCTTGCGGGTCTTGCCGGCCTGCAAGCGCCGCGGCAAGCGTGACGAGCGTTTGGACGCGCTCGCGTTCGGAAGCGGCCAGCCCTACATACGCAATTGCCTTCTCAGCTTGGCGTCGCGCCGTGATCACGTCGCCAATGAAGGCGCCGGTAATCGGCTTGGCCTGCCATCCCTGCCGCGGGAGCGGAGCAACCAAACCTTCCGCTACGAGGATCTGCAATGCAGCCCGGACCCCGGCGCGCCCAAGGCTATATCGGGTTTCGACCTCTACTTCAGAGAATGCCGCTCCAGGGGCGATTTCGCAGGCCAGGACGGCATGGCGAAGCACTTGGAGAGCCACCGCACTTTTGGCGGTTGGCCCAGGGGGCTGAGGCGACGCGAAGGGCGAGGACCGATCATACATGCCCCTAGGTCAGCACGATTTGTAACATCGCACAAGGTGCTTTGTGACATCTCACAAGGCTAAATGATGGGCATTTTATTCATCCATATGCATTGCCGCGACTGTGCGTGACCGGCCAATCACATCCAGGCGCACCACCGGCGCGTGGATAAAGTCGAGCTATTCTTGAAACTTCGTCTGGTCGCAGGCGGCGGGCACCCGTTAGGCGATTCTGTTGCAGCTTTGAAGCTTGCTCGGCCTGAGCTGTGTCAGGAGGAGGCTGAGAGGGGCTGGCGGTGATGCAAGGTAATATGAGCCCGTTCAAGGGTCGCCAGTTCACGGCGGAGATCATCCTGTGGGCGGTCCGCTGGTACCTGCAGTTCCCGATCAGCTACCGTGGACCTCGCGTGCATGCTCTCCGATCGAGGCGTGTACGTGGACCATACCACCCTCTTTCGGTGGATCCAGGCTTACGCGCCCGCACTGGACAAGCGCGTCCGTCCGCATCTTCGCATGACCAACGGCTCCTGGCGGGTGGACGAGACATACATTCGGGTGAAGGGGGAATGGGTGTATCTCTACCGTGCCGTTGATGCGACCGGGCAGACAATTGACTTTCTGCTCTCACCCAAGCGGGATGCGGCTGCCGCCCGACACTTCTTCCAGAAAGCCTTAGGGCAGCCACACACGGTCATCCACGGACCATCCCGGTCGACAAGAATGCCGCTTATCCAAGCGCAAAGAAAGCGATGAAGCGGGATGGAGGACTCTGGCGCTTTGCCAAACTCCGGCAGGTGAAATTTCTCAACAACATCGTCGAGCAGGATCACCGGCGCATCAAACGGCTGGTCCGTCCTGGGCCGGGCTTCAAGAGCCTCACGACGGCCTCATGGACGATTTCGGGCTACGAGGGCATGGCGATGATCCGCAAGGGACAGGTTGTCCGTGCACCCGCGAATGACATGGGCACTCAGCGCGACTTCATCGCTACCCTATTCGGCACAGCCGCATAACCAGCGTCCTCACCCGGCCTTCGCTTGACCTACCTCAGTAGTTGCAACGGAACTCGGTCGAAAGCGGACTCGCGTTCTTTTCCAAGTAGATATTCCGCGTGCTTGAGGTCAGCAATTTCGCATTTCAAGGCGGATATTCGAGCAAGCATTATCTTTCGACCGGGATTTGTATGATCTTTGGGTCTCTTGGTGAATCTGCCTCCTCAAATGCAATCCGGGGCTGAGGCCCCTTTGTAACAAGCCAGCTGGCAATCCGCGATTTGCCCTGCGTCAGCGTTCGGCCATGACGTGGATGCTATCTTGATCCCACTCGGCAACACAGCGCATCCCCTCCTGCAGCGGTTTCCCGTCTAGGCTAGGAACTCGGATCCGAAGGCTCCGCTCTCCTGCCCTTCCAATCACCAGAAGGTTGTCGCCATAATTGACGATCGACTCGACCGTAACATCGCAGGCGTGTGCGCTTGGATTTTGGCGTTTACCTGGGCGCAGACGGATCATCTCGGGGCGGATGAGAAGATTGACCCTGTCGCCGCGTTTAGAATGTCCAGGATTAACCGCGAACTCGCCGAACCCAAGTACACGAACAGTTCGGTCGTCCTTGACGAATTCGGCATCAATCAGGTTGCTGTCTCCGACAAAGGAAGCGACAAACCTCGTCTTTGGCCTAAAATAAACCTCCAGCGGAGTGCCCACCTGCTCGATCTTGCCGGAGTTGAAGACTGCAATTCGGTCCGACATCGTCATAGCTTCGGTCTGGTCATGCGTGACATAGATCATCGTCACACCCACCTCGCGATGGATCCGCTTGAGCTCGATTTGCATGTGCTCTCGAAGGTTTTTGTCCAACGCACCGAGTGGCTCGTCCAGGAGGATCAGATCCGGTTGAAAGACCAGAGCGCGGGCGAGCGCCACACGCTGCTGCTGGCCGCCGGACAACTCACCAGGGTAACGATCACCGAAGCCGCCTAACCCAACTCTCTCCAAGGCCTCCAATGATTTTACGTGCCTCTCCTTCTTGGCCTCACCTCGCATCTTGAGCGGAAACGCTACATTGTTGGCCACGCTCATGTGAGGAAATAGAGCATAATTCTGGAACACGACGCCGATGTTGCGCTCGTAGGGTGGGACATGCCCGATCGCCCTACCATCGATATTGATCGAGCCTCCCGAGGGCTCTTGGAAGCCAGCAATCATCATCAATGTCGTCGTCTTTCCGGATCCCGACGGACCGAGGAATGTGATGAACTCTCCAGGAGCGACGTCGAGCGAGACATCGTCCACGGCCCGCTGGAGCCCGCCGTAGTGCTTCACGAGGTTTCTTAGGGAAAGGGAGCGAGCAGGCATGATGTTGGAGCCTCTGGTCGGTATTCAGGAAGCAAGTGGAGAGTTCCGCCGATCCAGAGTACGGCGAACAGACCGTACCGCGGCTGGGACTAGAACGCCGGCGAGAGCTGCCGCGAACAGCAAGGATGAGGCTACCGAAATGACAGGGTCGGCTTCCATCCTAAAGCTATTGAACATCTGACGCGGGAGGGTCGCGACGTCACGTCCGGAGATAAAGAGCGAGACCACAGTCTCGTCGAACGAATGGACGAAGGCAAACAACCCGGCGATGACGAAGGCCGGCGCGAGGATTGGCATCGTGACCAGTCGGAAGATCGTCAGAGGGCGGGCACCAAGGCTCATTGCGGCCCGCTCTAGTGACAAATCAAACCCTTTGAGTGCCGCCGTGATAATCAGCATCGCAACAGGGATCGAGAAACAGGTGTGAGCGAGAACGACACCGAGATAGGTCTGGAGGAGGCGCAGTTCTCCAAAATATACATAGTATCCGAGAGCCATCACGATATGAGGCACAATGAGTGGGGTCATCAGGAGAAGGTTAAAGGCACTCCGACCCGGGAACCGATGCCGCACGAGAGCGAATGAGGCAGGAACGGCAAGCGCCATGGTCAGGACAGCCGTCGCAACCCCAATGATGATGCTATTGACCAGCGGTCCAGTCCAGTTGGGGTCCGCAAAGAACTTCGCGTAGTATCCTACCCAAAGACCATGTGGCGGGAATTGAAGCGATGGTGCGGTGCTGAATGACATCGGCACCACAACCAGGAGGGGCGCCGCCAGGAATATGGTAATCGCGATTGCGCCGAGCCGGACCAGAGTCATATCCGGCCTCCCCAAAGACGATCCATGCCGAAGTATCGGCTATAGACACTGAAGAGACCAAGGGAGGCGGCAAGGAGGACAAGCGACATCGCTGCGGCCCCGCCGAAATCGAGAACCTGCTCCATTCGATCGCCGATGAGACCAGCGATGGTCTGTTCGCGAGGGCTACCCAGGAGAACGGGCATTACGTAGAACCCAAGGCAGGTTATGAACACAAGTGTGATCCCATTGATGATGCCGGGCGCACTCAGTGGAAGATAGATGTGCCAAAAGACGCGCCATGGCCTTGCACCCAAGCTGCCTGCAGCGTCCATGAGCTTTGGGTCGATCCGCTTCATCACCGCGAACAGCGCCATCGTCATGAACGGGATGAGCCCGTGGGTCATTCCGAGGGTTGCCGCAAAGCTCGTAAAGAGGAGACGGGGTGGTGGAGAGTGGCCGAAGAGCGCAACGAGCGCAGGAACCGGCCCCTGAACTCCGAGGATTACCATCCAGGCATAGGTACGGACGAGATAACTGGTCCAGAAACTGAGCGCGACGACCATGAGGATCGTCTTTCCTAACGTTCCTTTCGATGTCGCAGCAACATAAGCCAGCGGATAAGCCAGCAACAGGCTTAGCCCAGTCACGACCACGGCCATCCAAAATGTATTGCCGAGGGTCATCAGGAACAATCGCGAGTTAAACAACTCGCGATAGTTCGCTATTCCCCATGAAGGATCACTGAAGCTCAGGACGGTAACATACCCAAGAGGAACTAAGAAAAAGACCAACAGGAACAGGCCTGCCGGCAGGCCCAGAAAGATAGGCCCAGTTTTAATCCGCCGTTTCTTGGACATCGTCATTCGCTTCCCGGGGGAGTCTCTACCGTTAACTTGAGATCCAGCGGTCGAAGCGCTGGTTGAGTTCATCCAATTGTGGAGCGATCTTCTCTGGATCGAGGACGATTGCCTGCTTGAAATTCTCCGGGTAGGTCGGCATCAACTTCGCCTGTTCGGGAGAAATGAAGTCAAACGCCTTTGGGTTAAGCGGGCCATTCTTATCCCGCAAGCAGAACTCGGCCAGCCGTTCCGCCTTGACGGCCGATTGAATGAAGCGCCACGCGTTTTCGGCTCGCGGTGTCCCCTTAGCCACGACCCAGAACGCCTGATCCAGAAGCGCTTGGTTCCAGACAATTTCAACAGGCACATTCGCTTCCACGAGCTTCCCGGCCTGTCCGGTCCACATTCCAATCATTTCGACTTCCCCGTCTCGAACCAACTGGGCCGACTGGGGGCCTTGAGTCCACAGGACCCGAAGATGAGGCTTGAGCCTGTCCAAGGCCGCGAAACCTCGGTCGAGATCGTACGGGAACAGCTGCTCCGGTGCGACGCCGTCAGCAAGGAGGGCGAAGGCAAGCGTCCGGGCAGCGTAGCGTTGGAGCGATCGTGAACCTTTGAACCTCTGAACATCCCAGAAGTCCCGCCAGTTTTGCGGCCCGCCATTCGGGAAATGATCCTTTCGGTACACGATGGCGTTCGAGAAGGCATGAGACTTCACGCCATTCATAATCACTGCGCCATCCCAAAGGGCCGAACGATCGATGGCGCTGCCCTCGATGGGTTCAATGATCTTCGCGGCGTGAGCCCGACCGAGCTCGGCCACACCAAGAGTCGTGACATCGAATTCGTAAACACCGGTGCGTGCCTGTGCCGCTAGCTTCGCAAACGATACCGGTGAGACGGTTTTGATCTCAATGCCGGTTTCCTTTGTGAATGGCTTGAACCAAACGTCACGCGCAACTTCGTCCCACAGGCCACCCCATGTATTGACATACAGGACCTTCTCGGAGGCCTCTGCGCGCTTGATGAAGGGCATGGCCAGAAGCGCGCTTGCTCCAGCTGTTAGCAAGGTTCTGCGAGAGATCCCGTCAATTCTGTTGGCTGCCTTGCCGATCTTCACTGGTATCCTCCCTGGCTGTTGTTTGAACTTCTTCGCCACTGAGCGCGATCGGCGTCAGCCGAATACCGCGCTGTAGACACGCATCCAATTCCCTGACGTGATTTTTTGAACTTCTTCAGCGGAAAAGCCGATTGCCGCAAGCCCATCGTGAAGAACGCCGAGTTCACCTGGAGAGGAAAGCCACTGTGGCTTTGCTACTTTGCCAGGTCGGGCCTCTGAGCCGGCACCGTATTGGACCCCGCGGGTCCAGCGACCTTTCCGCATCCAGTCGAGGTCGGCTTGTGTGGTATTGTGTCCTTCATCGGTTCCGATGGCGACGTGGTCTATCCCCGCGATATCGACCGTGCGGGCAACCATCTCACACCACCCCTTGACTGAGGCGCATGCCTCCTCGGGAGTGATGTTGCGGTAGGTGGCGCAGCCAATAACCCCGCCGTTATCCTTCAGAGCTCTCAGAACGGCGTCACTTTTGTTGCGCTTATGGGGAAAGATGCTCGCGGCATTTGCGTGAGTGATCGCCACTGGTCGTTCGGAGAAACGGATGACATCAAGAGTTGTCCGGTCTCCCACATGGGAGAGGTCGATAAGAATGCCGGTCCGGTTCATTTCACGAACAACTTCTCGCCCAAACCGGGCAAGGCCGCTATCGTTCTCCTCGTAGCAGCTGCCACCGAGCTCGTTTTGATTGTTGTAGGTTAGCTGGACCACCCGAACGCCGAGGTCGGCGAACAACTCCACAAAGGCGATCCGGTCCTCAAAGAGGTTGGTGTTCTGAAACCCGAGGAGTACAGCAACCCGTCCGGTCTCGTGGGCTCTCTGAATATCCGCGACATTTTTCGCGATCAGCATGAGGTCAGACGAGGAGCGCTCGAGCTCACGCCACTGGGTAATCGCGTCCAGAGACTCGATCGTACCTTCCCAGAAGCCAAGCGTTGGGGTCACGCAGGTGAACCCGCCCCTCTTTAGATCAATGAATACGTCGCGGGTGAAATGTCCGCACTGCAGGCCGTCAATGAGCATTTTCGTATATCCACCTAGTGGTCGAGTGAAGCATCTTGGGCTGACCCTCTCAGCTGCTTGGCGAGCAGAGAGAGGTCTGTGTCATCTTCGTCCTGACGGCCAATGACCCGGCCATCAGCCTCCACGATGATGGCACCGGCGTGCCTTCGCGATTCAAACGAATCGGGCGCTAGTGCCTCGCTCGATAGCCGGAAGAGGTCCCACCAAGTCGTCGTCGGCACCATCAGTCCTTCCCGACGAACCGGGTCGAGGGGATCTCGAGAGAACCCTATTGGCATCGGTCGTACGGAAACTCGGGCTACTTCACGAACGCGGTCCCACGAGATCTCCGCGGTGAAACCCTGCTTCTGCAGAAAGGGCTCAACGACGCGAACCTCGCCCGGTGCAACCATGCCCGATATGCTTATCTCACCAGGCCCGCCACAGCGGACATCATCCACCAACAGGTCAGATAGAAGCGGCGCGATAACCCACGCATGTTGCCCTGCACAGTCGAGCCGCATGGGCTGAACATCGTGGTCCAGCGTTACCTGCCACTGTTCCGAGGCTCGGAGCAGTTGAATGTTCTTACGGAGGCTGGCGAAGCCTCCGAGGCCCAGCATTGCCGAGTAAAGAGCGCTGTCTCGCGTCGACCCAACTTGGCCAGGGTCAAGCTTCGCAACATGCATGAGCCGTTCCAAGACCATGCGGCACTCCCTGAGGCTCACACGAAGATTGTGATCGGATCCGAATTCGCTGCTCATATTGCTGGCTCCGCAGGGTAAAACCATTGCGTGTCCCCGTCACCGTTAGCGAGATCGTGTGCGGTCGGAGCGCCGTGGAAGAGAACTCCGCGTAGGTTCCGATTTAGGAAGTCGCGTGCCTTATCGATTCCATGGATTCCGACGTTAAGGAGCCGCGTGATATGTGCGGGCACAAAGTCCTCACTCATAATATCGGAGTGGACGGAGTGGTACGGGAGGCCTGCCAGCGCTTGGGCCCTGGTCACAATTGCGCGGTGTGATGGATTTGCAAGGAGGAACCGCGCGACGCTCATCGCAGGGTCTGCCGTACTGAGATCAGCGTCCAGCCGCACGATCAGGCGTGGCAAGTCGAGCCCGAGGTTGACAACGTCGCCGACTTCCTCCCTTGGCCCCCGTCGCGGCTCCTCGGCTGTCTGTGATTTATACCAGACGTACCGCTGAGAACGTTCCGACACCAAATCCAGGTTGAAGGCCCAAGCGTAATCATTCTGGACGATGTCGCGCAGGCGCCGGACGGTCATTTCGGGACGAAGTGTCGGCTCTTCATCCACGATCAAGGTTTGAACCAGTCTATCGGCGACTACCGGGACGAGTTCGATGAGCAGGGAGTGAAGCGTTTCAAGGGCCTCATCATGGATCCGTCCCTGCAGCGTCTCACAAAGCTCAGCAAACGGCAGGGCGGCGACCGCCTCGCGCCTTGCATAGCGCGAGCGCAAATCTTCCGCCTCACGCAACGCGATCTCCAGATTATCTGCAACGATGTCGCTCTTGGTAAATGCTTCGTAGACGACGCGATCCTCTCGGCGGAACCGAATTGCCTTCCGAAGTAGGGCGATCAGGTCGTCAACCTCCTTGCCGTCGGGTTGCGGCACGAGCATTTTCGCGTGTGCGAGAGCCTCCTCCCTGATGAAGATCCATCGATCTATCAGCCGGGGATGATTGTTGACAAAGAGCATGAGACCAAGGGCGGAGCCATTGCCGACACCGAGGTAACGGGCAAGCTCCGGAGCCATTGAAACAGCCTCGGGGGAACGAAGGCGCGCCAGATGATTCAGAAGGTCCTCCGCAAAGACCCGCATCATGTAAGCAGATAACATCTGCGCGGACAGTGACCACCGGAGTGGGTGGTCAGCCTCAAGCGTCAGGAATGTGCGCGTTCCGAAGGTCCCGTTGCCATCAAGACCTGTGTTTCGCATGAGGTAGCAGGTCTTGCCCAACGGGGCGACATCCGGCTGGCGCCCTGAGGCCAATGCATCCAGCGCGAAATCAAAGAACCGTGCACTCCGGTTTGAGCGGCACCAGGTTAGGGTACCGGGTGTCGCGCGGCCCTCGTAGAGTTTCGGGAGTTCTCGGCGGGTCGTCTCGAGATCCTCAGATGTGATCTCGCCTTCGATTAGTGCCCCCATCATGTCCCAAGCCCGTCCGATGATCCGACCGGTGCGCCCTTCAGGTGACGGTTCGAACGAGTAGACTGGAAATGAGAAAAGATAGTTTCCGGTATCGATTATATACAGCGCGGTTCCGCGGGCACGCTCGTCGATCTCGAAGCGTCTGCACTCGATCTTCCAGCGCTCTCGGATAGCTTGGTTCATTAAAGCCCGAGAGGCACTGATGCGTGATGGCTGAATGGCCGCCAATCGATCGGGTGTCATGAGTTCTGATGCGGGGCGCATCAGCTTGCGGAGAAGATGGTTCTCCCGCAAATCAAGGTTCAAGGCTACGTTCACTCGTTGGCTCCACGGATGCGGGCAGTGGCTTTGGAAGCGGCTTGCGTGACAATTCTGGAACTCAGATCCATGTCGAATCCGTTTGTCGGCCCAGAGATGGAAAGGGCGGCGATGCATTCTCCACGTACACCGAACACTGGCGCTGCAACGGCGGTTACTGTTCGTGGCCCGAGCGGTCCGGAAACCGCAAAGCCACGCTCGCGCACCTCGGAAAGCATGGCTGGATCTCCGAGTTCAATACCAGCGCGCTCGAGGCGGCTGATGGTGTCAGGTGAGGCGTGAGCAACAAGGACGCGTCCCGTCGCCGAGCCAGACAGCGGGAGGCGGCTTCCAATCCGCAGATCGGCACGTAGGAGGCCACGGGACTCAACTCGGTTGATGATGACCGACTCAGTTCCTTCAAGAACGGCCAGGGAAGCAGTCTCGCCACTTTCGGCCACTGTCTCCTGCAGGATACCAAGCAGGCGGGTGCCGATGCCTGCCTGCTCCATCGCGATTGTCGCGTGATGGACAACCTTCAGGGTCAACCGATATCGCCCGTCATCTGACTGCTCGACCCATCCTGCTTCTACGAGGGTCACGAGCCGTTGGAGGGTCGTCGCGCGCGCCTCTCCAAGCATGCGAGAGACATCGGCCAACCGCAGCGGCTCGGTGGAGGAGGCAATGATGTCCAGGGCTGCGAAGGCCTTCAGGACTGAGGACAGCGGACGAACGCTCACTGAAGTTGTCTTCTAAAAGAATACAGTGTATTCTATTCTTGCACGGATCAGGTGACTGTCAACGGCAAAGTTGCCGGCCCACGTATCCTGCGCCAGCCCGGCACGTGCGGCGCCATAACCTAAGCCGCGCCGAACCCTGGTTCATCTGGCAAGCATGAAATATCGTCGAGGATGTTTTTGTCGTTCCGAGACTGGCCGGGATTTAGATCTCCGCATAAACGAGAGCGCTGTGCCCTTCTCCTCTTGGCCGATCAGGTCACAGACACAGGCCGACTTAGGATCGTTCTGTTCGCGGTTGGAAATTGCCTCAGATCCTGTCTGCATGAAACTCGGCGATGGGGCCACCGAACCTCGCAACGCAATGCCAGACCTGCTTGAGAGACTGCGGAGCAGCCCTTTTAAATCGTAGGGCCAAGCCGATCTCGCGGGGTGTCACTGAACCATCCACTGCAATGGAGGCAGCTAGCTCGGCAACCTCCAGCCCACGATACGCCGCGCAGTCCTCAATCTGACTGACGGGCATCCGAAATCCGGGATGCCATTCGAGAGCAAAGGGCAGTGTCGCTGCCACCGCTTCTATGGGTGTGTTGCGGTAGCACGAATCCAGGACTATGGCCTCCACGTCCTCGGCCAGTATCAACGGGCCATGCACGTGGGCTTCGATGTAGCTGTCCAGCACGTCCATCGCAGCTCGCCCCTTTTCTGCCAGGGCAATGAGGCTCATGCGGTCGGATACACCGAAATCAACCGGATCTAGGTAGCTATCAGGATAGCAGAACGTGGTGCGAGCCAGAACGTGGGGGCGCAGCCGCAGGTGTGAAGAGCCAAAACGCGGCGAACCGCCTGTCACGCTTCTGAGATAGTTCAGAGCTCCGTATTTTGGGCGCAGGTCTGGGGCCACGTTATCATAGGCAGTGCCGAACATCTCGCTTTCCCACCGCCAACGGTCGCCGCTAGGGTGAGCTGTGATGCCGCCGTTGCTCGTGCCGGTTTCGAACTGCGAGCGATAGATTCCCTCCTGTGCGAGCGCCTCAATCATCAACCGGCCCCGATGCGGGGTATCGGGGTGGAAGTTCAGGGTGACCGGCAATCCAGCGGGAACTGGAGAGCCTCCAGATCGGCTGCGAACGTGACGAATCGCTTTATCGACGCATGGATGATGCTTGGATCTGCTGTTCGATACGTCTGCCATATCTGTGACGCTGCTCTTGGAGCTTGCTGAGCGAAGGGCTTCAGCCCAGTTTTTCAGGTGGAGTCAAGCCTTGACGTCACCCATAGACAGGCTTTCGTGAAATCGATGATCCGGAACGTCTCTGAATAGCATGAAGCTGAAGTTGACCAAGCGTCAGGAAATGCGAAGGGCCGGCGTCCAGACGGATGCTCATAGAGAGAGCTTTCGATCTTTTGCGGTCATTCCGGTCTTGTGTGCTCATTCCGTGCGGTCGTCGGTTGTCCAGCCGCGGCGGTCCACAGCACTCGAAGGCGTTCGTCCGGGTTTCTCAGGATCGAGCACGGCCTGGAGCCCGGCGAGCTGGTAAGTCCAGAAGGCAGCGAAAGCCGCTTGGATCCCGTCGCGGTTCTCGAAGTTTTCGAGGATATCGGCAATCATATCAATTGTGTTGGTGAAGAGCCGAACGAGCACGAAGCGAACCTCAGGAGAAGCCGTCTCGCCATGGCTCTGCCGTTCAAGGAAGCGCAACGAAAGGCGCTCCATCTCACGGATCAGGAGATCGCGGATGTAGTCAAAACGTGTACCATCGGCACCGCGCAGAAGAATGAGGACGGCCAGCCGATGCTCGATCCAGAAGGAGAGCAATTCTTGGGCAGGCTGTGACTGATCTGCTTGCCCCGAGCTCCAATTTTCGCGGATTTCCAGTTCGCGGATGCGAGCGCGCACAAGGCGCAGTAGGCGGGAAGCAATGGCCGGTGTCACAAGAGCGTTTAGCAATCCCTCCTTGTTAGGATAATACTTGTAGATATTGCTAGTCGTGACATGCGCACCTTGCGCCACCTCGGCGAGCGTGGCCGCCCCATAACCCTTCTCGGCAAAAACGTGGGCGGCGGACCTTAGGATGTTCTGGCGGACATCGTCTTTAAGCCGTTGCGGCATACAAGCGATCCATAAGGGAATTGAACCGGGACTGCCAAGGCAGCGCTTCTTCCAGTTGCAAGGCCAGGGAGAACAGAAGGGCATCATTCCCAGTAGCCGCGCTGAAGTGGCTGCCCAGCGGCAAACCGGCAGGCGTCCAATAAAGCGGCATCGACATCGCTGGCCATCCGGCGAGCGATGCCGGGAATGTGTAACTTGCCACTCTCGCAATAAAGGCGTTGAGCTCTTCCACGTCTTTGTCCGGCGTATATCTGCCAAGTTCGAATGCTGGAAAGCCGACGGTCGGGCAGAGCAGGACATCAAAACACGCTATCGTTCTTTTGGCGACTGCCGCTGCGGACGAAAGGGTTTCGAGGGCCCTGATGCAAGCTTCCTGCGGCATGGCACGAGCCTGCTCCGCCAACCTCCGTGTGTAGGGCTCGAGGTTATCCTCGTTATAGGCGCTGCCCAGCATGTTGCGGAAGAATTCCAGCCCGCTTGCAACCATGTTTGCCGAAAGGGTGAAGAAGGCTTCACTGGCCGCCTTCGTGTCCATTGGGGGCGAACTTATTTCGATGACCGAATGTCCCAAAGCTTCGCACACCCGCATGGCTAGCTCGAGGCCCGCCGCAGCATCAGGATCAGGGGCATTGCCGAAACCATCGTTGCGATAGGCGCCGATCCTGAACGGCCTTCGATTGGCCCGAAGCTCATTAAGTGACGGCATGCGCTGATCGTTGTCTTGTCGCTCCGTTGCCTGAAGCCAAGCGAGACTGTCGCGCACTGACCGGCTGACGCAATGTTCGCTGAGGAACTGCACGCTCGGACTACTCTCGGGCAGCCCATTGGATTGTGTGCGTCCGCGACTTGGTTTGAAGCCGAAGAGCCCGCAGAATGAGGATGGGCCACGGATCGAGCCACCCCCGTCGGATGCATGCGCGATCGGCACCATGCCAGATGCGACCGCGGCAACGGCGCCGCCAGACGACCCGCCTGACGAGAGGCTCAAATTCCATGGATTGCGCACGGGGTTGCCGGCGACGGGCTCGGTTGTGCCCAGGAGAGCGAATTCAGAGGTTGCACTTTTTCCCAGCACGACAAGACCGGCCGCATCCAGTGCGTCCGTATAGGGGGAGCCGCTCGGCATGGGAAACTGCGGCAGGAATCTCCCACCCATTCCGAGCGGAAGCCCTGGATAGGGTAGGACATCCTTGATCAGAGTGGGCACGCCACCAAACAATGCGTCCTTGGAGACCACG
Source organism: Microvirga lotononidis (assembly GCF_034627025.1). Classification (NCBI taxonomy): domain Bacteria; kingdom Pseudomonadati; phylum Pseudomonadota; class Alphaproteobacteria; order Hyphomicrobiales; family Methylobacteriaceae; genus Microvirga; species Microvirga lotononidis. The sequence continues at coordinate 430,939 of NZ_CP141049.1, read as the reverse complement.
CGGGCACGGCGACGGGCTTGGTCGAAGTCAAACGATACCACCGCATTGAGAAGCGGGTTTAGGCGTTCGATACGTTCGATAGCGGCATCGGTCAGTTCCAAGGCCGAGACTTCTCCTGTGCGCACCAACTCGACCTGGGCACAAGCATCCAGACTGGCAATTGACGTGGCTGAAACTGACATATCGGCTCCGTGAACTTGATCCCTAAAAGAGAATATCTGATTCTTTTTTCAGATCAAGGACGCAGGAAGCTTGCCGTAAACTCCGGCCTACTAGGTCTTGAGCCAATCGAGAGCGGCGCCGAGGTAGAGCAGGATCACCGAGGGATCGAAACGGCGGACCTTGAGCATTCTACACCTCCGGCGCCTGTCAGAGGCATCGATCGAACTGAGTTACCGATGAGTTTGCGACAGTTCCTGCTGTGCCGCAGACTTGACACTGCCTGAGATCCCACCATGATCTCGGCCATGGTCGAGAAGGACACCCATATTGTCGCCCGGTTGGCCGGCATCCCCAAGGCGGGGTGCCGGGATGTCGACCACGCAAGCTGAACATGCGGATCGCCAACCCTGGCCTCGCCCCTCGTGGACGAGGTCTTTCGGCTTGGAAACGTGCCTCGTCCTCCATTCCCTATGGAGCTAAACATGGCACAGAATATCTACGACAATCCCAACTTCTTTGCTGGCTACAGCCAGTTGCCGCGACAGGTTCACGGGCTTGACGGTGCGCCCGAATGGCCGGCAATCCGGGCGATGCTGCCTGCGCTCACGGGCAAGCGCGTGGCCGATTTAGGGTGCGGCTTCGGTTGGGCATCGCGCTGGATGCGCGCGCAAGGCGCGGTCTCGGTGCTTGGCCTCGATCTGTCGCAGAACATGATTGCCCGCGCTAAAGCCGATACCTCGGACCCCGCCATCGAATATCAGATCGCAGATCTCGAGACGCTGGAACTGCCTGAGGCCACTTTCGACGTCGTCTACAGCGCTCTGACGTTCCACTATGTCAAAGACTTCCGGCGCCTCACGCGTATGATTCATAAGACGCTCGTTCCCGGCGGAGATCTGGTCTTTACGGCTGAGCATCCGATCTTCATGTCTGCGGCACATCCGGATTGGATCATCGATAAAGACGGCCGCAAGACATGGCCGGTCAACGGCTACTCACTTGAGGGCGAGCGCCGCACGGACTGGTTCGCCAAAGGCGTGTTGAAGTTTCACCGGACCATCGGCACGACGCTCAATACGCTGATCGATGCGGGATTCCAACTGCGCCGGGTCGAGGAATTTGCTCCGACACGCGAACAGATCGAGCAGTTGCCTGAACTGGCTGAAGAACTCGAACGGCCGATGATGCTTCTAGTCTCCGCTCGAAAGATAGAAACGCGCTAGGCGTCAAGCCGCCCGTGCCACATGACACGGGCGGCTTGCGGTTTGAATGTCAATTCGACATCTACGGCGGTCTAGCTTTCAGACAGTCATCAAAAGATGGCCGGCGAGTCGGAGCGCGCTGCTACAAAACGGACTTCATGCGACGCCGCACATATCTTTATCTCGTCGCCAAGCGACCATTCTGCCGCTCGCGCCGCTATCGCTGCGGGAATCGCTTCTGATCCTAGAGCGTCGGACGCTTTGTCGGACCCGCCCGGATCCCACCTCTGCCCAACGGAGAGGGCTGGGGTGTTGTGGACCCGTCTTTCAGTCCGACGCTCTAGGCCAGCCGGAATGTCGTAAGTTGCATGTGCGTCGTGCGGCAGCAAAACACCGTAACCATGCTCCATGACTGCCCGCGCTGTAGCAGCGAGGCACATATCCGAGAGCATTCCGCATATCGCGGCCGTCCGTATGCCGAAGCTGGTAAGGATAGTGTGCACATCAGTTCCGTCGAACTGTTGTTGCCCCTTAAAGAGCGTACATGGCTTCCAGCGTTTGACGGGCCGCGGTGAACTCGCGGGGTGAACGATAGCCGAGAGCCCGATTCAGGTGAAGCTGGTTGTAATGAGCAAACCAGCCCGGCCATCATGGACCGGGCATCCGGGCAAGAGCCGACACGGGCATAATCGCGCTTGATCGTGCGCATGAAGGCCTCAGCTGGCCTGCCCCATGCGGGTGATCCGAGTGTGATGTTAATTCAGCGTTGGTCTAGACCTGCCCCCATATGTGATCCACGAGCTATGCAACTTTCCGGGCGTGACTGGTTCGGGGCGACTCGCTCCCGCGATTACCCCATGTGGACGCCCCCCAATGGCCTTGGTGTGCCAAAGTGGAGGTGTTGATCGTCAGGCTCAGCTCCAGTGCTGGCGTACTTTCTTCTCAAATCTCGAAGCAGCGAGGAAGGACATGACCGAGATGACGGTTGCAATAGCACTCGCGCCTAATGCACGGCTCATGTCGAGGTCTGCTCGAGCAGCGTGGAAAAGATGTCCCAATCCACTCGTCCCCATCAGAAACTCTGCAACCATTGCAGCCAGGATGCTGTTGGCTGCGGCAAGGCGTAGCGCCACCGCCCATTCCGGAACAGCCGCTGGAATAGCCAGCAGCCAGAGACGTCGAAGGGTAGGAGCTCCGAGAGCCCGAAAGAGATCATCACTTCCTGGCGGCGGTGCACGCAGGCCTGCAGTCGTGAACACGAATGCGGGGAAGAACGAGATGATCACCACAATCGCGAGCACAGTTCGGATATCATAGCCGAAGATGCGCGCAAGGACCGGGATGAGGGCGACTACAGGGACTGATGCAAAAATCAGTCCCAATGGTGTTAAAAGCCCCGCCAGAATCCGGGATAGCCACGTCAGTATTGCGAGGGCGGTTCCAATGATCATACCTAGGATTAAACCTACTACTGCAAGTAACAGGGTTTGCGCCGTGCTTGCGAAGTAGACGCCAGGCGCCGAGGCGATGTCCGAGACTACATCCAGCGGGCGTGGCATCACGATTGTATTCAGCTGGGAGAGGTTAACCCAGAGTTCCCAGAGGAGGACAATTGCCAGAACACCCCACAGGCTCTGCAGGGATGTCAAAAGCTTCCCGACAGCTTTGCCGCGGATACCCTTGGTTGCCATTGGCTGGAGTTCACTCATCGGAAGCGGCGCGCCACATAGTGCTGTAAGAGACCAAGCAGGCCAAACAAGGTCAGAGACACCAGGACCGCCAGGAGAACAGCGCTCCAGAGCAAGGGAATCTGGAAATTCTGCATTGCATTGATCACAAGCACACCCAAGCCACGAGGTGCTCCAAACCACTCGCCAACAATGACTCCGATGAGCGCTGCGGGGGCAGCCAGCCGCATCCCACTGGCGAGAACTGGCAATGCCGCCGGAAGATCAAGCCTCACAAACTGAGTTAGGCGCGTGCCTCCAAGTACATGAACGAGGTCCTGCAAGGGTCGCGGCACGGAGCCTAACCCGGACGAGGTCGCAACATAGCTTACGAAGAAGACGCTCAGGGCAGCCAGTGCTGCCGGGGTAGCGTTTCGACCTAGGAACAGGATGAAGAGAGGAGCGAGTGCGATGGACGGGATGGCATGAATGACCGCACTTGTGCGATCCAAGCCTAGCTTCAGTGAAGGGGTGAGATGAGCCAGGGCAGCGGCAATGATGCCACTGATCAGTCCGATCAGGTATCCAACAGTCAAAGCTTCGAGGCTCGCGGCGAGCGCGCGGGCAAATAGGCTCCACCGTGCTGGAGTGCCTAACAGCGCGAGTACCTCAGTGAGCGGCGGCCAACTCAGCCCAAGCAACCTAAGCCGGCCAACCACTTCCCAGAGGCCAAGAAATATCCCAACGCCAAGCGAGCCAAGCAACAGTGTTCGAATGCGCTCTGAGAGGACGACGCTCATAAAGTTTCCTCGACAGGTGTTTCAAGTGCGTCTGTCAGCTCGTCACAGAGCCGGTGAAACGCCTCACTGCGCATAATGTCGGCATGGCGAGGACGGGCGAACGGCACCTCAAGCGTGCGGATGACACGACCCGGCCGGCCACTTAGAACGATGATGCGGTCAGCCAAGAAAAGGGCCTCATCGACGGCGTGGGTGACCAGAAGCGTCGTGATCCGCTGCTCGGACCAAATCCGTTGCAGTTCAATGTTCATCTGCCGTCGCGTGACCGCATCCAAGGCTCCGAATGGCTCATCCAGGAGGAGGACATCCGGAGCCAAAATGAGCGCCCGCGCGATTGCCACACGCTGCCTCATTCCACCGGACAGTTGCTTGGGACGTGCCCGCTCAAAACCAGCGAGGCCAACCAAGCGGATCAGTTCCGACACCCGCTTTACATCAACAGGTAAGCCCGCCACCTTGTACGGAAGCGCCACATTAGCTGCGACATCCAGCCAGGGAAGAAGGGCATGGTCCTGAAATGCGACGCCGAGACGATGCTGTCGAGCGAGTTCAGCGGGCGGTCGGCCATTCACCTCAACCACGCCACTCGTCGGACTTTCGAGCGACGCCACAAGCCTTAGAATTGTGCTCTTACCGCATCCGCTTGGGCCAAGAAGCGCCACAAACTCGCTCTGCCCGAGTTCAAGCGACATATCCCTGAGCGCTTGGATCTCGCGACCATCGTCAAGCTGGAACTGCTTGGTAACTTCTGATACCCGGATCGAGGGTGCGGTCGCAGTATCTGAACTGCGCGAGGAGTGGGGCGCCAACGTGCTGATCCGCATGGAAGTCAGGCCACCAGTGCGTCAAATCGGGCCATGATTTCGGGGCGCCGCCGAGCCAGACGGTGCTGAATCTCCTCCATGTCCACAGTCAGGATTTCCCGATCCTTCATAACAAGTTTCCCGTCAACGATCACGGTCCTGACGTCGCGACCAACACTCACGGTCGAGGCGATAAAGAGCGGGTCCTTGGCGCCCATCTGATCAGCGTCAGTGACATCAACGAGGATGAGATCAGCACGCTTACCGACCTCCAAACTTCCGATCTCGTCTTCAATGCCCAGTGCCCTTGCGCCGCCCTGGGTCGCAACCTTAAGCAACTCTTCCGCGCTCATAGGAATGCGTGTGTGAAATTGATGACCAATGCTGGCTTGCTGGCCGACGCGTGCCACGTGCGCGACCTGAAACATATCGAGCGTTCCAGCCGAGGCTGCTCCATCTGTCCCCAATCCGATATCAATTCCTCGACGCCACATCTCCTGCAGGCGGGGAATGCCAATTCCATAATTGCCGAAGGCGCAATGGCAGGCTGAGACGCGGTTCTTGGCGTAAAGATCAACTTCATCGGGCGACAGGAGTACGGAGTGGGCACAGTGGAGATGCCGGCTGAGTACACCAAGATCATCGAGGTATTCCGTCGGGCGCTTCCCGAAGTTCTCGAGTGCGTAATCCACCTCATAGGTGCCCTCTGCAAGATGCGTATGGATCTTGACGTCGAGATCCTTGGCGGCGCTCGCCATGGCCGTAATAAGCTCGGGCGTGCAGACGATGATTTGTCGGAGAGAGAGCCAAGCCTTCACCCGGTCTTCCTTCCGCCAGCGCTTTACCAAGCTGACGTTGCGATCATAGGCCTGCTCAGTGGTCATCAGCATCGAACCAGGAACGGTACGTCCCGCAAAGCCTGTGTTTTGATCCACTGTTGACAAGGCAACAAAGCCCCGGATTCCAACATCAACGGCCGCCCGCGCCATCTCATCAGGATGCGGACCGCCCGCCTCGGCGAAGCAGGTGGTACCAACCGAAATCATATTTGTGTAAGCGACAAGTCCGCTCAGATGAACGTCTTCGGGTTCGAGGAGGCTCTCAAACGGAACAAAATAGTTCTTCCACGGCGGATTACGTAACGGACGCGACCGGCTGAGCTCCGCAAGTTTACCGCGCAGGAGTTGCTGGGCGGTATGGACATGGGCATCAATGAGGCCAGGAAGAGCAATCCGACTGGAACCGTCGATAACAGAAGCCGCTTTGGGCAGGATACCTGCCTCAGCAGATGGCCCAATCCAGACAATACGTCCGCCTGCAATGGCAATAGCCGCATTGGCTAGGACAGCTCCGCCCTTGTCCATTGTAACGGCATCACATCCTTTGACGAGAATATCGACAGCGTCCGGTACGCCTGTGTGAGTTGCAGCCGAGATAGTCATTACTGTGTGAACCTCACAGGCTTTGATGTGCTTCAGAGACGATCGTGAAGTCAGCCAATTTGTCGACATCTGGCAGGTTCGTCCGCCCTGTCGCACGTGCAGCGGCGTACATGGGCCCGCTCATGATCTCGCGATCAAGAGCCAGCCGGAGCTTACCTTGCTCGTCGTACCGTGTGAGGGGGATCTGCAACTCATTCTGACGGATCTGCTGTTTCAAATCCAATCCGAAATCGGCTCCATACTTCTCGGCGGCCAGATGGGCCGCTATAGCCGGATCCTTTTCGTTTTCTTGCCAACCCTGAATGATGCCACGTAAGTAGCCGACGACGGCAGGCCGATTGCGGTCGAGATAGGCGCGTGTCGTCATCAGGACCGCTCCATAGGTGCGGAACCCGAGGTCGTCAAAGCTGACGAAATGGAAGTCCTTCCCCCACTTCAGCCCCATCTGCTCCAGAGTGATCGTCTGGTTCACGCCGAAGGCGGTGTATCCGTCCCCTTCTCCGGCTAGGAGCGGTTCCGGGGAGAAGCCAGCGGGCACTTGTGTCCATTGGACCGGGAGGCCCGCCAACGACAGGGTTGCGTCGATCGCCGTCTTCTCGTTCGGCCCTTGCGCAAGGACTTTGGCACCGGCCAGATCCCGAGGCTTGAGAATAGGCTTTTTGGCAAGCGAGATGATGCCGAGTGGGTTCTTGGGAAAGACCGCCCCGATCATGACGAGGTCGTTGCCCTTGGCGACGGCGTCAAGCAATGGGAACCACGTGCTGTAGCCGAGATCCGCCTTGCCAGCGGCCAGGACCACTGGGGCCGGGAGTGCATTCGGCCCACCTGGATACCATTCGACGCTGACACCATGCTTTGCGAAGAGGTCGCGCTCGAGACTGATCCATTCACCCGCATACTGGACGTTTGGAATCCAACCGATTTGCACCCGAACCTTGGCAGCAGACTGAGCCGAAGCTTGACTGCTTGCGTAGGGTAGGACAGCGCCGGAAAGCGCCATCATCTTCAAAAAGGTCCGGCGATCCTGGTTCACGGCGAGCCTCCTAATCTTCAGGCCAAAGCGTCGGAAAGAATTGTTACAAACAGATGCTAGCACATGTTACAATTGATACAATTGACCAAGCGGTGAAAATTTGGGCAAGATCGCTTTATGAGTGCTAAAAGTCAGGCCACCTTGCCGGTGTCGGAGCGAATTCGGCGTCATTATCCTGATATGACGGGAGCGCTCAGGACATTCGCAGACTTTGTATTGGCCGAACCCGTACAAGCGGCACGTATGAGTATCCACACAGCTGTTCAGGCAGTGGGGGTCTCAGTTGCGACAGCAAACCGGTTTGCCCGCGCCATCGGCTTCGGCGGCTACGCCGAGTTCAGGGATGAGCTGATCAAAGGCTTCGAAACGGCACTGGAACCAGTCAACCGGCTTGAGCAGCAAATCTCAAAAACATCGACTACCCTAGAGGTCTTCCAGGCCTCTCTGAATGAAGATGTTCGTAACGTCCAAAGGACTCTGGAGGCCTTGAATGCGGATAGCTGTGCCCGGGCTGTTGATCTCGTTCTCTCGGCTAGGCGCATCTACGTGCTTGGGTTTGACAATGCCGCAAGCCTAGGATCCGTGCTGGCGAATGGTCTTGGGCAATTTAGAGACGATGTGCGCAGCGTGTCGAACACGGAAGGCGCTTTCGGTGGGGCGCGTCATCTGTCTCACTTCGATGCATCCGATCTTGTCATCGCAATCGCCTTCCCTCGGTACATCAAGGATACTATCGAGCTCGCGCGCCTCGCGAAGTTGCGACGCGTTCCGATTCTGGCGGTAACTGATAGTCATCAGTCTCCTCTCGCAGCAATCGCTGATACGAGCCTTTACGCCTGCTCCGAGCGGCAACTCTCCTCCGTTTCCAATGCCAGCGCCTTGGCCATCATTGAGGCACTGGTGGCTGCTGTGGCACACTCCGCGCCGAGTTCTGTCCGTCGGGCTGAGGAGTTTACATCACTGGTCCTTCCTTGGCTGGAGGTTGGGCCATCAAAGGAACGGACAAGCAAACCAATCCGTGCGAAACTTGCCTCGCCTCCCTCGAGGATGGGCCGCCCGACTCGAAAAAGCAAAGCCCCTTAACTCTATAATAAAGGTCTAACTGTCTGGATGAACCCTGCTTAAGGTCACGGCAATTGGGGCGGGATGATCTCTGCTCTCAAACCTGCCCCTCCGATGTCTCTGATGAGGAATGGGCGCTGGCGGTGCCGCACCTGATACTCCTGCCCAAAGATGCCGGCCAGCGGGAGCACTCCCGGCACGAGGTGTTCAATGGCCTACACTACATCGTCAAGACGGGAGAACTTGGCACTGGATGCCAGAGGTAGCCGTTGATCAGCAGGCACAACGCTGGCTCAACGCCGGCTGCTTTGAGGAGCAGGCGCACGATCCTCGCGCCATGCTGCGCCTCGCGGCTGGACGCACCGAGGAGCGCTCGGCCGCCGTGCTCGACAGCCCACCTTATGCTCCATGCCCGAGAGCGGCGCTCGGGCCAGCTATGATGGCGCCAAGCGCAAGAAGGGCTCCAAGCTGCACCTGGCGGTGGACGCTGATCGAGGGTCAAACTTGGAAGCCAATTGACAGGTCTCATCAACCGCATGCACTTGGAAGATGTGTTTGACGAGATCCAGGCCGACTGTGGTAATCTGCATGGCGGACGCTCCCTCTCCTTGTGGCCCTCTCCACGACGACCACCCTTTGGCACTTTGATGCCGGTGAGCAGCGAGCGTCCACTCTAGCAACTTGAGCAAATCAGGACTGGTTGAGGACGTAACGACGAAACCTAAGTTATTGAAAGTACGTCCTGGACCTTGGGTCAGGATCCTTCAAAGCAGGGCAAATCCGGTCAAGTTGACAATGCGCGCGGATGTGCCATTTCCGGAAGTTCCCGGATTCCAAGTTCGCCGGTGCCGGTCAAACGGGCATGGCTCGAGACCGTCGTCTTACCTTTCCCGACCCAAGCTTGTGGCCGGACACCGCGAACCGAGTCTGGAGGATCTTCACGAGACCCTCTGATGCGAACGCAGAAGGACCTCTGTCCTTGCGGACACCCATCAGGGCCGTGTCCGCCTTGACCTCTCGAACCCGGTGCCAGTCATCTTACCTGCCAGCGGCTTCAGTCTCTTCTGAGGATGGATGTCGCCATTGCATCATGAGCCGGGGCTCATATGATCCCCGGCGACCACGGAGCAGAGGGATCCATGAAGGAACTGCCGCCTACCCCTACGCTAAGGGCCTTCGAGGCCGCGGCACGCCATAACACCTTCACGGCCGCGGCCGCCGAACTGAATGTCACCCAAAGTGCCGTCAGCCATCAGATCCAGTATCTCGAAGCGTTCTGGGGCATGAGGTTGTTCGAGCGAGGAAAGGCCCTGAGGCTGACTGCGGCAGGCGATGCGCTGGCGCCAATCATCCGTCAGTTCCTGGTCAGCCTGGATGCCACGCTGACGGATTTGCGTCTCCGTCGCGAACGAACCCCCTTGCGAATTAGTCTTACCCAATCCTTCGCATCCCGCTGGCTTCTTCCGCGGTTGCCGGACTTCGAGGTATGCCACCCCGAACTCCAGCTTTGCATCGACGAGACTACGGACCGCCTCATCGATTTCGGCCCAAAAGATGCGGACGTCGGCATCCGGTATGGCACTGGCCAGTACGGGGGACTCTATACCGAACAGCTCCTACGCGAATACCTGTTTCCGGTTGCCAGCCCGAGCCTCCTGGCCAAACTTGGAGTGCCCGATATTCCCGCGGACCTCCTGCGCTATCCGCTTCTGTTCAGGGGAGGATCGGACCTGATCCCGAAGTGGCAAGCCTGGTTCGAACGTGCCGGGGTCAATATGTCCCTTGCTCCGGGCGGTACACTCTACCCTGACGCCAACATGACGATCGAGGCTGCCTTGGCTGGATATGGGGTTGCCCTTGTTCGGAGTGCCCACGTCGAAACGGAGCTTAAGGATGGGCGGCTCATCCGCCTTCTCAGCGTGCGCTACCCATCACCCCTTGCATACTACTTCGTCTGCCCGAAGGGACGGGAGCAACTCCCGGCCATCTCGTCGTTCCGGCAATGGATCGTCCGGATGGCACAGCAAGCGCAGGCCATTTATGACCATGAGCAGTGATCATGAGTGTTCGCTCATGAAGGAATGAGGATCCTTTGTTTGACGGAGGATCCGAGCCCCCTTTATTCCGAACCGAGACGGGCCCTCGATCGAATGAGTGCCTGCTACGAGTGGAGCGCGGCGCCAGGATGCTCAAGACGGATTCGGCCCTGGGCCGGCAGGAAGCACGGACAACATGTACCATGCGTCAGCGACGCGATCTCGCCGGTGCTTGCCTCGCCCATACGCTCCATGACGGCTATTCGGACCTGATCTACGCCCTGCTTCCCATCTGGCAGAGGGAGTTCGGCCTCTCCTATGCAGGCATGGCGATCATGCGGGTGCTGTACTTCGGTACGATGGGCGCCCTCCAGGTGCCCGGCGACAGATGGCTTGGGGTGACCAGCGCACGCGTGGCCTTGGCACTTGCCACTCTCGTCGCGGCACTCGGATATCTGGTTGCCGCCGTCCCGGGCGGGCTGAGTGTCTTAGGGATCGGACTTGCCCTCGCAGGCATCGGGTCCAGCATCCAGCACCCGCGGGCGTCCGTGCTCGTAACCGACGCCTATGGCGATAAGGCGAAAGGCCCGCTGGGGATCTACAATTTCGCAGGAGACCTGGGGAAGGCCATCCTTCCGGCTCTTGTCGCTCTCCTGCTTCCGATCCTGGCATGGCGGTCGGTCGTGGCACTGGTGGCACTCCTCGGACTATTGGTGGCGGGGGCGCTGCTGTTGCTGATCCCGCGGCAGGCTCAGGCTCCTGGCTTCTACGATGCGAAAGCCAGGAAGCATGGTGGGAGTGGCAAGGGATTCACCTTGCTCCTGACGATCGGGGCTCTCGATTCAGCTCCCCGCATGGGCTATCTGTTGTTCCTGCCGTTCCTCATCCATGACAAGGGCGGAGCCGAGGCGACGGTCGGCCTCGCCCTGGCTCTGATCTTCATCGGCGGAGCATTGGGCAAGGCGGTCTGCGGCTGGCTCGGACAGCGCCTCGGCGTTGTGGTGAGCGTGGTGGTAACCGAAGCGGCCACCACCCTGTTGATGATCACGACACTGCTTCTTCCTCTCGATGCGACGCTTGTCCTGCTGCCGTTGCTTGGCATCGTCCTGAATGGCACGTCGTCGGTGCTCTATGGAACCGTTCCCGACTTGGCTCCAAAGGGTGACATAGGACGGGCGTTTGCCCTGTTCTACACAGGTGTCGTCATCATGGGCGCTGTCGCGCCGATCGCCTACGGGCTGATTGCCGATCGGACGAGTACAGCCAACGGGATATGGGCATCGGCCCTCACGGCAGCCATGATCATTCCCCTTGTTCTTGCGTTGCGTCTAGCGCTGGCTCGATCCGCTGACCATGATCAAGCGCAAGTGTGATCGGAATAGGAGATACAAGGCGCATGGCAGGCGACCCGAATGTTCATACTGGCCAATGCCATTGCGGCGCGGTGCGTTTCGAAGCAACGCTGAGCGACGGCTTCAATTCGATCCGCCGCTGCAATTGTTCTTACTGCCGAATGCGAGGCGCCGTAGTGGTCATGGCCGAGATGGGTGGCGTCAGGATCCTGGAAGGGGAGGATGCACTGACAACCTACCGCTTCCATACCGGATCAGCCCAGCACTTCTTCTGTTCGCGTTGCGGGATTTACACTCATCATCAACGACGGTCTGACCAGAACCTGTATGCTGTGAACGTGGCTTGTCTGGAAGGGATAAGCCCATTCGATTTCTCGGAGGTGTCTGTCATGGATGGTGTCAATCATACAAACGACACTGGCAAGCCAACCCGCCGTGCAGGAACCCTTCGCTTCATCCCAAACGCCTAGCCAACCGATGATGCGATCCCCGACCGGTTTGCTGAACTGTGCGAGAATCGGTCTATCCCAAAATCGTGAGAGGATGCTGTTTCGGAAATCTGATGACGTGTCTGAAAGAAGGGCCCTATCAAAGGTTCAAGGTGGGTCAACCCTATCATTCCAGAGCTGAGTTCCCCACCTCAGAAGCTCTGGCATAGTTTCTGCGCACGTTCCGCAACTGCCATTCCAACCCGGCCTACCGAGTCCAAGTGATACGCGGCGCAGAATTCATAGTCGGGAAGCTTCACCTCGCACCTGAGCCGTCTCAGGCCTCGATCCGACACGAGACAGGCCGTGCTAATCACTCCGATCGCATTACTTGCTACCAAGGTACGGATCATCACCTCCGTCGAACTGCATGAATTGAGCCTCACGGGCCAAAGGCCACTCATCCGGAAAAGCTCCTCGATCGTGGTATAGGTTGCAGAGTCCCGCGCATATGTGATGATCGGGAATGGTGCGATTTGGTCGAGGGTGAGAATGCCTTTCGGAAGCTTGGTCCTCTCACCAGCAACCCAAGCACTCTCATAGGTCTTCAAGGGTAGGTTCCTTATACCTTTCTCGTGAACCGGCCCCATGAGGAAGGCCACGTCAATCTCACCGGAGAGGAGCCGCTCCCTCAGATTGCGCGTGGTGTCCGTGATGATCTCGAAGGTCAGGTGCTGGAGCCCGTTGATGATTTCTGCGACCAGCTCCGACAGCCACGAGTTGGCGATCGTATCGGTCGTGCCGATGCGGACCTTCTGGTGAGAGCGGGTTTCACCAAGAGCCGTCGCCTTCAGGCGATAGGACATGTCGATGATTTGTTCCGCGTAATGCAACAGCTCAAGGCCTGGGCCCGTCAACTGGATCTTGCTTCCTGACCGATCAAATAGTGGCGTGCCGAGCTCCTGTTCAAGAGCATTCAGCCTGAGCGAGATCGCCGGCTGGGTGATGTTGAGCCTGTTCGCCGCTGCACTGAAGTTTCGCAATGTTGCAATGGATACGAACGCCTCGAGCTGCTTGAGCTCCATGTCAGCCTCTCATTTGTAATTTTAATCAACCCATCAAAGTTAAATCAATTGGACAAATAACGGCAACCTTCAATAATTTCCTTCGAAAGGCTTCGTAAGAAACGAAAATACGGGAACATGAAATTGGCGCCACGGCATCCAGACCGCATGAAGGTCAGACTAACTGGGTTGAGAAAAAGCTATGGTGAGGTTCATGCGCTTCGCGATACCTCACTCACGGTGCCGGCAGGGGAATTCCTGACTCTTCTCGGACCTTCGGGCTCAGGTAAGACCACCCTTCTCATGATGCTGGCCGGCCTCATCGTCCCAGATGCCGGAGAGGTCTGGATTGACGGGAAGGACGCCACATTCGAACCCGTCTTCAAGCGCGACATCGGGATGGTGTTCCAGAACTACGCCTTGTTCCCGCATCTGACGGTGTACGAGAACATAGCATTTCCCCTTCGCATGCGGCGCATGTCCGAAGCCGGCATCCGCGAGAAGGTTGAGCGTATCCTCGAGATAGTGCGCCTGCCTCAAGTGGCCCAGCGCCTGCCACGTGAGCTGTCCGGCGGTCAACAGCAGCGGATCGCCTTGGCCCGCTGCGCTGTCTACGAGCCCTCCATCATTCTCATGGACGAACCCCTCGGGGCTCTTGACAAGAAGCTCCGTGATCACATGCAGCTTGAGATCAAGCGCCTTCATACCGAGCTGGGCGCAACGATCCTATACGTGACCCACGACCAGGAAGAGGCGATGGCGATGTCTGATCGCATATGCCTGATGAATAATGGTCGCATCGAGCAACTGGGCACTCCCGCCGACCTGTATTTCCGCCCAATCAGCGTCTTCGCGGCAGACTTTCTGGGAGGCTCCAACATCTTCAAGGCCACGGTCTCTGATGTCGGAGTGAACGTCTGCCTAAGAGGGCCAGGCGACTCTAGCGTCAAGGCCGATGCCCTGGGCTCGCTGACGGTGGGCCAAGCCGTGGACGTGATGGTACGTCCAGAGCATATCCGGCTGCTTGCCAACGGCGACACCAGCGACAACGCGGTTTCGGGCATCCTGGAGCAAAGCATCATGGTCGGGCCGGTCACGCGGTACTATGGTCGGTTGTCAGACGGAACTTCCATAGGGGCGATGCACCTGACCCGGAGCCCCCACCGCGCGGCCCAGCCCGGAGATGCGGTCCGCTTCGGCTGGTCCCAGGAGCACACCGTGGTCATCCAACACGCGGCAGCGGTGTCGCTATGAAAGGAACTGCGACAGGCCTAACCCAACGCCTGCACCAATGGGTACGCGGCTGGGGCGTCCTCCCGGCTCTCGTCCTTCTCGTGACGGTCTTCCTCATTCCCGTATCGCAACTGCTCAGGCTCAGCCTCATAGACGACACCGGGCAGCTATCCTCCGAACACTATCTTAGGCTCTTCGAGAGCGGCCTTTATTTTCGGGTTCTGGGTAGTACGTTCAACATCTCCCTATGGACAGCCGTCGTCTGTCTCATTGCGGGCTATCCTGTTGCCTACCTCCTTGCGACGACCACCGGGCGGGCCCGGAGCAGCCTGGTCCTATGGGTCCTCATGCCCTTCTGGACAAGCGTGCTGGTCCGCAGCTTCGCATGGATCGTCATCCTCGGGCGACAAGGCCTTCTCAACCAGATCCTGACAACCCTCGGGTTGACGGATGCTCCCTTGGAGCTGATCTACAATTTTGCGAGCGTAATCGTAGGCATGTCTCATGCCATGATGCCACTTGCCATTCTGACGATGCTTGCCGTGATGCAGAACATCGACAGGAACCTGCACCGGGCTGCCGCGACATTGGGCGCCCGCGGATCCCACATCTTCTGGAGGATATACTTCCCGCTGTCCCTTCCGGGCGTTGCGGCAGCAGGTCTTCTCGTCTTCATCACTTCGCTTGGCTTCTTCGTAACCCCGACCTTGCTGGGGAGCCCGAGGGAGACGATGCTGGCCCAGGTCATCGTGGTGCAGATCGACGAGATGCTTGACTGGGGGTTTGCCGGTGCTGTTGCCGTCCTACTGCTTGTTGCGTCGATCGCGGTTTTCTACGTCTTCGATCTCGTTCTGGGAATGACGGCTCTGACAGGGGACATCAAGGCCACGAATTCAAGGAGAGGCGGGTCTCTGAACCGCGCTGGCGCCAGGTTCGGATACCTCATCACGGCGGCCCTCGGTTGGATCGGCGCCTATGCAGGGGAGCTGTACGACCGGCTCCCCGGACGGGGCAAGGTCCAGGCCCCCGAGCGGCCCCGTGTCGTTCTCTGGGCGACAGTCATGGCCGTCGTCATCTTCCTGGCCGCCCCGTCATTCTTCCTCGTACCGATTTCCTTCTCGGGGAGCTCGTTCTTCGAGTGGCCGCCACGGGGGTTTTCCCTGCGATGGTATGAAGCTCTCTTCGCATCACCACTCTGGCAGCAGGCCATGATCCGGTCCGTATGGGTCGGCCTATGCACTGCGGTCTTGTCGGTCATCATCGGAACGCCAGCCGCATTCGCGCTGTCCCGGCAGAAGATCCCCGCCAAGTCCCTGGTGATGGCCTTCATCCTCATGCCAATGGTGATGCCGCACATCATCGTCGCCCTCGCGCTCTTCTATGCCTTCGCGAGGGTCGGATTGGTCGGAACCTCATTCGGCTTGATCCTCGGTCACACAATCTTTTCCCTCCCCTATGCCATCGTGACGATCATGGCGGTGCTAAGGAACTACGACATTCGCCTCGACCACGCGGCGTGGACCCTTGGAGCGACCCGGCTCACGACCTTCAGGCGAGTGACTCTGCCGATCATCCGGACAGGCATGATCACAGCCTTCCTGTTTTCCTTCGTCAAATCCTTCGATGAGCTGACTGTCGCGCTGTTCATCAGCGGTGGTACGTCCACGACCCTGCCGCGGCAGATGTGGGCCGATGCCCTCATGAACGTCAGCCCGACCCTTGCGGCCGTTTCGACACTGATCCTGGCCCTCGTGACAGTCGTCATCATCTGCGGCGAAGCGATCGGGCGCAGGAAGAAGAGCTACTGATCAGTTTGAGTTCCACCCCAGAACCAGAGAGGGAATAGAATGTTCGTCAAGGATCGCATCACCCGCCGGACGATGCTCAAGTCGCTATCCGTGGGCACGGCCGGCATCATGATGCCGGCCATCTGGCAACGCAGCGAAGCGGCACAGACGTTGACCGTATCCGACCCCGGTGGCGTGTATACGACCGCCTGGACCGAAGCTTACTACGAGCCCTTCAAGAAGGAGACGGGCATCACCATCATTCCGGTGGTGCGGCGATCGAATCCATCCGCCGAGTTCAAGGCGCAGGTTGAGACGAACAATTACAACTGGGACGTGAGCGGAGGTATCAATTCGGACGTTGCCGACCTGCTCGTCGCCTCAAAACTGGTGGATCCGCTCGACCTAACGGGCCCGGACATGACGGCGATCCCAGCCGACATGAAGAATGAATTCTACTTTGCGGACAGTGTAGTGACGTTCGTGCTGGCTTATCGCACGGACAGGTTTAAGGAGTCCCTGACCTCTTTCGCCGATCTCTGGGACGTGAACAAATTCGCCGGACGCAGGGCCATGCGAAAGCTCGCCCGCGACATGATCGAGATCGCCTTGCGGGCAGATGGTGTCCCGGGCGGTGCGGAGATCTACAAGGTCCTTGAAGCACCCGGTGGCTGGGACCGGGCGTTCAAGAAACTGGACGAGATCAAGCCTCAAGTGAAGGTCTGGTGGGACTCGGCCGCGCAGAGTGCCCAGCTCCTGCAAAACGGTGAGGTCGACATCTGCCCAACCTTCAACGCAAGAGCGCAATCCGCCGCGGAGGCTGGTGCACCGGTCGCGGTCACATGGAACGGCGGCTTTTATAGCGCCACTGGCTGGTGCATCCCAAAGAGGGCGCCCAAGGCCGACCTTGCGCGCCAGTTCATCAAGTTCTGCGCCCGCCCGGATCGGCAGGCGGCCTTCACGACCAAGCTACCCAACGGCCCGTCCAATCCGGAGGCGTACAAGTTCATCGATCAGAAGATCGCAGTCCAACTGCCGACCTTCCCTGAAAACCTCAAGCAGACCACTCGGGTCGACGACACCTTCTGGGGCAAGAACAAGGCGCTGTCCGACAAGAAGTTTAACGAGTGGGTTCTGCGGGGATGAAGGAGTTTCGGACGTGAGAATCACAAATGTCGAGTTACGCCAGATCAAAGCCGACCTGCCCTCCACGTTCAGCGGAGGGACCTACACTCTTGCGGCGCGCACCGCCTTGCTGTGCCGCATCACGACGGACCAAGGCTTGGGAAGCGTTGTCTGCGTCGGCAATGAGTCCGGATACAGCTCTTATCTGAAATCTCTTGTCCGGGGTGCGTTCAAAGACCTTCTGGTCGGCGCAGATCCCCTTCGCGGCGAGTGGCTGTGGCAGCGGATGCTTGATCATGACAAGGCATACATCGACCGCGCATCGCTCATGATGGCGGTCGCCACCGTTGACGCCGCTCTTTGGGATCTCAAGGGTCAGATCACGGGTCTGCCTGTCTGGCGTCTCCTCGGTGGCGTGAGTGCAAAGGTGCCGGTGATCGGCATCGGGGGCTACTACGAGACAAGTCGCGACGAGGACGGCATCAGACGCGAGATCCGCAGCTATCGGGAGCAGGGCCTCGCAGGGATCAAGTTCAAGGTCGGCGCCTTGTCCATCGAGGAAGACGCCGAGCGGGTTCGGATCGCTCGGGATGAGGCAGGGCCCAGGTTCGCGATCGTCGCGGATTCCAACATGGCCTGGACGCCGGATGAAGCCGTGCGGTTCGCCAGGCTTATTGAACCCCATGATATCGCATGGCTCGAGGAGCCGACCCGTCCGCGCAACTTCGTAAGAGCGTTGCGAGAGGTGAGGTGGAAGACAGGGATGCGGATCGGAGCCGGGCAATCCGAGGTATCGGTCTTCGATGCCTATCATCTGATCCAGTCGGAAGCTGTCGATGTCATCAACGTGACCTACAACCGCGGCGGCGGCATCACGGGCTGGGTGAAGCTCGCAGGTGCCGCGTCCTTCTCGGACATCCGAATGGGTCAGGTCGGCGAGCCCCACATCAGCATGCACATGATGGCAGGGATCTCGAATCCCACCTATGTGGAATGTTACCCCGACCCGCATCGGGACCCACTCTGGGCGGAACTCTACATTGACCGCCCGGAACCTAAGAACGGCTTCATCACGGTTCCCGACAGGCCAGGCCTTGGCTTGATCCTCAATCCGGAGGCGGTTGAGCGTCTCGCGATCGAGCCTTGGTCGTGATCTGGTCGAGCCACTCTCACATGCAATCGGATCACCATATGCAGAACTTTCACGTTTCCGCGGGAGACCGCCCAGAGGCACGCCTCGACTCCTTGCCCGCGAAGGAGCTGCTGTCCTTCTTTGAGGCCCCTCATCTTGAGCGGGAAAAGCGCCAGTTTCAGTATTTCATCAGGGTCGACCTCGCTCATACGGTCATGCTAGGCGAGCGGGAGATCCTGACAGGCGCTCAGACCCGCAGCATCCTAGAGACCTTAAAGGAGATCGAAACTGTCGGTCCGGAGGGAATCCCGATGGATCCTACGCATGGTAGTTTGTTGTTTCAGATCGAGCGTTACCTGATCTCGCGGGTCGGCGAGCATACCGGGGGACGGATGCACATCGGCCGGAGCAGATTGGATCAGGGCCCGACGGCCCGGCGTCTGTACAAGCGTTCGGAGCTCCTCCTGGTGATGGACGGTATTGGCAAGCTCCGGGCCAATCTGCTGGACTTGGCTGGCAAGCACCATGAAACCATCATGCCGGGATATACCTGTCTCCAGCATGCTCATCCCGGAGTCTTCGGGCAATATCTCCTCGGTTTCTGCAACAAGCTCGGGGACGATTTCGACAGATTGGCGGCCTCGTACGGACGCTTGAACCTCAATCCTCTCGGCGGTGCAGGCCTATCGGGGACCTCCTGGCCGATCGATCGCAGCCGGACGACCGAACTTCTCGGGTTCGACGGTTTGGTCAAGAATTCCAGGCTGGCGCGCGAGGCCTATTATGCGGCCGAAGTTGCTTCGAGTCTCTCGTTCCTGATGTCGACCCTCAACGATCTGGCAACCGATCTCCACCTCTGGTCCAGCTATGAGTTCGGCTTCATCGAAACCGCGGATGAATTATGCGGCACGAGCAGCATTTTTCCCCAGAAGAAGAACCCCACAGCCCTTGAGGCGGTGAAGTTTGCGGCCGGAGAAGCCGTGACTTGGCTTTCCACGGCGCTCGCCACTTTCCGGGCAGAGGGCACGGGCGATGTCGTGATGCGCGAGCTTCCTCTCCTGGATCGGGCATTCGTCGCCGCCTCGGGATCTCTGGCACTGATGTCGGCTGTGATCCAGACGCTTCGTGTCGATGAAGCTCGCATGAAGCGGTTGGCGGCCGCAAATTGGTCGACAGCTACCGACCTGGCTGATGAGATTGTCAGGCGGCGCGATATTTCCTTCCGCGAGGCGCACAACATCGTTGCTCGGCTCGTTCGGATAGCAACGATGACAAACCTTCAACCGGCCGATCTCACGGGCTCCTTGCTGGACGAAGCTGCCGATGAACTGAAGTTGCGGCCGCCGAGACTCGATGACGAAACTGTCTTTCGCGCGTTCGACGTAGATACCTTCGTACGAAGCCGTGTTTCGACCGGGAGCGTCCACCCGGGCCAAGTTTCGGCTCTGCAAGAGGACGAGGCTAACTCTCTGCTTGCCGGAAATGCCTGGCTAGATGACAGGCGCAAGAAACTTGCTGAAGCCGAGCATGAGCTGAAACGCTCAGTCAATCGTTTCATCGCCGCTGCGTGATGGCCACACGGTCGGTGTCGCTCCTCTTCCGCGTGAGCGATGCAATACCAACCACTCGCGTAATCTCATTAAGCTTCTGATCGCAGGGCCGGAGCTCCCGCCCTGCTCTGGATACCATGAACGCGGGATGCCACCTGGCCATTTCATCGGCGGGTAACTTGAAGCCGAAGACGGCGACGTTTTCAGTCGCTCGGCGTACTCGGCCGTCAGCAGCCCTGCTTAGGCTATGCACGAAAAAGCCGGGCCATAGGCCCGGCATAAAGTTGAGGTCCGGCAAAAATCGTCAAAACCTTCCAGAGGGAACGGCCCGACACGACAGCGCAGGGAGGAAAAAAGCGCTGCCACCTTGAAATCGGCCAATGCTCATATTGGCTGCATTCGACCTATTTGCAATGTAATAGGCCTCCTGAAGGGCTCGCGCTGAGTGCACGCTCTCTGTCCTAGAAGGATCACATAGCACGCTTTCGAGTGAGCCGTCCTGAGGCCTCCTCGATGAAGCGATCTACTACGCTGCGACCAGACGCGATAGCCCTGCAGCTTCCAGGGCAACTGCAGCTGACTGGATAACGGCTGCGAAGCGAACGGCTGTGTGGACCTCGGCCGCACCGACGCCGGCTTCTCGCAAGACCTTCTCGTGGCTGTCTATGCACAGGCCGCAGCCATTAATGGCCGAGACAGCAAGCGACCAAAGCTCGAAATCGATCTTGTCGACGCCGGGATTGGCGATGACATTCATCCGCAACCGCGCCGGCATCGAACCGTATTCCTTGTTCGAGGCCAGATGCACGAAACGATAATAGACATTGTTCATCGCCATGATCGATGCAGCGGCGCGCGCCGCATCGAGCGCCTCGGACGAAAGGCGGGCTCTCGCCTCCACTTCCAATGCACTTGCGACGACCGGGTTGCGGGTCGCAAGCCCGCAGGCAATGAGGAGACCGTACTTCCGCTGGTCCGACATCGTCTCGTCGGACGCTAGCGAAGACAGGTTCAGACGCACGTCTTTCGCGAATGCCGGCAGTTTTTCCTTGAGGCTCTCGATGGACATGGCGTGCCTCAGGCGGCTTTCAGCGTGTCACCGCCGACCTCGCGGTTGCACGGGCAGAGCTCATCGGTCTGCAAGGCGTCGAGGACGCGCAGGGTGTCCTTGGGATTGCGGCCCACGTTTAGATTGGTCGCATAGACGTGCTGGATCGTGTTGTCCGGATCCACGACGAAGGTGTAGCGATAAGCCACTCCGTCCGGCGAGCGCACGCCCAGGCCGTCGACCAGCGAGCCGTTGGTGTCGGCGAACTGCCAAATGGCAAGCCGATCGAGGTCCTTGTGGTCACGACGCCAGGCGAGCTTGACGAACTCGTTGTCGGTGGAGCCGCCGAGGACAACGGCATCGCGATCAGCGAATTCGCTCGACAGGCGAGCGAACTCGGCGATCTCGGTGGGGCATACGAACGTGAAGTCCTTCGGATAGAAGAAGATGACTTTCCACTTTCCGGGGAAGCTTGCTTCGGTGATCGTCTCGAAAGCACTCTCGCCGTTTTCAGCATGAACGTTGAACTTCGGCTTCACGCCGGTCACCGAGAACGCGGGCAGCTTCTGTCCAATACCAATCATCTGAACTCTCCTGCAGTAAGAACTCTCGGTGCACTGATGCAAAACTCATGCACAAAGGTCAATGGGACAAGACGGATGCAGGCGCAAAAAATGTGGTACAAACCGGCCCCAGTGCACCGGGCCGTGCCGCGATTTCCGCCGCATGGGCGGTGCAATAGCTGTATTTCAGCCGGCGCCATTCATTCAAACTCACGGAAATGCCGAAACTCTGGCGGCATTTCTTGTATACGACCGTAGCCGACTGGCCAACGATCTCTTGATGAAACTCATTGGACGCCTCGACGCCTTCTGTATACAGGGCAAGACGCAGAACGCGAAAGTTTATAGATTCACTCAATAGCAGAGTGCCATCGATGCCCCACAGGACAGCCCGAGCCGATGTTGTCTGCGTCCGCATTCGTCTGTGGGCTCGTTCGTCATAAGGCCAGTCCTCGCTGAGCTGTGGCTCAGATTGCTAGCTACGATGCGCCTCGCCTAAAGGGAGTGCCCTTGCCGCAGCCATTTCACGTACTTGATCAGACCGTTTGTCGAGCTGTCGTGATCTAGCACCGTCGCATCGGTTTGAAGCTCCGGCAGGATTCGTGAAGCCAGCTCCTTGCCGAGCTCGACTCCCCACTGGTCGTAACTGTTGATCTCCCAGATGATGCCCTGGACGAAGATCTTGTGTTCATAGAGAGCAATCAAAGAGCCAAGCCGATGCGGTGTGAGCTTCCGATACAGCAGCGACGTCGTCGGCCGGTTCCCTTCAAAAACCTTGTGGGGCATGAGTGTCCTAAGGGCTTCCTCCGACAACCCTTCCTTCGCGAGTTCGTCCCTCACCTCATCCTTGGCCTTGCCGAAGGCGAGAGCCTCCGTCTGCGCCAGAAAATTGGCTAGCAGTTTGTCATGGTGGTCGCTCAGCGGCGTTTGGCTCTCGACCGCGGCCAGAAAATCCGCCGGGATTAGCTCCGTGCCTTGGTGCAGAAGCTGAAAGAACGCGTGTTGTCCGTTGGTGCCCGGCTCGCCCCAGATTACCGGGCCTGTGGCATAATCTACCCGGTTGCCGTCACGGCGCACGGACTTGCCGTTGCTCTCCATGTCACCCTGCTGGAAGTAGGCAGCAAACCGGCTCAAATGCTGATCGTACGGGAGCAGGGCCAGGGTCGAGGCACCCAGGAAGTTGCGGTACCAGACCCCAAGGAGACCCATGATAACAGGCATGTTCTGGTTGAGCGGAGCGCTCTGGAAATGCTCATCCATCTCGTGGGCGCCTTCGAGCAGCTCACGAAAGCGTTCAAACCCAACGGCGAGCACGATCGGCAGGCCGACCGCAGACCACAAGCTATAGCGGCCACCGACCCAGTCCCAGAACTCGAACATGTTGGCCGGGTCAATGCCAAACCGTGCCACCTCGGGAGCATTGGTCGAGACCGCCACGAAGTGCTTGGCCACCGCGTCCTCACCGAGGGCTTCGGTCAGCCAGCCCCGCGCACTCGCAGCGTTGGTCATCGTCTCCTGGGTCGTGAAAGTTTTAGAGGCGACAATGAAGAGGGTGCGGGCTGGATTAAGGCCCGCGAGAGTGTGAGTGAGATGTGCACCATCCACATTGGAGACGAAGTACGGCCGCAGGTCCGGCCGCTGATACGGCTTCAGGGCTTCGCAGACCATGACCGGCCCAAGGTCGGATCCCCCGATGCCGATGTTGACTACATCTGTGATTGTCTCGCCTGTGGAGCCGCGCCAGGCACCGTTTCTGACCTGCTCCGAAAAGAGGTGCATCTTCGCCAGTACAGCGTCAATGCTTGGCATGACATCGGAGCCGTCGACGAGGATCGGACGGCCGGAGCGATTGCGCAGGGCCACATGCAGAACAGCGCGCTTCTCGGTGGCATTGATTTTGCTACCTGTGAACATCCGGTCACGCCAGCCCTCTACATCCGCGGATCGGGCCAGTTCGAGCAGGAGCTCCATTGTCTCGGCTGTGATCCGATGCTTGGAGTAATCGAGCAGAAGATCGCCGAGGCGAAGCGAAAAACGGCTGAAGCGTTCCGGCTCCCGGGCAAACAGCTCACGCAGGTGGTGCCGTCCAGTACTTCTGGAATGCGCCTTGAGCGCTTGCCAAGCCGGTGACGCGGTCAGTGCCGTCATGGGACTCCCCTCCCTAGTTCGTTATCATTCTGCTACTTCCTCAGGTCGAGCCGGGGAGCGATAGAACCCGCGGGCGACGGTCATAGCCACCGTGGCTGTGACGCTGGCTGAAGATCCTCGAGGCTTGTTTCCCATATCCCTAAATTTGTCCTGAATGAGCCAGTGTTACTCTCGAAGCTTGGTCCATTGGTTGGCTGGATGGACTGCTGGTAGGGCTGTTCGCAGTATCACCATTGCGTCCTCAACGATAATTGTCTTGAGCATGTGACCGCAATCCTGGGGCTCGGCTCATCATTGTCGGGTACAACCCCGCTAAGTGCCTGCAGTAAGTGTAACTTTGACTGGCTGGCTCCTAGGATGATGAATATATCTGACTGATGGCCCCTGCCCTCTGGTAAGCCGCCATCGGTCAACTGGATGCCACAATGGATCAAAGCCCTCTTGGCCTTCTTGCTCAGCTCGAGGCTGCCCGCAACAACCTGAGCCGGTCGGAAGCTCGCGTCGCCGACTACGTATTGAGCGCTCCGCAGAGCGTGCTGGAGCTCTCGATCGAGGCTCTGAGCACAGCTGCCGGGGTTAGCGAGCCGACGGTGGCGCGGTTTTGCAAGTCGGTTGGGTTTTCTGGGTGGAAAGACTTCAAGATCCAGATGGCGCGCAGCCTGGGCGGAGGCATACCTATTGTTCATCAGGACGTCAGGGCCGATGACCCGATCGGGGTCGCCGCCGCGAAGGTCGTAGACCGGTCTGTCAGTGCCCTGATCGCCCTGCGCGATCGCCTCGACAGTGGCATCCTGAAATCCGCGGTCGGCATCCTGACCCGCGCGGCTCGCATCGAATTCTATGGTCAGGGCAGTTCGGGAATTGTAGCGCTTGACGCCCAGCATAAGTTTTTTCGGCTCGGGATCCCGACCGTCGCATATTCGGATCCCCATGTTCATGCCATGTCGGCCGCGCTCCTGGGTCCTTCGGACGTGGTTGTCGCCATTTCGGCGGGAGGGCGAACGCTCGACCTTATCAGGTCGGTCGAGATTGCACGTGCGGCGGGCGCTCAGGTCATCGGTATCACAACCGGCGGGTCGCCTCTGACGCGCCATTGCGGTGTAACCTTGTCCACCGACGTTCACGACGACGAGACGATGTACGCATCGATGACCTCCCGCCTGACCCATCTGGCTATCATTGACATCCTGGCTGTGCTGGTGGCCCTCGAGCGGGGGCCGGAGCAAATCCGGTCGCTCGAGCGAGGCAAGAAGAGCGTGCGGGAAAAGCGCTCCGCCACCTAACATACCGTTATGCCTCATCCAGCATATTGGTGCTGGACCCTGATACGATGAAGTGCCCGCGATCGATCAGACGGCCATCGTGAACGAACTTGGACCAGCCATTCTGTTGAATGGGCTTCTCAGAGTCTAAGGCTTGATAGCTCTCGTAACGGGCGACCAAGTGACTGTCGGCGGTATACTCGCGATGCTCCCAGTGCACCTCCATCACGACGCCCCTGCGGCAAAGCCTTTTGACCTGCTCAAGGGAATGAGGAGGTACGATATGGAACGCGTGCTCAAAGCATAACATCAGCAAAATCCGGAGCGCGCAGCAATGTCGCAATTAGATCATCAGCCGCGGACGTTGTGAGCCCCCACGCCACGGCCTTGGCATCAACGTAGATCGTAAATGTCCCGTCCTGGGTGGCCATCTTGGTGATGCTCAACATCAATCATGCTCCTCTGTGAACTGTGGTCGGGCAACATTCCGCAGGTCGAGTGACGAACCGCATGAGCGATTGTCGCAGGGAAGCTGCTTCAAGGCATGGTGTCACTGTGGATTCTGCTCTCTGAGGCTCAGTGTCGTCCTAGCCAACTCGGTGATCCGGTTCCAGTCACTCTGACGGATGGCGTCACGCGGCGTCAGCCACGATCCGCCCACGCAGACCACATTCGGCAAGGCAAGATAGCGCTTGGCTTTTTCTTGATCGATCCCACCGGTCGGACAAAAGCGGGCGGTCGGCAGCGGCGCAGCCAGGGAGCTCAACAGGGCCGCACCACCCACGGCCTCCGCTGGAAACAGCTTCATGTGGGTGTAGCCGCGCTCCAGGACCGCCATGACGTCGCTGGCGGTGGTTGTCCCCGGCAGCAGCGGCACGGGTGAGCCCGCTGCTGCGTCGAGGAGAGCCGGTGTGGCTCCCGGGCTGACCGCAAAGGCGGCCTCGAGATTCGCAACCGCATCCAGTTGGTCCGGAGTCAGCACGGTTCCCGCGCCCACGATGGCTTCCGGCACCTCGGCCTGGATGCGGCGGATGGCTTCAAAGGCAGCCTCGGTTCGGAGCGTCACCTCCAGCACCCGCACGCCACCGGCCAAAAGGGCTCTGGCGAGCGGCACGGCATTGGCGACGTCCTCGATCTGGATCACCGGAATTACAGGCGCCTGGCTCAGGATTGTTGCAAGCGGACCGGCCTTCGACATCGTGGGTCTCTCGTTCGGCAAGCGTTGGGGTTGATGGTGCGGGCTCAAGCGGCGTCCGACCACAGGCTGGCGGCGCCGAGGTCGGCCGGGCCGACCGTTACGCGGAACGTCGAGAACAGATCGCGCCCCAGCGACAGCCCGCCCGCCGCGTTTGAGCGCACCGGCAGGCGCGTGGCCAATGTCTCTGTATCCGCCGCCACCTCGAGGCGGCCTGCCGAGGCGTCGATGGTGATCACGTCTCCATTGCGGATCAGGCCGATCACGCCACCGCTCTGCGCCTCCGGCGTCACGTGGAGCGCGCTCAGGATCTTGCCTGATGCACCCGATAGACGGCCGTCCGTCAGCAGCGCCACTCGGATGCCGCGGCTTTCCAGCACGCTCAAGGCAGGCATGAGCCCATGGAGTTCCGGCATACCATTTGCCTTCGGGCCCTGCTGGCGCACCACCACGACGGTATCATTGTCGAACTGGTTGGCTTTGAACGCGTCGAGGAACTCCTCCTGGCTCTCGAAGACGCGCGCAGGCGCCGTCAGCGACCGCCGCTCCGGCTGCACTGCGGAGGTCTTGACCACTGCCCGACCGAGATTGCCAGAGATGAGAGCCAGCCCCCCTGTGACCTGAAACGGCTCGTCGATAGGTCGCAGGATCGACGGCTCGGGCGACTCATCCGTCACATCCCTATAGGCGAGCCGACCATCGTCGAGCCAAGGCTCGCGGGCATAGACCGCAAGGTCATTGCCGGCCACGGTCTCGATATCGCGGAACAGAAGCCCGCCGCGCAGCAATTCGCGGATCACGAAGGCGATGCCGCCGGCCGCGTGGAACTGGTTCACGTCCGCCGGACCATTGGGGTAGATCCGGGTGAGGAGTGGCACAACCGTCGCGAGATCGGAGAAGTCCTCCCAGGTGATCACGAGCCCGGCTGCGCGCGCCATAGCCACGAGATGAAGCAGGTGGTTCGTGGAACCGCCGGTGGCGTGCAGGCCCACAATGGCGTTTACGAACGCTTTCGGACCCAGACGCTCACCGATGCCGCGCACGCCCTCGGGCGCCCGAGCCGCCTCCACGGACAGGCGCACGGCTTCGCGGGTGAGCGCCTCGCGCAGTGGCGTTCCGGGTGGGACGAAGGCCGATCCGGGCACGTGCAAGCCCATGATCTCCATCATCATCTGGTTCGAGTTGGCCGTGCCGTAGAACGTACAGGTCCCGGGCGCGTGATAGCTCTTCATCTCCGAGGCGAGCAGCGCATCGCGCCCGACTTCACCGGTGGCATAGGCCTGGCGCACGCGCGTCTTCTCGTCGTTCGAGAGCCCCGTCGGCATGGGGCCCGCCGGCACGAAAATCGTCGGCAGATGACCGAAGGAGAGCGCTCCCATGACGAGGCCCGGCACGATTTTGTCGCAGACGCCGAGCATGAGCGCGGCATCGAACACGTTGTGCGAGAGCGAGATCGCCGCTGACATCGCAATCACGTCGCGAGAGAAGAGGGACAGTTCCATGCCCGGCTGGCCTTGGGTGACGCCGTCGCACATGGCAGGCACGCCGCCGGCCACCTGGGCAGTGGCACCGAGCCCGCTCGCCGCCTCCTTAATCAGGTCTGGATAGGCAGCGAAGGGCTGATGCGCCGAGAGCATGTCGTTATAGGCGGTGACGATGCCTAGGTTCGGCGCACTGCCCGTGGCAACCGGCATCTTCTCGTGAGCCGAGCAGGCTGCCGCCGCATGAGCAAGATTTCCGCAGGAGAGTTTGCGCCGGGGTGGATGGCTGCGGCGAACCTCTTCGATCCGCGCGAGGTACTCGCGCCGGAGTTCGCGCGAGCGAAGGGTGATGCGGGCAGCGACGTCCTCAAGGACTTGTACGGTGGGCGCAAACGACCTCATGGCAACCTTCATTCAGTATAATAGACGCGGGGTGGAATACCGTCCTCGAACAGGAGGCGGACTGGTGCGGTAACCGGATCATTCGACACGAACGCCCGATTCAGTGCCGCCAGCTTGTCCTGACCAGAGATCAACAGCGCCTTCCATCGCGCCGCCATTAGGGGAGCTGGCCCGAGGGACAATCTCGGCTCCAAATCGGCTGGACGGGAAGCGAGCACCACCGGAGACGTTGCTCGCCCGGCTCGGTCGAGTCTCCGGTCGCCTGGAAAGAGCGAGGCAATGTGGGCATCCGCTCCCATGCCGATGACCAGGACGTCGAGGGGGCCCATGGCACTAATTTGCGTCGACAAGGCCGTGGCGCTCGCTTCGAGGGACGCGCCGACCGCACGGAGCGGCACCAGGCTTCCCGAAGTCAAGGGCAGGCACTGCCGTATCATGTGCTCGTTGGAGCGGGGATCGTCCGGTGGAACGTCCCGCTCGTCCGTTGGGATCACGGCAATGCTCTCCCACGGCAGATTGCGCTGTCCCAGCAATGTCAGGAACTCCCGCGGTGTTGTTCCACCGGGAACGGCGAGGAACGCCCGACCTCGACCGCCGATCGCCTGCCGCAGGATGCGAGTCACGTCGTCCGCCAGAAGCTGCGAAACCCGCCGCAGGCCAGGCGCGCGGATGAAATCGACCGCCGCCTCGATCACCCTTGTACCTCCGGCTCGGCCCAACTACGCCCATCGCGCTCGATCATGCCCACCGCCTGCGACGGTCCGAACGATCCGGCTGCATAGCGGTGCGGTGTCGCGTAGAACTCGTTCCATCCCTCGATGATGGGATCCACGAAGCCCCAAGCTGCCTCGACCTCGTCGCGGCGCATGAACAGGGTTTGGTCCCCCCGGATAACGTCGGTCAGAAGACGCTCGTATGCATCGGGCGTGCGCCCGCCAAAGGCGGTGTCGTAACGCAGGTCGAGCGTGCGGGGCACCAGCTTGAGGCGCCCGCTGCCTGGGACCTTCATCATGAATTGCAGTTGCACACCGTCGTCCGGTTGAACGCGGATGACGAGCCGGTTGGGTTCGGGATTGTCGCGGAAGATCGAGTGCGGCACGCTCTTGAACGTGACCGCGATCTCGGAGCAGCGCGCCCCCATGCGCTTGCCTGTGCGCAGGTAGATGGGGACCCCACCCCAGCGCCAGGTGTCGATCTCGCAGCGCAGGGCCGTGAAGGTTTCGGTGCCGCTGTCTCGTCCGAGTTCATCGGCATAGCCGGGCACCGGCCGGCCCGCGATCGAGCCCGCCATGTATTGCCCGCGCACGGTGTAACGGAGCACGTCGCGGCCTTCGATAGGCCGGAGCGCCCGCAGGACCCTCACCTTCTCGTCTCGAACGGCATCGGCGTCGAGCGTGTTGGGCGGCTCCATGGCGAAGAGACACAGGAGCTGAAGAACATGGTTCTGCACCATGTCTCGCAACGCCCCCACGCGGTCATAGTAGTCGGCCCGTTTCTCTAGTCCGACCGTCTCGGCCACGGTGATCTGGACATGGTCGATGTCGCGTTGCGACCAGGAGCGCTCGAACAGGCTGTTGGCGAAGCGCAGGACCAAGAGGTTCTGGACGGTTTCCTTGCCCAGGTAGTGGTCGATCCGATAGGTCCGGCCCTCGGGCAAGACTTCAGCGACGGCATCATTGATTGCACGGGCGGAAGACAAATTACGGCCCAATGGCTTCTCAAGGATTAACCGGCTGTCATGCTCGAGCAACCCGGCGCCTTTGAGTGCCCGGGCTGCCGGAATGAACAAGTCAGGTGGAGTGGCCAGATAGAAGGCGCGCACGCGACCTGGATCATCGAGGCGAGCGTTCAGGTCCCCCATGGTGGCTGAATCCGAGACATCGGCGCGCACGTAGCTGAGGCGCTGCAGGAAACTGTCGATGTCGGGGCTCTTCAGGCCTTGCTCCTTGAGGCGCGTGGCGGCGCCGTCCTTCAGGCCGTCCTCCGTCTCCCCGGAGCGCACGATGCCTACGATGCGGCTCGCCTCGGGAATCACCCCTTCGGAGATGCGCTGGACGAGAGCCGGGAAGAGCTTGCGCATGGCCAAATCGCCGCTGGCGCCGGCAATCACCAGATCGCACACGGGGACGGGCGTCCGTTCAGGCAGAGGAAGCGTCGTCAAATGCTGATACATGCCACCTCATCCAAAAAGGGACGGACACCGCGACTGATCTCAGCGCCCGTCCAGTCAGGGAGGAAAACGGTGTCGCCACCGTCTGACGAATTTGCTACAAATCATCGTAGCTTTCAACCGGAATCTTAGGATCCAGCAAAGATTGCTCCCCGTAGGTTGGATCTGCGACGGGTAAGCCACTTGTGTTTGGGGGATCGGACAGGCGAGCGGCCGGACACCCTTGGGGATGTCCGGCCTGATCCGCGAATAGGCTTCGGGTCGGCTCTGCGTTCACTGCTCGATATACAGGAACGGAGCCGGATCGGCGTCGCCTTGCAGCTTGATCGGCTCGAAGCTGCCTGCTTCATGAATGAGATCCCAGTAGTACTCGATACGCAGCGCCTTGCTCTCAGGCGACCACACAGGAACGCCGTGATACGGCAGCACGTCCGAGGGAGCCGGAAGCGGGCGAACCCCAATGCGGCCAGGGCGCGGGGAAACAGTCAGCGCCACACCGCGCGGGGCATAGCGCTCGAGCATGCTGACCCGATCCCGGGCTTCGAGGAAGCCACGATAGCCGAGCACGCTTTCCTCCGCACGGCGCTGAATGTCAGCGCGAACGGTTTCCGCGCTTCCATCGTTCAGGTAGGCGCGGCGCAGGGTGTCATCGTCGACGCCCTCATTGCGCATGAGATGGAACGTCACCGGAAGTGCATCCCGCAAGGCGATCACGGTTTTCTCATCCCCACGATCACGACGCTGACGAATTTCAGCGCTGACCTCGGACCAAACCTTCTCAAATCCATCCAAATCCTCAACGGCCTTCTGAAGGTCGTGCAGCACGACGTACTCCGAGAAGCCAAAATCGTGTGCCAGCTTCTCGAGGGCCTGGAAGTACTGATCCGCATCGGATTGCGGAATGTCGTTCAGGCGAGCGAAGGCACCTTCGGCAAAGACATGGATCTTTACGCCGGGCGCATAGACGGCAGCGATGGCGCGCCCAATCTCGTTAAGCCTCTTCAGCATGACGACTTCCCCGAAATCAGGGAGCATGCGCGGGGTTTTCAGAGGCACCGGAGCCTTGAAGGGGAAGCCCAGGATCGTGAAGAGCAGGGGTTGGCCCCGCTCGATGAAAGACCGGAAGTCGGCTTTCCATTGATCGGCCAGGGAGAGAATCCACTCGGGATCGCCGAACACTACTGACGGCTGGGCGAAGAAGGACAGAAGGCGATCCTCAAGTGTATCGCCTGCAGGAACCGACAAGGCTGGAGCAAGCACGTCGAGCATTGGCTCGAAGAACGTCCGATCAACCGTCCTGTCTGCCGAAAGTTCAGCGAGAGGCACGGTCTTGTCGAGATTTCGGAACAATCGAAACGGAAAAACATAGGGGCTGGTTGCCTGAGCCATAGCGATACACTCCTGGAAGGGCTAAGGACGAAAGTGACTGCCGAAACGGCTGCGCGGTTAGAGCCACTTCCACGTGCGGGGAATTAACTCTCTACTTTGCGTTACCGCGTTGTTTGACGGTGAACCGGGTCCACCTCACCGAAGGATTCTCTAGACCAATCCCCGGCAGGCCGGGGCCTCGAGCGTTGAGGCCACAATACTCGCAGGAAGGCAGGCTGGTTCGAGGACATCATTCGCATAGCGGATTGCGTCAGGAAGGAAGTGCTGTGAGGCCCGCGCGACAGATCCGGCGAAGACGATCGTCTTCGGATTGAAGATACGGCACATCGTGACGAGGTAGCGCCCCAGATACGTTGAAATGATCTCAAACGTTCTCACAGCCGCGGGATCGTCCATTACTCTTTCTGTCACCTCGGCGGCCGTAAGGGTTGCACCGGTCAGCCGATGGTACACATGGGCCACTCCTCGACCTGAAAGAAGACGATCGACGATCACCTTCTCGCCGATTTCGGGAACATCGAAGAGCTCGCTGCAAACAAGCCCCGCACCGCCACTGTAGCCGCGCATGAGCGTTCCGTTATGATAGGCGAGCCCCGCGCCTGAGCCCATGTTGATGAGCAGGAATGGCAGCCCGGATCGGCCTGCACCGAACCGATACTCACCCAGCGCCATCGCGTGGACGTCGCTCTCGACCTGAACCGAGCGTTTGAAGCGTTCGACCAGCATCCCGCCGA
Source organism: Microvirga lotononidis (assembly GCF_034627025.1). Taxonomy (NCBI): domain Bacteria; kingdom Pseudomonadati; phylum Pseudomonadota; class Alphaproteobacteria; order Hyphomicrobiales; family Methylobacteriaceae; genus Microvirga; species Microvirga lotononidis. The sequence continues at coordinate 398,669 of NZ_CP141049.1, read as the reverse complement.
GATCTACCGAGATCGGCCCTCCGAGCAGAGAACTTTGCGTGAGCCTTGCCTCATGGACCGGCGCGTTCCAGCTCAACCCGATCTTGTCGTCGCCATCGGTGACGTACTCAGCCATGAGATTGAATGCGCGATGGAGGAAGGATGGTGAACCCGGTTCAAGACTTGCCGTCGCCACCTTATCGCGGACAAGGATGGAGCCATCCTTCCCCATACGGCAAACATCGATCTTTGTTCCTCCGAAGTCGAAGGCGAGAGTTGAGGCGTTCACTGCTCAGCTCCGAACATAGAGGAAGGGCTTATTCTCACAATCCCCATCAAGGTAGATACACTCATAGCGCCCGTTGCCGCGGGTAAGGTCCCAAAGATACTCGATCTCCAGGATCTGCCGTTGCGGATTCCAGACAGGAACGCCATGATATGGCAGCACGTCGGCAGGTGCCGGAAGAGGCCGGACACCGAGCCTGCCCGGACGTGGCGAGACGGTCATGGCGAGCGCATGCGGGGCATAGCGCTCGAGAAGGTTTATGCGGTCTCGCGCTTCGAGGAACGCGCGGTAGCGCAGCACCCCCTCCTCCGCCCGCGCCTGAATACTGGCGCGCAAGGAAGTTGCACTTTCCTCATTGAGGTATGCGCGCCTGAGTTCGTCCTCACTGACACCCGGATTGGCGATGTTATGGAAGCGCACAGGCAATGCATCGCGTATCGCGTCCAGCGTCTCTCGATCGCCACGATCTCGCCTTTGCCGGATCTCCTCCGTCAGCTGCTTCCAGGCATCGGCAAAGTCCGGCTGCTCATCGATGATGAGGCTCAAGTCCTGCAAAACGATGTGCTCACCCAACCCGAAGCGCTCCACGACCTTCTGGAGGGACTTGAAGTATTGGTCAGCGAGTTCCCGCGGCATCCCGTTCAGCTGGCTGAAAGGACCCTCCGTAAACACGTGAATCTTCACGCCCGGGTCGTAAACCCTCGCAATGGCTTTGCCGATTTCATTCAGCCGAGCCAGCGACGCGACCTCTCCGAAATCCGCCAAATGCCGGTTGGTCTTCAAGGGAACCGGCATTTTGTAGGGAAAGCCGAGAATGCTGAAAAGCATGGGCTCTCCACGGGCAATGACATTGCGGAACCTCTGCTTCCAGTCGTCTGCCCTGGAGCGGATAAACGCGGGGTCGCCGAAGACGACCCGGGGATCGACGAACAACTCCAGAAGACGATCCTCAAGGGCGTTACCCGCAGGGACTTCGAGACTTGGCACAAGCAGATCGAGGATTGGATTGAAGAAACTTGTACCAACCGTCTTTGAGCCGGTGAACACCGCTGTCTCGATGCTTCGATCGAGATGTCGGAAGGGCCGAAACGGGAAAATGTACGGGCTTGTAGCTTGCATTACTGATACATCCAATTGGGAAGCGCCAGGATCAGTGGCGAGTAGAACGTGATCGCGAGCAGAACGGCGAGCAGCGCCCCCAGAAACGGCAGGAGCTCACGTATGAACTCACCGGTGCGACAGCCGGTGATCGCGCAAACCGTATAAAGGACTGCTCCGACCGGTGGCGTCAGCGTTCCGATGGTCAGGTTCACGACGACCATCACGCCCATATGCACAGGGTCGATGCCGAAATGGTTCGCGATACCAACCAGGATGGGAGCGGCCAGGATCATGATCGCTGCCCCCTCGATAATCATGCCCATCAGCAGCAAGGCAATATTGAGGCAGAGCATAATGACGATCGGGCTGCTGCTGACCGAGGCCAGTAGCTCGATCACGTGAACAGGGACTTGTTCGATCGCAAAGATATAAGAGAAGGAGGCCGAGGCGCCGATGATGATGAGGACTGCCGATGTCGTTCGTGCCGTCTCCTTGAACAGCACGCCGACATCCCGCAGGCTGACACTGCGATATATCAAGCCGCTGACGATTAGGGTGTACAAAGCCGCCATCGCCGCAAGCTCCGTGATCGTGAAGATCCCGGCCCGTAGCCCAAGCAGGAGCAATACGGGCATCATGAGTGCCCAGAAGCACTCTTTGAAGCTTCTCATGATCTCCGAAGCTGGCAGCCTTTTGGCTCTCACCGGCACATAGCCACGCAACCGCGAGATCACCGCGACAGTCGCCATGAGGACGACTGCGATCAGGAGAGCCGGAATGACACCGCCCATGAAGAGCTTGGCAACTGAGACGCTTCCCAGGAGACCGAAGATGATCATGGAGGTAGATGGCGGAAGCACGGGCGCGATCACCGATGAGGCGGCCGAGATCACGGATGCGAAGCTCAGGGAATAGCCGTGCTTGCGCATCTCCGGAACGAGGACTTTGGAATCCACCGCCGCATCTGCGATTGCGGAGCCGGTCATGCTCCCCATGATCAGACTGTTCAGAACACCCACTTGGGCCAGGCCCCCTCGCCAATGACCGACCAACGCATCCGCGAAGGAGACGATCCTCTCGGCGATCCCTCCCCGGGCCATCGTGGTCCCGGCAAGGATGAAAAACGGAATGGCAAGGAGGGGAAAGGACCGAAGAGCAGTCTGAACCTGCTGCATCATGATCAAAGTCGAGGTATCGGGATGAAGCGTGTAATAGACGAGAGCCGCCCCGAGAATGGCGAAGGTGACCGGAACGCCAAGGATCATCAGAACGATCATACCGAGCAGGTCGAGAGTCAGCAGAAGGCTCATGGTGAGTTTCGCCTGAAGATGTTGCGATAGGCGTGGCATCCGTGGGCAAGTGCCATCAGAGCAAACGCGATGGGAAAGACCATGTAGAAATATCCAAGAGGCATCTCGAGACCCTCAGAAACACGGCGCCAGCTACGCATCGTGTACTGCCATGATGACACAGTCATCATGGCGGCGACTACGCAGCAGAAGGCATCCACGAGAACGAAGGATATGACGCGCGGACGACCCGACAGGCTGTTCTGAACGAGATCAACGTGAAAATGATCACCTCGACGCGACGCACCTGCCGCGCCGAGGAATACGCTCCATACGAAGGCGTATGTTGCGATCTCGACACCGTTCGGGATATGTGCTCCTGCGGCATCCCGCAGGAACACATCAACCGAAATCATGGCGGTGATGATCGCCATCAGAAGAGCTGGGAGATCGTCATCGATCCCCCGCCAAAGACAATCGACAATACTTCTGACCATGGCGGATCTCACTTGATGGCAGCCTGCACCTGTTCGAACAGGCCCTTGGGCCACTCAGGGAACATCTCGTAGAAACCGCGCGTAGCCTCCTTATAAGCGGGGATGTCCGCGTCCACGAACGTGACGCCCCTCTTCTTCAATGAATCGACGGTTTCTTCAGTGATTTTGTCCATTCCGGCCGAATAGATATCGCCCTTCTCGTTGAACTGCTCTGTCATCACCTTTTGGCATGCCTTAGGCAGCTTTTCGAAGCGCTCTGAGTTCATTGCGAACCCGTAGAAAATCCGGAAATGGTTGGTCACGGTGACGGTCTTTGCCACTTCCATCAGCTTTGCATCGTCCATACCACGGATTCCGCCCTCGACGGCATTCACCACGCCCTGCTGCAGCGCTAGATACAGTTCGGAGAATGGGAGCGGTAGCGGCGAGGTCTTCAGGAGTGTGAACGTGCGCACGTAAGCCGGCGCTTCCGGCACGCGCATCTTCATTCCCGACAGATCGCCCGGTTGCGGGTATGCCTTGTTCGAGAGAATGGAGCGCGGCGAGTCGAACCAGTTGAGCGCGAGGATCCGAAGGCCGCCTTCATCCGCCAACTTGTCTTCCCACCCTTTCACCAACTCCGATTGAGCGAGCTTTTGGGCCGATGCGAGCGTTTCGGTGAGAAACGGGCCGTTGAGAATGCTAAGCTCCGGTACGCCGGCCGTCGCAAGGGCACCGGAAGTCGTATAGAAAATGATGTTCTGCCCCAGAGAAGCCTGCTCGAGCGCCTGCATTTCGCCGCCAAGTTGTGCGGACGGGAAGACATTCAGCTTGATCTTACCCTTGGTCGCCGCATCGACGTCCTTGACGACGTCGAGCAGCCGTGGATGGATCGGGCTTGTCGTTGAGTTCTGATGCGAGATGCGGAATTCGACTGGAGCGCTGAGCTCGGCGGCGCATTGCTCCCCGCTTGAGGCGGCATAGGCCGTCCCAACAGAGAGGAGCATGGATGCGGCCGCGAGGAACGCCCCCGATCTGTGATATAGTGTCATCTTTGCCTCTGTGTTCCCGATCTGGATCTTCCACGCTTTGTTTGCCAGCGCAGACGTCAGACTAGTCGTCTGTTCAGTCTGCCATCTTGAATGTTTGTGCAGCATCGTGGCGGTTGCAGCATTCCGGCAGTTGGAGCATAAAACATACAGGTTGGGTCGACGCTGGCTTGCCGTGACGACATCCGCCTCCTCTGCACGCCATCAACAGTGTGCAGGGGACCGGAATGAATAAAAAGTTATCGTGGAGGTGAGCGGTGACGGAGGCGACAACGAGAGAGGTCCGCCACTGGCGGATTGACGGCGAAATCGACCTGTTCGACATCGCCGCTCCGGCCGAGCCAGGCTCGATGCATTGTCATTCCACATACAATATTGGCGCGGTGATTGACGGCGCGGCCTCTTTGGAAACCGGTGGGAAGATCTTCGAGCAGCCCAAAGGCTCTATCGTCCTTCTAAATCCCTTTGAATCGCATGCCAGCTCCTGGACCGATAGCCTGAACCGCTACTTTGTGATCTACTTTTCGCAGGAAGCTTGGTTCACGGCCTGCTCAGGCTTGTTTCCAGGCCTCCCCCTGGCCCGACTGCTGGGACCCGTCGTGCAGGACAGGTTTCTTTTGGACGCAATGACGAATCTTCGGTCGCGCCTTCTTCAGGATCCGCAACAGGTCAATATCGACGCGGTCACGGCTTTGATTGCGGCCTGCGCCGCACGGCAGCGCCTGGTCTGTGATGAGGAGACGGAAAGCTCGCTGAAGGAGACCGCGCGCCATCGTCAGCTTCTGCAAAGATCAGCCGATGATGCCTTCGACCCAGCGTCGAACCGAATCGACGAGATCGCCGCAGAATTCGGGATGAGCCGCTTTCAATTCGCGCGCCGGTTTCGCCACAACAGCGGAATGCCGCCACGTCGCTTCCGTGTTCAGATGATGGTGGCGACCGCTCAACGCGCCATCTCGGCGGGTGTCAGTTTGGTCGAGGCCGCCAGCATAGCCGGGTTTAGCGACCAGAGCCACATGAGCCGTGAGTTCCGCCGGACGTACGGTATGACGCCAGGCGAGTTCCAGAGAGTCGTCGCGTCGCAATTGGGTGCTGCGCGTAGCAGATTTGGTAAGGCCAAGCTGGAAACAAGCCCCACAGATTCGTAGGATCTCGCACAAACGTACAAGAGCCCGGCGCTCGGCTCGCCTATTCCCCGTTGAGGATTTCAACTGGGAAATGGCAAATGAACTTCCGTGAGAGCATCGACCTTCAACCAGAGCGCCTGGAATCCAGCCGCTTTGCCATCGCGGAATCGCTACTACGGGTCGACGCCTCTCCCCTAAAGGAGGGGAGCATCGGCTTTGTCGGAATTGGAGGCAGCCTATACGCCGCAGTGGCGGCTGCGGCGGAATTCCGGTCACGTGGGTTTCGGGCCTGCTCCTTCACTCCGACGGACCTGTTGGAGCAGCGGTCGGGACTGGCCGAATCCTTTGTCGCACTCTCCGCATCCGGCCGAAGCTTGGAAATGGTCGACGCGATGCGCAGTGTGACTGGCAATCTTTACGCCATTTCTAAGGATTCCGAGAACCCTCTTTCGACAGTGGTTCAAGGCGTTATTGTCACTCGCTGCGGCCTTGAGGCAAGTCCGAGCGCTCCGAGCTTCACAACGACGCTGCAGGCCGTCGGAATGCTGGCGGACCATCTTGCTGGGCAAAGCATATCGGCATGGGAGCGCCTTCCTGAGGCCGCCAGCAAAGTTCTCTCTTCTTCGCATGGGACCGTCGAGCGCGCTGCCAAGGCCTTTGCGAACGCCGTAAGCATCGACTTCGTCGGTGAGCACCAGTTGCTCGGCACGGCTTACGAAGGAGCCCTGCTTGCTCGGGAGGCCGCTCGTTTGCCCGCATCGGGCTTCGATCTGCGCAACTTCCTCCATGGACCAGTCGAAGCCCTGGATGAGCGCATGGGTTTGGTGGTTCACGGAAGCAAGCGAGAGGTCAAACTGGCCCAGGATGCAGCCGCTTTCGGATGCCCAACGCTTCTGATCTCAGATCGGAGTGACGTGCGCGACAGCGCTAATCTAATCGCACTGCATGTACCAAGCGTCGGCAATCCCTTGGCGGATAGCATTCTTCAGATCGTGACCGTCCAACTGCTCGTCGCCCGCCTTTCGGCTGAGCGGGGTCTTGCAAACGCCAAGTTTCGTTATCGCCAGGCCGATACAAAGATTATCTAGCCGCGGAGCCGATCGGCGTTCGCCAAAAAGGGCCCAGCGCAGCATCTTCGGGTGCCGCGCTCGTTTATTCATGGTGAGGCATCTATGAAGCCGCTATGTACCGTATATGCGGATCCTGCATTGCAATAGAGCCATGCCGGCGTTATGAAATCACGAATGCATGGGTGTCCATGAACTAATCTAATACTCATGATTCGTGTCCCTCTGTGAGCGGGCACCAACTCAGCTTCAGTGCTGCGTACATTAGTTGGTATACTCTGATCCCAACGACACAGAGTTCAAGAACTAGCGTCCAGTGACCCGCGTCAATTCTCCCACCATATGCAAGAGGCTGGGAAGAACAGTGGCACAGAGCTTCGAGATCTCTGCTGTCGGTTCCAAGAGGTCTGGTATCATGATAGTTGCCATACCAGCCGCATGAGCAGCCCGCACTCCATTGTGAGAGTCTTCTAGAGCCCAACAGGTCCTGGGATCGACATCAAGTCGCTGAGCTGCCGTAAGAAAGCTCTCTGGGTGCGGCTTGCCGTGCTCGACATCGTCGCGTGTGACAACAGTCTCAAATAAGTCGAGGAGACCTGCTTTGTGAAGGTGATCGAGAGCCGCTTCCCGGTGGGTCGATGTCGCCACAGCCGTCGGGATCCCCCGCGTACGAAGTTCCTGGAGCAACTCGTGGGCACCCTTTTTGACCGGAACGGCGTTCGCGCACCGCGCGGCAAAGGCTGCGGCGGTGCGCTCGTGAAACACGGCAAGCGGGAAGTCAGAACCGAAATGCCCGAGCAAGATCTGGGCTCCGCGATCTTTTGGAACGCCGATCAAGCGGCTGTGGATCTCTACCGCCATCTCGTGGCCCAACTCCGAGCAGGCCTCCGCCATGACCTCACGATAAAGAACTTCCGTATCCAGCAGGAGGCCATCCATATCGAAGATGACTGCGCAAGGTTGCGTGAGCACGATTTGGTTCATGGCAGGATCGATCCTGATCAGAGGGCGATATCAGGACAGCTTCGCACCTCTGAGACGATTGCCTTCCCTGTCGAACACGAGGACATGGGTGGCATCCACCGTTGCACAGGCGTTGGCAATGCCAGCATAGCGCCCGCCATGGCTCTGCGCCGTCAACCGCTCGCCGTTCGGCAGGTCGGTATGGATGACCGTCATGTCGCCGAGTTCCTCGACGAGCGCGACCGTCACGGGCATGGATGCGGAGGGCTCAACATTGCCGAGGATCCGGACATGCTCCGGTCGCACGCCGATCTGAACCTCCTTGATGGATTGATCGAACTGATGAAACGGAACCTCCAGGATGCCCGTGTCGGTGCCGCCGATTTGGCTCAGGACCACCCGATCGTCAAATACCTGGGCCACACGCGCATTCAGGAAGTTCATCTTGGGCGTGCCAATGAATCCGGCCACGAACTTGTTGTTCGGATCGTCATAAAGATCGAGAGGACGACCCACCTGCTGAATGACGCCGCCATTCATCACGACCATCTTGTCCGCCAGGGTCATTGCCTCAATCTGGTCGTGCGTGACATAGATCATGGTCGACTTAAGCTTGGCATGCAGCTGCACGAGCTCCGCGCGCATCTGGACGCGCAACTCGGCATCGAGATTTGACAGGGGTTCGTCGAAGAGGAACACTTTCGGCTCCCGGACAATGGCGCGCCCAATGGCCACGCGCTGCTTCTGACCGCCTGACAGCTGACCGGGACGGCGATCCAGCAGGTGGCCGAGTCGCAGAATCTCCGCGGCCTTCTCGACCCGCTCCATGCGCTCCTTCTTGGGAGCGCCGGCCATGGTCAGGCTGAACGCCATGTTGTCGAAGACCGTCATATGAGGGTAGAGCGCGTAGTTCTGGAACACCATCGCGACCCCGCGTTTTGCGGGGTCGACATCGTTGACTACCCGCCCGTCGAGCCAGATCTCGCCCGAGCTGATCTCTTCTAACCCCGAGATCATTCTCAGAAGAGTGGATTTCCCGCATCCGGAGGGGCCAACAAAGACAACAAATTCGCCCGAGGAAATCTCAAGGTTGACCTGGTTGAGAACACCAACCGTTCCATAAGTCTTCGATGCGTTTACGATCTGCAGGTCGGACATAGTAGCAACCTTGTTTGTCTGTCAAAACGAGTGATCTTGATCTCAGGGCCGAATCCTTCAGGCTTGGAGGACCTCCGAGCCCAAAGAATTCAAGCTATGGTGACTTGGATCAGCCTTTGCTCCCTGAGGAAGCGATGCCCTCAACGATCTGTCGCTGGAAAATCAAGAAGAAGATCAGAGGAGGAACCGCCGCGAGCAGGTTGGCCGTCATCGCGATGTCAACCGTCGTGTGTGAATAGGGAGCGTTGAACAATCCCACTACCTGACCGACGGTGTACATCGTTGGGTTTGGCGCAACGATGAGAGGCCAGCTAAAGTTGCCCCAGGTATGCATAAAGGTGAGGATTGCCAGGGTTACGAGCGCATTTCTGGACAGAGGCAGAACGACATGCAGATAGATTTGAAAGTGGTTCGCCCCATCCAGCCGCGCGGCTTCGATCATCTCGGTTGGGAGACTCTTCATGAACTGAACGAGCATGAACAATCCGAAGGCTGACGCAAGCCCTGGCACAACAAGCCCTTGCATCGTGTTCAGCCATCCCAGTTGCACTGTCAGAAGGTAGGTTGGAACGAGCGTGACCGCCTTTGGTACCATCAGAGATAGCATCACGATGGCAAACATTATCTTTTTGCCAGGGAAGTCAAATAGTGCGAACTCGAAGGCCGCCATGGAACTGACAAGCAGGATGCCGCCGATGGTCAGGAGTGTGTAGACAACTGAGATATAGTACGCCCGCAGGTAGCCTGTTTCGGTGAAGATAATCGCGATATTGCGCAGGCCAGCGCTGATCGACGTCGGATACAGGCGCGGGTTGATCGAGACCGGAACACCAGGTTCTGAGAACACGACGTTGAACATCCACCAGAGGGGGAAGATGGCGACGATCGCCACACAGATGGCGATAGTCCATTTGAGCACAGTCCAGACAGTCGCATCGGAAATGCGACGGCGTGCTTCGGACGCCCGTCTGGTCCCTGTCGCTTTTGATCGGGCGACGGATACTTCCATGTTCGCAACATCGCTCATACTTCACCAACTTTCTTGCGGAGCGCGAACATCACAGCTGTGACTGCAATGATAAGGGCGGTCAGCATAAAGCCATAAGCAGCGGCCTGACCGAATTTCACCGCGCCGAACCCACGTCCCATGATATCCATAACTGGGAAAAGAAGAGTGTTGGCCCTACCGCCATACTCGGCGAAGGAGGAGCCAGTCAGAAGCCACGGGACATCGAACACCTGAAGGGCTGAAATCAGGCTGTAGGTGACGACGAAGAACAGGACAGGGCGGATCGATGGGATCGTGACGTAGAAAATTTGCTGGAGCTTGTTGGCGCCATCCAGCCGCGCAGCCTCATAGTAGTGCTTCGGTACGTTCTTAAGGCCCGCAAGGATAATCACCATGTTGAACCCGGCAGACACCCAGACGTCGACCGCAATCAGGCAGTACAGCATCGTGTTCACGTTGTTAAGAAACTGAACCGATTCGAAGCCGAACCATCCAAGAATAGTATTCAGAAGACCGAAATTCGGCGCATACATCCAGCGCCAGATCGTTGCTGCGAGGAACAGCGGCATCACGACGGGCATGAAGAATGCACTGCGGAAGAACTTAGCCCAGAAGCCGGAAAAGCTGTCCACGAGCAAAGCAAGGCAGAAAGCGATTGTTAGTCCCAATGGAACTGTGATCGACACGTAAAGTAGAAGATTAGACGCTGCCTTATTGAAGTTTCTGGAATTGAGAACTTTTGTGTAGTTCTCTAATGCGACAAAGGTTGTCGGCTGCGCTCCAGCCCAATCAAAGAAACTGTAAATCAATCCGCTGACGATAGGATAAAGGAAGAATACAGCGAACAGAAGCATGAATGGTAGCAGCATTAGGTAATGCGGCGTGGTCTTTGTCACCCGGGCAGACATGCCATCCCTCTTAAATCACCTCGACTGTGGCCGGAGCAGGAGCCCCGGCCATCACGAGCTTACAGGACCCAAGATCAACCGTCGGAGAGGATCTCGTTGAGTTCCTCAATCAGCTTCTTGGCTCCCTCTTCAGGAGTCATATTCCCATCTTCAATCGCCGACGCATTGTCGGTGATGGCTGACCAATAGCTGTTCGGATACACGCCGGAGAAGAACGGTGGCTTGTTGAAGAGAGCGGTCTTCGCAGCCTTATAGGTGATTGCCAGGAGCGGATGGCTGGCAACGGCCGGATCCGTCAGGGAGGCCTGATTACTATTATAGCGACCAAGTGCAGCAGCCCATCGAACCATCTGCTGCTTTTCGGTCACGTAGGCAGCGAACTCCCATGCGAGCTTGGCGTTCTTCTTGGGGGCCACACCGATGAATTCATAGCCCTGTACGCCGCCGTTCTTCCCCTCGTGGGCGCCGGGGATGAGAACCCAGTCATACTTGAGGTTCGAGTTCTTGGCAGCCTGCTCGAAGGGAGGATTGGCCCAGGGGCCGTTGATGTAGAACGCGAGTTGGTTGCTGATGAACAGGTCCCGAGTGGCCTGGTCATTGATGCTCGTGCCCGTGGAATAGGGCTTCATCTTGACGAACAGCTCGGCTGTCTTGGCGTACTTGTCAGGATTGATCAGCGTCTTCTTCTTCTCGAAGTCTGCTCCCCACTCGTTGGGCTCGGCGATGCCGGAGTAGATGTTCAGGAAGGATCCCCAAACTTGAGTCATGTCCGGGATACCGTATTTACCCTTAGCCTTGACCTTCTCCATCTGCGCGACCCAATCGTTCCAATCCTTGATCGGAGTGGCTGGATCGATGCCGGCTTCCTTGAGAACGGTCAGGTTGCGGAACATGAAAGAGCCGAAGCCCGTATAGGGCAGGCAGTACATCGTCTGCGGCTTAGGCGTGCACATCGCAATCAGATCCTTGTTGAACTGATCGCGGTATTCCTGGGGCATCGCCATCCAGTCTTCGTAGACGTTCTTCAGTGCACCGGCTTGGACGAGCGCGGCTCCGGCCGAAGTGGAATTCATAAATACATCGGGGCCCGTCCCGCTGGCGGCGCCGGCGATCTGGCCAGTGAGAAGGTCATCGTCGCCCTTCCCAGCGATGTTGATCTTGACGCCTGGGTGCTTGGCCTCGAACTCGGAGATAAAGCTCTGCTGAAGCTTGAGTGCCTCGCCTTGAGCAAAATCAGAATAGACCCAGTAGTCGAGAACGACTTTCTCCTGAGCGTGCAGGGCGCCGGTCGTCAGTATGGCCGCAGCCAGGAGCGTTCCTGTGCTGAGAAGTCTGTTGAATTTCATGGTTGCCTCTGGGTTTGCTGCCTATGGGCCGGCCACTCGCCTTCCTCAGCGACTTCCTTACCAGCGCCATTGTTATGCATCTTAACAAACAAACTCATGCTGGCAAGCGGTCTTTTCCGGTGGCGCTTGAATTGCGGTTAGTCTGATTTGGCGACCGTATAATTCAGAACGATTGTTTTGACCAGCGTGGATAGCATAGTATAATTCAAGAACTACCGTGATCCTGCAGCTTAATATAAGCAGTTGACCTCATATTAGTCATGGTGTGTAATGAGGTGTGCATATGTCGCCGTGTCGATTCAGGCGGATATGATTTTTTTGTGCATCTACTGTAGCCATTTAGGATGGCTCAAGTGGTCCTGGCAGTCTTATGAATGCTTGCGCTTAAGCCATTCCTGCCAGAGCAGCTACCTTTACTAAGAGGCACAGGTTCTTGTAGATGTCCCAAGGTCCCAGTCATGATCAAGGTGCGCGCGTGGCGATTGTAGAACTCGGCTCTTTTGCCCCCCGTACAAGCTTCACATTAAGTGCGAGGGCAGTTTTCTGTCGCCTCCTATCGACCGGACCCGCAACCCGGCCGCAGCTTTGCGAGGCCTTGAACCTCTCGCGGCCGACCATGTCTGCTGCGATGGGTGAGTTGAGCAAGCTGGGCTATGTGGAAGTCATCGGGGAGGTCCAAGGCCTCACCGGGCGTAAGGCGGCCATGTATCGGCTTGGCTCAGGTGCCGGCCACATCATCGCTATCGACGCTGGCTCTACGCATATTCGGTTACGCGTCAGCACCTTGGACGGTAGAGCTCTGTATTCCCGCACCTACAGGCTCGGATCAAATCAACGGCATCTGAGTGCGGAAATCAGCAGCGTCGTCGATCAGGCCGTCCGAGAGGCTCGGGATAAGACAGAGGAGAGCTGGGGTCCGTTGCGCGTGCTCGGCATTGCCGTGCCCACGCGGGTTAGCGACGATGGCGCATCCAACGCCTCTCCCACTCGCCAGTCAAATCTCTTCAGCGATTTCGAGCCGCCGAACAATATTCCACTCATTCTTGAAAACAATGTTAACTGTGCTGCGATTGCTGAGAGCAAATACGGTTCCGCCTCAGGCCGGGCGGATTTCGCGTTTCTGCAGGTGGGCGTAAAGATCGGCATGGGAGTTGTGCTCAAGGGCGAACTCGTACGTGGGCGCAACGGGGCGGCCGGCGAAATTAGTTATCTTCCCTTCCCATGGACCCCGACCAGCGAGCCAGTTCCCGAGGAGTTGGAAAACTACATCGGCTCTGAGGCATTCATGCATCGCGTCACGAATGCTTGGCCAGTCGACAGTGAGGCTCCAGAGGATGCTGCAGCCCTATTTGCGATGGCCGAACAGGGCAATGACACAGCAATCGTTCATATAAAGCGTCACGCTGAAGACATCGGCCGCCTCGTTGCTGCGTGCGTCAGCATTATTGATCCCGGATTTGTCGTTCTGGGCGGGGGCATCGGTAGCAATCCAGTCCTCCTGCCCTATGTTCAAGAAGCAGTAGATCGCTTGAGCTACCCGACACAGATTGTGACAAGCTCACTTGGCACAAACGCTACATTGCTCGGCATCGCGAAACTGGCGGCCGAGCATGCACAGGAACGTCTCATGGGTGACAATGCAGCCTGACTGGCCGCATTGTCGATTGTATGGAAGCGATCAGTCCGCCTTGATCTTGGTGTCGGTCTGTCGGTAGCGAAACTTGGTATCCGTAAGACCTGCCGCGTCCGACAATGTCGCTGCTAGGAGCTGCGCCGGCAGTATATTAAGGATGCCACGCGCAATTTGGTTCTCAAGCGCTGGCACGCGCAGCACACTGAGGCTTCCTTTGTCCTCCACCATATCACTCGATGTGACAAGCAGAACGGCACAACCGATCTCAGCAAGATCCTGGGCCAGCTTGATTTCACGGCCGTCGCCGTAGACCACAACGCCCGTAGTCTTGTCCATCGCTTCCATGGGACCATGGAGGTAGTACAGGGTGTCGGCTGGGGCGGCTGGGATTCGGGCGGCCTCGCGGATCAGCAACGCGGCGCCATCCGCAGTTCCGAGCGATGAGCAGGCGCCGACGCAGTCAATGGCGCGACGATCACGGAAGATCTCACCGATCCGGCTCATTTTCGCCGCGGAGCGCTCGAGCATCTCCAAGGCAAGTTGCGGCAGGGCCGCCCAATCTGCCGAGGATGATCCCACCACGCGATCAATCAGAAGGCCGGCCGCAACGAGTGACCCGGTATAGCCCGTGCTCGACGGTGTCGCATCCGATCCGCTATCGTATCGAATATGCGATTGAACCACCGCAGCGAGCGGATTATTGCCTTCCTTGGTGATGCCAACAGAGGCCGCCCTTGGGTTCGCTTTGATGGCTGTGACAGGCTCGATGCTGCGTCCCCCGGAGGACAGGGCAAGGATGGCATCGGCCAGCCCTCCGCCCTGCATGAGATCGACGGCGCGGATCGCAACCGCCCGCTTGCCCCTGCGCTGAAGCTCTCCCGCAGCGACAACAGCGGCTGCATAGCTCGCGCCAATGCCGGTGACTGCCGTCAGACCGGAGGCCAAGGGAGCAATATCGATCTTCTCGACATCGGCCGCAGCCACCTCGATGCAGTGCCTAAGGGCGTCAGGTTGGCGTGCAATCGTCGATCTGTAACTCATCTCTACTTCCTTCTGTTAAATAGGAGCTGGAAACATCGGGAACCGAGCCGACCGGCATCGCGCTCCCATTTAATACTGTGCGAGGCTGCTGCTTCTGGGCGGCAGCGGCTCAGGCGATCTTGCTCATGGGTGCAGTCCCCTGCCCTGCCTGAAGGCGGTCTCTCATAGTCTTGGCGATGAAGCAGGCGCCTTCTACCGGGGGACCAGCATAGATCTCAGCCGAAATCGCGCCATTGAAGCGTTCCTCCATCTGTTCGAGGAACGCGTTGGCAAGCATTGGCTGCGCCACGATTACGCCACCACCAGCTACGGCACTTGTCGCCTCGGCCCCCACCTGCTTCAGGCGAGCGACCAACTCGACGAGAGCGCCTGCTCCATCCCGAATGACGCGTTGCGCGAGGGTGGATCCCATCTCGGCGGCCTGGAAGACGGCCTTCGCGTGTTGTCCAAGCACTGCGGCGCTCCCCGACCCAGCAATGGAGCTGCCAATCCGGGCGGAGTTGTCGATGCCAAAGGTTTCGAAGAGAAGTTGGATCAGCGGCTCACTGTCCGAACCGCCAGTGTCGATGTGATCGGCTGCGGCTCGTCCGGCTTCTCGCACGAGCCCAGAGGCGCTGCCTTCGTCACCAATCACCCAACCCCAGCCACCGGCAACGAGCATCTTGCCGTCGCTGTTGCGCGTAACAGCTATAGAGCCTGTTCCTGAGACGACGCCAATACCAACGGTCTGGGACAGAGCAGCCGGTAGGAGCTCGGAGTCATTGATGACCTTGACCGGATACACGGCTTGCCTACCAAAAGCGGCCTCGAAAGCACTGCATTCGGCTTGATTGTCACAGCCATGGGCACCGATCGCCATCGTCACGATCTTAGCCCCATCGGTCAGCTGCTGTGCCAAGGCAACCAAGGCACGTGCATCGGCGTCCCAATCCCGAACGCGCCATTGCGAACTGGGGAGAATCAAGTCCCGAACCGAGTTTTGGTGATCGTAAGCCCGCAGATGTGTCTTCGTTCCGCCAATGTCGATTCCGACAGCCAAGCCGGGCATACGCATTCTCCAATCGAGTATGTTATGCAACCTAACAAACAAACCGGAGATGGCAAGGCATTTGTATAGGAATTAAGGTGGCAGCTACTGTATCGAGCGAAGATAACAATGTTTCAAAGGCATCGCAGTAAAGCGCAAATAATCACCTGCATCGCGCGACAAGCTTGGAAATGCCTTATATCTGGACATATAATAACGTAACTTCCGAAACTAAGGTACTAGCGAATGTCCACCTATAGGTTAGGGCTCGTCTAACCTCTAAGTTGCCGATGGCAAGTGTTCTCGGACCTGTCCAACGATACTTTTCGGTTGGTGCTATGGAGTTAAGCTGAGACAGTGATGTCACAGCAACGGCGAATACTACCTTGGACTCGTCAAGGAAAAATCTCGCTGTGAGGAAAATCAACGACTTGGGTTGTGCAAATGCTGACCTTGTTGGTCAGCCCAACGGCTATACTCAGTTAATGTGACATCCCCGATCAGCCATACCGTGTGGCTTTACTTCGGGTTCTCGCTCAGCCTGCGCATGGTTGAGGAGATGCTCGCAACGAAGCACTGAGGTCGCCACGAGACTGTCCGCCAATGGGCTCTGAAGTTTGGCCAAGCCTTTGCCAAGGAGATCCGCCGCCGTCTTCCTGCGCCGGGTGACAAATGGCATCCGATGAGGTTGTGATCAACATCGCGGGCCGGAAGCATTGGCTCTGGCGCGCCGTCGATCAGCATGGGGGCATGGCCCCTCCCGTGATGATCACGGACAAGTTGGTCAGCTATGCCGCTGCAAAGCGAGAAGTCATGCCCGGTGTCGAGCATCGGTAGCATAGAGGCCTGAACAATGGCGCTGAGAATTCTCATCGGCCGACCCGACGACGCGAGCGCATTATGAAACGGTTCGAGTCAGCCGGACATGCCCAGCGCTTCCTCTCAACTCATGATCAGGTTGCAAATCTCATTGGCCGCCCCGCCGATACCAACGCCGCAAGTCATCGCCGTGCCCGTGCCTGGGCCTTCGCACTTGGGTCGAAGTCACTGGCCATGCTGTAAGCTTCTGACAGCCTGATCCTATGAGGCTCTGCGACCTCAGCCTGTTAACCTGATGTCGTGGATGGCGCCCTCCACCAGCGTCAGACGTGCCAGAATAGGCATGTTGAAGAACCGGAGAGGAACCACACATCATGCCAGAGATTGTCACGATCGGCCTTGATATCGCAAAGAACGTCTTCCAGCTGCACGGCGTCGACAGGAGTGGAAAGATCGTCCTGCGCAAGGCACTGCGGCGCAGCCAGGTGCCGGGCTTCTTCAGCGCCCTTCCACCTTGCCTGATCGGGTTGGAGGCGTGCGCGACGGCTCACCACTGGGCCCGCACGCTCATGGCTTTCGGCCATGAGGTCCGCCTGATCCCTCCCGCCTATGTCAAACCCTATCTGCGCCGACAGAAGAACGACGCAGCGGACGCGGCGGCGATCTGCGAGGCGGTCACACGGCCGTCGATGCGCTTCGTTCCGGTCAAGAGCCCGCAGCAGCAGAGCACCCTCATGCTGCACCGAGCCCGCGATCTCCTGATCGGGCAACGGACAGCCCTGATCAATGCCCTGCGCGGTCACTTTGCAGAGCTGGGCATCGTGGTAGCACAAGGCGCTCGCAACACGCGCCAGCTGATTGCCCTTATCCATGATAACGCCAGTCCCGATCTCCCCGCCACCGCTCGGATAGCGCTCCAGCCTCTGGCGGCAATGCTGGTTGAGATCGAGGCGCAGATTGCCAGGCTCGACAAAGCCATTCTGGCCGCCCACCGCAGCGATCCGGTCAGCACAAGGCTCGCCGGCATTCCGGGCATCGGCCCGATTGTGGCCTCTTGTCTCTCGGCCAGTGTTCCAGACGCCAGCCTGTTCCACGGCAGTCGGGAGTTTGCCGCCTATCTCGGTCTCGTGCCGCGGCAGCCCTCAACCGGCGGTAAGCCGCGGTTGGGCTCCATCTCCAAGATGGGCAACCGGCACCTGTGCAAGCTGCTGGTCGTCGGCGCGCACGCGGCGCTCTACAGCCTGAAGTCGGGCAAGACCCGGACGGCGCTGGCGGACTGGGCCCGGAGCCTCCTGGCCAAGAAACCGTTCAAGGTGGTGGCCGTGGCCCTGGCCAACAAGATCGCCCGGAGCGCCTGGGCGGTGATGGCCAGGAGCACGGCTTACCAGCCGGGGGAGCACGGGAGCCGCCGCGCCGGCGGCCTCATAGACAGCGAGCTCAGACTATTCGCCCCTCAGGGCAACTCAGTTGGCACGGTGATGATGAGATGATGTGAAGCCACAGCGGACATGGACCGCCGAAACTGGGAAACCCGTGGCATCGTCTTGCGCCAGTCGAGCGCGATAACGTGAGAGGGACCAGCTTCCAGCGTAAAACATCAGGGCCAGCGGTCATGCAGCACCGCGTTCAAAGGCCGGAGACATGACTGCACCCGCCCCGCTAGGCCGAAACGTCAACAACAATCACATTGCCAAACGGGCGCCATCCAGACATGACAACGCCCCGGGTCCAAAGCTGGTCGCATTGTACAAAGCGAGCATCCAAATCATTTCCTGACCAAGTTCTGGCAAGACGGGAAGGGCAAGGCCACCGGTCGAGATCAGATCAGCCATGTGCCGGGTCCGTCACTTCGAAATCGACTGCGAAGGCCAGTTTACGCGCCTTCGTCAACGGCGAATTTTCTCGATTCCGGGCCATTCAGCCGGGGCCGCCCAAGCGTATGGACCCGGATACTGAACCGTTCCGCCCAGAAGATGGGCCGCATGCCAGGCCCAGCGCGGATCATCAAGATAGGCACGGCCAATAGCCACCTGGTCGGCCTGCCCACTCGCGATGATGTCGTTTGCCTCGTTGGGGTTCACGATTGATCCGACTGCACGGGTGACGATCTTCGCCTCCGCCTTGACGGTTGCGGCGAGCGGGATCTGCATCGTGTCGGGATCAGTGATGGTTGGGCTGGAACTGGGAATGCCGCTCGACGTCACGCAAACGTAGTCCAGTCTCAGGTCTTTGATGGCCTTTGCGAGCATGACCGCGTCGCGGATCTCCAGGCCACCTTCAGCCCAGTCGCTGCCGGTGATCCGTGCCCCCACCACGCATGAGGGCACCGCCTTTCGGACCGCCCGCGCAACGGTGAGCGGCAGAGACATACGGCGCTCGGCATCTCCGCCCCAGCTGTCATTTCTGCGGTTTGAGAGCGGCGAGTGAAACTGGTGCAGCAGGTAGCCATGGGCCATGTGTACTTCGATCACTTTGATCCCGATGCGTGCGGCCCGCACGGCTGCGTGAGCGAACGCCCCGATGATCCGCTCCACATCATCCCCGTCGGCTTGGAACGGAACATGCCAGCCCTCGCGATGCGGAACCTCCGATGGGGCAAGCGTCCCCCAGGATTCCGCATCAGGCAGGTTGCCGCCGCCCTCCCACGGACGCTGAGCAGATCCCTTGCGACCTGCATGCGAGAGCTGGATACCGAATTGGGTGCCGGGCGTCGCAACCGCCATGGCTTCGCGCAGGACGTGCTCGAGCGCCAGCTCGTTCTCGTCGGAGTAAAGGCCGAGGCAGCCATGGGTGATGCGGCCTTTTCGCTCCACCGCGGTGGCCTCGATCATCACGAGGCCGGCGCCCGACATTGCGAGATTCATCAGGTGCTGCAGGTGCCAGGTCGAAGCGCATCCGTCGTGCGCCGAGTACTGACACATGGGCGCGACCACGATCCTGTTCGGGAGATCGATCGGGCCGAGTTGGATTGGCGAAAAAAGCGGAGGAGAATTGGACATTGTCGGTTCCGAAGACTGCGAGGCTTCAGCTCTCGGTGGGAAAGCCGCGTCGTTTACGCGGCATGGGAACATGATGCCCTGCCGGGCCTGCGCCGTCAGACGTTGAACTGGAATCCGTCGACGACGAACGTCTGGCCCGTGATGAAGCACGGCTCCGATGTTGCCAGGAAGGTCACGAGGCGGGCGACATCGTCGGCACATCCGAGGCGGCCCAGGGCAATACCCTTCACGATCTCACTCTCGCGGGCCGTGACGTCGGTGCCGACCTCGGTCAGGATGACTCCGGGGCAGATGGCATTGATTGCGATCGTGGGCCCCAGCTCCTTGGCCAGAGCCCGGGTCATGCCCAGGATACCGGCTTTCGCGGCCGCATAGGCAAACTTGCTGACCGCGGCGGTGACCCCGCCCGATAGCGCATTGAGCGACGACATGGAGACAATGCGCCCCCTACCCTGCTCCAGCATGATCGGGGCTGCGTGCTGAATGTAGTTGAAGCAGCTCTTCAGGTTGATCGCCATGCCGCGGTCGAACTCGTCCTCGGTGGTCTCGAGAATTCCCTTCGGCTGCGACTGACCCGCATTGTTGAGCAGGAAATCGATCTGCCCGAAGGCGGAATGAACATCGCGCACGATCTCACACGCCCGGCCGTGTAGGACCACGTCCGCCTGGTACGTACGCACATCACGACCTAGGGCAAGGATGTCCGCCGCCGTGGCCGCCATCTCCTCCTCGAGCAGATCGACGAGAGCGATATCGAAGCCCTGCCGGGCCAGATCCAGTGCGCATGCGCGCCCAATGCCTCTTGCCCCTCCGGTGACGATCGCAACCTGCTTCAATTCAACCTCTCATCATTCCGCGTACGGGTTTCTCTTGACAGACAAAGTGTTCCCGATCGATCTTTGTTCGACAAGTGGAACTTGGTTCACATACATGAACGAGAATGCGGACTTCGAAGTTAAATCCGCGGTGCGGGTCTTGGAGTTGCTGGAGCTGCTCGCCCGCTCGTCGGAGCCCATGAGCCTCAAGGACATCGTGGACGAGCTCGGCTACCCGAAGAGCAGTGCTCACAGCCTACTGGCGACACTGGTCTCCCGGGGCTATGTCACCCGCGAAGAGTCAGAATATTATCGTCTGCACGAGGGGTGCCGGAACGGCCCAGGCTGGAGCAGCGGGCGCGAGGCTCTGCTCATCGCTGTTGCCCAGCCGATCATGGACGGCCTGCGCGACGCGGAAGGCGAGACTGTCTTTCTCGGCGTCCGTAAACGCGACGGTCGCGTGAAGCCCGTTGCCCGCAGCATCAGCCGCCAAGTCATCCGGTTCGAAGCGGATCTGTCGGGATCGGACCCCGCCTACTGCACGGCTATGGGCCGGGTGCTGCTGGCCTTCTGGGAGCCGCACCGGGTGGATGACTATCTTGGCCGCGAGCGTCTCATCCGCCACACGCAATACACCATCACGGACCGGCTCGAGATCAGGCGGATTCTCGAGGCCGTGCGTCGGGACGGGTACGCCATCTGCGATCAGGAGGCCTATCTCGGAGGCTCCGGCGTAGCGGCGCCGGTGCGCGATGCCTCGGGCGAGGTCATCGCGGCTCTCAACGTGGCAACGATCACCCAGCGCTTCGAGAACTCCAAGGTACGCATGATCGACGCGATCGAGAGCCACGCGCGACTTCTCAGCTCGAAGCTCGGCTTCAAGGGCGCTTAACATCAGGAACGAACATGGACATTTATTTCGAAGGTCGGACGGTCCTGGTGACGGGGGCCAGCCGCGGGATCGGACGGGGCATTGTCGAGGGCTTCGCCTCCCGCGGGGCAAGGGTCTACGCGACCGATATCCTTTTAGACGAGCTGAGGGAGCTGAAGGCCTCGTGCCGCGCGGAGCGCGGCGGCGCGATCGAGGTGCGCAGGCTCGACGTCACGGATCCCGACGACATCGCCACGGGCGTCCGCGCGATGGAGGCCGAGTGCGGCGGCTTCGACGTGCTCGTTCATGTCGCCGGCGGCGTCAGAGGACAGACCAGGAAACCCGTCGAACAGGTCACGCCGCAGGAATGGGACGACATCTACGACGTCAACGTCAAAGGTGCGTTCCTCGTCGCGGCGGCCGTCGTAGAGCGCATGAAGGAGCGGCGCCGCGGAAAGATCGTCATGATCTCGAGCGGCGCGGGTCTCGGCATCAGCCTGACTGGCATTCAGGCCTACGCGAGCGCCAAGGCGGGACAGCTCGGGCTGATGCGGCAGCTCGGATACGAGCTCGGCCCGTTCGGGATCAACGTGAATGCCATCGCGCCCGGCTTTCTCCGGACAAGCCCCGACTATGAGCGCCAATGGGCCTCCTATGGCCCCGACGGCCAGCGCGCGATGATCGAAAGCATCCCCATGCGCCGGCTGGGCGAGCCTCAGGACATCGCTCATGCCGTTCTGTTCCTCGCTTCCGAGTATGCAAGCTGGATCACAGGCCAGGTTCTGCCCGTGAGCGGCGGGCCCAATTGATGGAGAGAAAGACGATGGAAGAACCAAGCAAAGCGGCCATGGAGCCCTGGCAGTGGCCGGAGGCGCAGTGGCGCCGGGTCGTCAACGGGGTTCGGGCCGGCACCTCGCTGCGCCCGAGCTCTTGGCAGAACGGTGCCCGTTGCGCCGTCGCGCTCTCGTTCGACTCCGACCATGAGACCGCCGAGCTCCGAGACGGCGGCCGCTCGATCAGCGTCATGTCTCAGGGGCAGTACGGGACGCGCCAGGGCGTCCCGCGCATTCGCGCGCTCCTGAACAGGTTCGACGTCAAGGCGACCTTCTTCGTGCCTGCGGTCGCCGCACTGCTCTATCCAGACGAGCAGCGCCAGCTCGCGGAAGACGGGCACGAAATCGCACTCCATGGCTGGATTCACGAGCGCAACACGCTCCTGCCCGAGCAGGCCGAGCGGGACCTGCAGATGCGCTCCGCCGACACTCTCGAACGGATCTCGGGAACCCGACCCGTGGGCATCCGCACGCCGTCATGGGACTTCAGCCCCAACACCCTGAAGATCACCAAGGAGATGGGTCTCCTCTACGATTCATCTCTGATGGCCGACAACGACTGTTACGAGCTCGTCATGGACGGCGAGCCGACAGGCATCATCGAGCTGCCGGTGGAGTGGATCCGGGATGACGCCGCCTATCTCCACATGGACCGCTGGTCCGGCCTGCGGCCCTACATTGCGCCGGCCGACGTCCTCGGCATTTTCTCGAAGGAGTTCGAGCTCGCCTATTCCGAAGGCGGGATCTTTCAGCTGACGATGCATCCCGACATCATCGGGCACCGGTCGCGCATCTGGATTCTGGAGGAGCTGATCCGGACCATCAGGGCGCGGCCCGATGTGTGGTTCGGCACGCATGCGGACGTCGTCCGCCATGCAAAGGCCGCAGGATAGCGGCAGCGTTCTTCATGTCGTGAGGGTCTGGGGCATCGAGCCCCAGACCCGGTCCCCTATTTCGGGCTCACATCCGTCTTGAACCACTTGGTCGACAGGGTGCGAAGCGTGCCGTCAGCGGCCGCCGATTGAATGGCCTTGTCCAGGATCTCCTTGAGTTCCGGCTCGTTCTTGCGGATCCCAATGCAGACATTGGTCGCCATGATGCCGCCGGTGAGCATGGGGCCGGAAGCCACGAGGTTGCCGTTGCTCTTCTCGACCATGCTCGTGACGAACACGATGTTGTCGAATTGCGCGTCGATACGGCCGGCACCGAGGTCGAGCTGAGCCTGCTCGGACGACTTGTACGTCTTCACCTCCGCATCGTTCTTGAAGTTCTCTTCCATGAACTGCTGCTGGCTGGTCGACAGGGCGACACCGACCGTCTTGCCCTTCAGCTTCGCACGGATCGCATCGAGAACCTCCTTCGAGCTTCCATCATTGACGGACACGTTCGTTCCGGTGCCGGGGAGATTGGCGAGGGGGCCGCTCTTCTCGACCAGGAACGTATTCGGTGTGATGGCGTAGGGCGTGGTGAAATCGATCACTTCGCGACGTTTCGGGTTCGGCCCCATTGTCAGAACGGCGTCGAATTTCTGGGCGAGAAGTCCCGGGATCTGGCTGTCCCAGTCCTGCGCGACGAAGGTGCATTTCAGATTGGCGCGCTTGCAGACCTCATTGGCGACATCCATGTCGAAGCCATCCAGCTTCCCATCCGCCGTCATCAGGTTGAAGGGCGGGAACGCGCCCTCGACGCCTACGGTGATTTCTTTCCACTCCTTGGCCGACGCGGGCGCGTTGTAGGCGCCGATCAATGCGGCGAAAGCGATCCCGATACTAATTCCTCTGATGCCTTTCATGGGCTTTCCCTCAGCTAGCGAAAATACGTTCTCGGTGCCTTTTCATCGAAGCCGTCTCGCTGCCTGCATAACGAGCTGACACGATTCCGCAGAAAAGTTCCATAGCGGTGGTAGTCTAGCGAGTAGCTCGCATTCTCCAAGCGGGATAGCGTTCGGATATGTGAACGATGCCTGTGGGTGAAGGTATGATCTGCCCCATGCGGGTGATCCGGGTGTGATGTTAATCCAGCGTTGGTCACAATCTGCCCCGCTGCTCTGACGAATACAACTTCCAATTACAGGCTCAATCTATCCATTTTTGACCCGGCTCATGTGCCCTCTACGGAGCTTTGCAATCTGAGAGGATGCACTTCGCTTTGCACCAAGAAAGACGGGATGTGCTCAGCTTGCATTGGCTTACCGATCAAGTAACCCTGCGCCGTCGTGCATCCGGCTGCGCGAAGTACACCGAGTTGTTCCTCTGTTTCCACACCCTCAGCGGTTGTAGCAATGCCTAAGCGACGCGCCAGATCCAGGGTGGCATACACAATCGCAGCGCTACCGGATGAGCTATTCATCTCTTGGACGAAGGATTGATCAATCTTGATCTTGTCGAACGGGAAGCTGCGTAGAGAACTCATCGAGGCATAGCCAGTGCCAAAGTCATCAAGCGCAATGGTGGCTCCGAGAGTCTTGACTTGCTGAAGAATGTCACCCACGGCCCCCGCATCCAAAAGCGTCGATTCAGTAACTTCCAACTCTAACCGCTCTGCAGGCAGCCCTGACGATGCAAGCGCGTGCGTGACCGCCGCCATGACGTCGCCAGTCTTGAATTGGACCGGCGAGAGATTAACAGCCACCTTTATAGACGCTGGCCAATTCGCCGCTTGATGGCACGCCTGCTGAATAACCCATTCACCGATTGGCCCGATTAAGCCAGTTTCTTCTGCTATTGGTATAAACTCGTGTGGGGAAACCAGCCCATGTCTCGCATGACGCCAACGCAAGAGTCCTTCGAATCCGACAACGAGATCGGTGCGGAGGTCGAAAATTGGCTGGTAGAAGAGTTCAAGTTCTCCAGCCTCGACAGCCCGCGCGAGATCGCGTTCGAGTGCGCGGCGAGCAAGACGCTCTTCATCCATTTTTGGTTCATAGAGCCGAAACGTTCCTCGCCCTTCTCTCTTCGCACTGTAGAGAGCTAGGTCGGCCCGCCTCATCAATTGATCAGCGTCCTGGTCACCATCAGGACCGAAGGCGATGCCAACGCTTATGCCAATGGACGCAAGGTCACCGTACAACCTGTATGGTGCGCGCATGGTCTCGATGAGGCGTCTTGCAAGAGCGCTCGTCTCATCGGGATGCTCAACATCTCGCTGCACAACGGCGAACTCATCACCTCCAATTCGTGCAATCAGATCACTCTTTCGAATGCATGCCCGAAGCCGCGCGCCCACGTTCCGAAGCAGTTCATCACCTGCTTGATGCCCAAGTGTATCGTTCACTTCCTTAAACCCATCAAGGTCGAGCAGCAGTACTGCGAACGTCCGATCCGACTGCTTGGCTTCCCTTACAGTTCGCTCGATTTCCTCATTAAAAAGGATGCGGTTAGGCAAGCCGGTGAGCGTGTCATGGCGAGCCAGAAAGCTCTCTGCCTCGGCTCTCTTCGCGGTTGCACGGATCTGCCGAACTCCAAGCAGACAAGCCATCGCCACAGCTACGTCCATTAGGGCCGCAATTGCGGCCAGGAGTGCTGCTTGATAGTACCATGTCGAGAGCGCTGTCTCCACTGTATCACTGACGAGAAGGACCAGCGGATAACGCTTCAGGTTTTGAACTGCAATGATCCTGTCTTTGCCGTCGAGAACACTGATGCTCCTAGTGACCCCTCCCGCTCGCCCAACAAAGGCTCTTGGCGAATTCAGGCGCACGCTATGTGCATCTGTTAGGGCTGACTGTATCTCAGGGTAACGCACGAGAAGAGCACCATCGCTCCGCGCCAAAGTGACCGCACGTTCAGGCAATAGCGCGATTTCACGATACAGGGTCTGAAAATAGTCCAAGGCAATCGCACTAATGATGAGGCCCGTGAACTCGCGGCTTGGGCCGGTCATTCTGCGGACCACAAGCACCGTCAGCGTGCCGGATACCCGACTTACTGCGGGCTCGCCTATCATCAATTGCAGGTCAGGATTGTCCCTGAATGCTTTGAAGTAGGGCCGATCCGAAACGTCCATTTCAGGGATCGGCCATGACCGGGATGAATTCAGTAGCCTTCCCTTATCGTCAACTAGGGTGAGCGCTTCAACGTGAGGCAGTTGTTCAACCTGGTTCACCAGAACTTGGTAGAAACTATAGGTTCGCGCTGCTGCTTTTAGATCATGAGACCAAGCCTCCTCCAAGCCGTCTAGAGCTTGAAGGGCAGTCTGCTGAGAAAGGTCGATGCTCTGGAAAGCGCGCTCTGTCTGCTCTGCTAAGACAAGAGAGAGATTACGCAGGGTATTTTCAGCGCTTGAGATGTCCTTGTTGTAGAGGATCACCGAAACAAACCCTGCTCCGAGGGTTGCAGAACCGGCGACAAAGCACCCAAGCAAGACTATCCATCGCGCGGGTCGCCGCCTCATCTGATGAAACGATGTCACCTATTCCTCCCGGGAGCAGGCCAATCATCGTGAGCGTCTACATGACGGAGACAGAGAGCTCGTTCGATGATCGCAACGCCGCCATTGCTGAAATCGGTCGATCGCTCGGATCCGCGCTTGGCGGCCGAGCAATATGAAATCCGACCGGACCTGAGTAATGTGGCTCATCTCACTGAGGTCTACCGGCGTAAGAAGTGAAGCGAGGCATTAAGACCTATCATGAAGTGGAACCTGCTTCTTCCCGCCACGCTCGCGTCATGCTTCCTGTCCAGTCTGGTGGCAGCGGAACCTGGTCCCCATGCCGTAATCAACATATCCCAGGCCCTGCTCCGGGCCTACAAGGACAGTGACGTCGTTGCGTTTCGCCAACTCCTGGCACCGTCGGTTCGGGAACGTTACCCGATCGAGGTGCTGCATCAGGTCTTGGCGCGCTGTCGCGCCCTGACCTTCGAGATCGACAGGATTAGTCTGCCCTCGTGGGGAAACCGTCATGTCGGGTACTTCGGCGTCTACGCGGAGCTTGCAACCTTTGAGATGCTTCTTGAGATCGACGGCGACGAGAAAGTCGTTCACTGGGCGATCACCGATAACATCACCTCTCGCGATCAATCTTGCATGATCGGCCACATGCTGTGAACCATCGCCTGCTAGATTGGGGCGTCGTGCGGAGATGAGAAGGCTCACCGAGGCGAAGTTGCGACGGCTGTTCAGGCGCAGAAATGGGGCGAGATCCGTCGTCTAAAGGTGGACTGACACAGGAGCCATCGGCCTAAATCAAGCTAGCGTCGAACAGCGTCCGCGAATAGTCAGCATGAGTGACTCCTGCTTGTATATCCGCCTTTGTGAGATGATCGACGAACTGTCCGTTCTGCATTACCAGCACCCGGTCACACATGTGACCTATCACGGCCAAATCATGGCTGACGAGAACGTAAGTCAGCCTCCTTTCATCTCGTAGGTCGGCAAGAAGGTTAAGAATCTCAGCCTGAATCGATACATCGAGGGCCGATGTCGGCTCGTCGAGAAGCAGGATGGGCGGCGAAAGGATCAAGGCACGAGCAATGGCGACGCGCTGGCGCTGACCGCCCGACAGTTCGTGGGGGAAGCGATTTGCGAACTCGTATGGCAAGCCTACCTGGCGCAGGGCATCCGGCACGCGATCCAGGCCACTCCCGAACCCCATCGATCGCAGGGGTTCGGCTAAAACCGTTCCAATGCGGTGGCGTGGGTGAAGTGAGCCATACGGATCCTGAAACACCATCTGGGCCTTCTTGAGCTCGTCGCGGGAGCGCTGCTTGTGCACGCTTTGGCCGCCTAAGCTGATAGCTCCGGTCCAATTCCGCTCAAGCCCGGCCAGGGCCCGCAGGACGGTCGACTTGCCGCAACCAGACTCGCCGATGATCCCAAGCGTCTCACCTTCCGCGACATTGAAGCTGACGCCTTTGACAACCTGGTTGCGGGTGCTTCCAGAGCCAAAGGCGATTTCTAAATTTTCAACGGAAATCATCGTACGCCTGCCTCTGCAGCCTCCAAAGCGCGTCGGTCCAGTGTCTTGAGACGCGGTGTCGGGTGGCGCGGATCCGGCATCGCAGCAATGAGAGCCCGGGTATAGGGATGGGTTGCCGCCTGAAGGTCGGACAAGGTCTCGACCACCTGCCCTTTGTACATCACCAGGATGCGCTGGCAGAAAGCCGCCACCATGCGGATGTCGTGGCTGATGAGAATAAGGCCGGAATTGTTTTCATTCACTAACTCGTCGAGCAGTTTAAGGACATCTTGACGTACGCTGACGTCTAGAGCCGAGGTCGGCTCGTCGGCGATGACGAGTTTGGGTTTAGACATCAGCATCATAGCGATCATCACCCGTTGCCCCATCCCACCCGATACCTGATGAGGATAGAGCCCCATTACCCTCTCGACGTCGGCAATGCGCACTCGCGACAACATCTCGGCAGCATGCCGGCGGGCGCTTTTGTTGTCAGCATTCAAATGAAGCAAAGCAGACTCCGCCACCTGCCGGCCGATGGTGAGAAGGGGATTGAGTGAATAGCGTGGATCTTGCATGATCAACGCTAGGTCCTTACCCCTTATCTTCCGCAGATCTCGCTCGGAAGCGTCCAGAAGTGGAATCCCATTGAACGTGAGAACTGCCGCAGTCGTGCGAGCCGCCGGCGGAAGAAGGCGCATGATCGCGCGGCCGGTTGTGGACTTCCCCGATCCGGACTCGCCCACGATGCCGACTTTTTCGCGTCCGATATCGAAGCTCACGTTCCTGACAGCGGGGACCAGGTTATTCCCGAACGCAATACTGAGATCTCGAACGGAGAGCAGCGTCTGCTGATCAGGAGCGGGCATGGCGGGGATCCAGGATGTCACGGAGGGTGTCGCCGACGACGTTGAACGCAAGGCTAGTGATCAGGATGGCGACGCCGGGCATCACAGCAACCCACCAATGATCAAGCATGAACTTGCGTCCATTCGAGATCATGGCCCCCCACTCGGGGGCAGGCGGTTGCGCGCCTAGCCCAAGGAAACCCAAAGAAGCAGCCGTCAGGATGATCCCAGCCATGCTCAGCGTCAGCCGCACGACCACGGATGGGATACACATCGGCGCTATATAGAAAAACAAAAGTCTCCAGGCCGAAGCGCCATAAAGGCGAGCGGCAGCGACGTAGTCAGTGTTGCGTATGACCAGTGCCTCCGCGCGAGCCAATCGGGCGATCGGCGGCCAAGCAGTGAGCGAGATCGCAATGATCGCCGTGTTGAGGCCCGCTCCAAGGGCGGCGGCGAATGCCAAGGCAAGGATCAGCGAAGGAAACGAGAGCACGATATCGGTTACGCGCATAAGCAGAGCATCAACTCGCCCCCCAAGGAAACCCGCTACGACACCGACGGTCAGGCCAAAGGGGCCGACGATTAGGGACACAGCCAGAACCGTTTGGATCGTAATTCGTGTGCCATAGATCAGTCGGCTGAAGATGTCCCGACCGAACTCGTCAGTGCCGGCCCAGTGTGCGGCGCTCGGCGCCTGGAGGGCATTGTCCAAGTTCTGGAGTGTAGGATCGTATGGCGCCAGGAGAGGCGCAAGGATCGCGATCAACACCACCAGCCCCAGGATCACGGAACCCGCAAGGCCAAGCGGCTCCTGGGCGAGTTTGTGCCCCGCACGGCGAATCCCCACCATATAACGCATCATCGATGCCTCCCGACGCACCGGCACATCGGCTGTTTCGAACGCAGCCATTATGTCGCCTCCCGGGTTCTTGGGTCGAGCACCGCATAGGCGACATCGGCCAGAAAGTTCAGGATCATAAAAATAATGCCGACGATGATCGTCGCTGCCAGAATGGCGTTCATGTCTCCGATCATGAGCGCGTTGGTCATGTACTGGCCGATGCCTGGCCAGGAAAAGACGACCTCGGTCACGACCGCTCCCTCCAGCAGATTGCCATATGAGATTGCCAGGACAGTGATGAGCTGCACTCCGATGTTGGGCAATACGTGTCCGATTACCGTGCCGGCAGGGCTCACACCTTTGGCGCGTGCAGCAATCACATAATCCTGGCTCAGCTGCTCAAGTGTGAAGCTCCGTGTCATCCGCGTGATGTACGCCATTGCCGCATACGCAAGAATGCAGGCTGGCAGGATGATGTGGGATAAGGCGTTCCAGAAGACTTCGACCTCGCCTGCGATGAGGCTGTCAATCAGCATCATGCCAGTTACACTGGGAACAATTCCTTCATAATAGACGTCAACCCGGCCCGGCCCCCCAACCCAGGCAAGACCAGCGTAGAAAATCACCAAGCCGACGATGCCGAACCAGAAAATGGGCACAGAGTGGCCGAACAGGGCGATGAAGCGCGCGATCTGATCCACCAGAGTGTCGCGGAACAGGGCCGCTGCGAGCCCCAGCGGGACCCCGACCAGTGTGGAAATCAGGATGGCGAGGGTAGCGAGCTCAAGGGTCGCCGGAAATGCCTGCGCGAGATCGCTCGCGACGGTGTTCCCGGTCAGGATAGCCTGACCAAGATCCCCCTGCATCAACCCTTGAAGGTAGATCCAGAACTGCTGATAGACCGGCAGATCGAGGCCGAGACGCGCTCGCATGGCTTTGTAAGCCGCTGGATCGGCCAGCTCGCCCACGATGGCGCCCACCGGGTCTGTCGGAAGCAAGCGACCGATCACAAAGGTAACGCACAGGAGGATGAAGAGACTGACGAGCAACTGTAGAATGCGCTTGCCCAGCTCGGAGAATGTGAGCTCCTTCATGTTCGGCCGTTCACCTTACTCGGACGCCTTGGTGACGCCTTCCAGGCGCGTGATCAGGCTCGGATGACCCAAATAGCCCTTAACCTTGGCATTGAGCACGATTGGTTCGAAACGTTCGAACATCGGCAGCACGGCAGGTTTGAGCTCAACGAACAGGTTCTGCATCTGCTTGAAGATCTCACTACGCTTTGCCGGATCGGTTTCGACGGACGCCTTATCCGTGAGCTTCGTCAGCTCCGGAATATCCCAGGCCGAACGCCAGACGAAGTTGCCGGCATTGTTGGCTTCACGCGAGTTGTCGGGATTCGACGAGAATTGTTCCATTGAGCCCAAGGCATTCGGCATGTAGGCACCGGTCTGCGGGATCAGCAGATCGAAGTCGCGGGCTCGATGAGCCGCGATGATATCCGAGCCGTTACCCTGCTGGATAGTCACCTTGATGCCAATCTGGGCCAGAGAGGCCTGTATGGCCGTCGCCATATCGACACGTGGCGTCTGCGAGATGGTCTTAAGTGTCAGATTAAAGCCATTAGGATAGCCGGCCTCCGCCAACAGCGCCTTGGCCTTTTCCACGTCGAACTTCCAATCAGGGCTCGGGATAGCCTCTGACAGGGTTTCTGGAACTGGAACCGTCCGGGTCTTGCCGTAAGGACCGAGGATTGTCCGCTCAATACCTGCATAATCGATCCCGTAGGCGATCGCTTCACGAACCAGCGGGCTCGATAGGTGCTGATTGCTGGCATTCATTGCAAGCACATAGAAGCCCAAGGTCGGCACCCGTTGGATGACGAAGCCGCTCTTGTCTTTGAATGCATTCAGATCCGAGGCGGTGAGGGCATTGGCGATGTCGATATCGCCACGCTCAAGCATCAAGCGCTCAACTTGGCTTTCAGGCACGTGTCGCATCACGACACGGCGTAATTGGGGCTTCCCCGTCACGTATTTAGGGTTTGCTTCAAGGATGACGATCTCGTTCGGTGTCCACCGGTTGAGGGTAAACGGACCTGAACCTGCCGAGTTGGTGCGCAGCCAAGCATTCCCGAAGTCGTTGTTGACGACATGCTTCTGAACCTCGACGCTGTCGACAACACTCGCGACCACCATGGCGAGCCGATACATCAAGAAGTCAGCGGCCACTGCATTAGTGAGATCAATTCGGAAGGTTTTGTCATCGATCGCCCGTGCGAGCGTTTCAATGTTGTCGCCGGTGTAGCCAATGCGCTTGAAGTTGGCCGCAGCAGACTGGTCGAGCTTAAGCAGACGTGTGAGCGAATAAACCACGTCCTTTGCTGTAACGGGGTTTCCAGACGCGAACGTCGCATCGCGGAGCTTGAACGTGATCCCCTTCTCATCGATCTCCCATTTCTCAGCGAGTTGAGGGATGATCTTGTCACGCCCGTTGGCATCGGTCGCGACCAGGCGGTCATAGAGATTGGCCATGACCTCAAGAGCTTTGGCCTCTGTCGCCTGTTGCGGGTCGAGCGAGAGTACCTGCGCCAGCGAGGTGCCGATCACCAATTGATCTTTTGGTGTCGCTGCATGGCCGACTGTGGCGCTTAGGGCAAAAGCAGCAAAGGCGGCCACGACGAACACGCCCGAACGAAAAAGCTTCATTGTTTCTCTTCCCTATAGTACCATCTTTATAAGAAGTATGTGGTATGTCGTATTATGAGTATGAATGTTTCCACCAACTTTGCAATAGGGCTTCGGAGGAGACAGGAGGCTGGCCATGACTTCGATTGACACCCCGGAGGCGCCGCGACGGCAAAGACTGGCACAGGCTGTGATCAATCAACTCCGCAGTCAGATCGAGAGCGGTGTGCTGGCCGCGGGCGATCAACTTCCGACAGAACCCCAGCTCGAGGCGCAATTTGGCGTCAGCAGAACCGTAGTGCGCGAGGCGATCGCGGATCTGCGCGCCTCCGGGTATGTCCGCTCGATCCAGGGGAAGGGTGTCTTCGTCCATGACCTGAACGCCCAAGACCGCCCAGTCCTCACGTCTATCGAGATCAAGAGCATCCCGGAAACTCTGGAATTATTAGAGTTTCGCCTTGCGACTGAGACCGAGGCGGCCGCCATTGCAGCGTATCGTCGCTCTGCCAAGCAGGAGGCGGCCATCAGCGAGGCGCACCAGACCTTCGGGCAACTAATCGCCAGCGGCGCGCCGACGGTTGATGCCGACTACGCGTTTCATATGGCGATCGCCGAGGCCACCAACAATCGTTTTTATGTTCAGGCTCTCAAGACGTTTGGTCCACGGGCCATCCCACGGGGCCAGTTCCCCACCCTTCCTGATGCCTCCGATCCGGAGTACCTGCGTAAGGTGCATTGGGAGCATGGGCAGATCCTGAACGCGATCGGCGATCAGGATGCCGAGAGTGCCCGCCAAGCCATGAGAGCGCACTTGATCGCGAGCCAGAAGCGATATCGTCTGCTCGCTCAGCAGCAATAATCCCTCGACAGTAGTCATCAGTCGTATTATGACTTGGTGATGCAGCAACGCTCTGCCAATGGAGGAACCGCCTGTGTATGTGGGGACGCAAGTAGCGGCGCGAGAGGACGATGATTACCGGGTCTTTGCCCAGCTGGGCCTGAAACACATCTGCGCCGACCCGCCTGGGAAATCTTCGAGCTGGAAGCTCGATGACCTCCTGCGCCATCGGGAGAAGGTCGAAAGCTTCGGCCTCAGGCTGGACATGATCCAGCTTCCCCTGCCCTCCAGTCCGATCGAAACCGCCCCCTATCCAGACATCCTGCTCGCTGGCCCCGACCGTGATCGGCAGATCGACGCCATTTGCCAGCTGATCGAGGATTGCGCGACCGCCGGCATTCCGGCCGCCAAGTATAACCTCAACCTCATCGGTATCCCACGCACGCCCGACGAGCCCGGTCGCGGCGGCTCGCGCAATGCCAGCTTCCGATGGGAACTGGCTGACCAGGGCGCTGCTCCGGGTTCGGCCGGGATCCTGTCAGAGGATGAGAACTGGGAGCGTATCGACTACTTCCTCGCCCGCGCCGTGCCAGTGGCGGAGTCGAACAGGGTGCGGCTTGCCTGCCATCCCCACGACCCCTACACACCGCCAGGCTATAAGGGTGTAACGCGTGTCCTCGGCACGATCGAAGGACTTAAGAAGTTCGTCCTGATGCACGAGAGCCCCTATCATGGTTTGAATTTCTGCCAAGGGAGCGTCGGCGAGATGCTCGAGAACCCGCGTGAGGAGATCGACGACATCATCCGGTGGTTCGGCACCCGCGGCAAGCTCTTCAACGTCCATTTCAGAAACATCCGAGGCGGCAAGTTGTCATTCATGGAAACGTTCCCTGATGAGGGGGACATGGACATGGCGCGCTCGCTCAAGGTCTACAGTGAGGTCGGGTACCAATACATGCTGATGCCGGATCACGTGCCGACCATCAGCGGGCGCGATCCCCAAGGCGTCGCTTTTGCCTATTGCTATGGCTACATCCAAGCGCTCATCCAGAGCCTTCACCACACCGCCCGCTAATGTCTTTGCCCCGCTCGCCGGCGGGACGCACCCTTTAGTTCGCATAAGGACAGATACATGGATCCCACCCTGCTCAAGACAGCGGTTGGCAGCGGGCTGCTGTCATTCCCGGTAACGCATTTCAATCATGACCTGAGTTTCAACGAGGGCGGCTACCGCGAGCACGTGGAGTGGCTAGCGGGCTACAACGCAGCAGCCCTGTTTGCCGCGGGTGGGACGGGCGAGTTCTTTTCTCTAAATCCCAGCGAAGTACCGCAGGTCGTCAGAGCCGCCAAGGCAGGTGCAGGCACGACGCCGATCATCAGCGGTGCAGGCTACGGCACCTCGCTGGCCGTAGAGATCGCCAAGAGCGCTGAGAAGGCGGGCGCCGATGGAATCCTGCTCCTGCCTCCTTACCTGATGTTCGCCGAGCAGGCAGGCCTCATTGCACACGTCAAGGCGGTCTGCGACGCTGTCGGAATCGGCGTGATCGTCTACAACCGGGACAATGCCGTTCTTACCGCCGAGAGCCTGGAAAGGCTATGCGGGATGTGCCCGAACCTCGTTGGCTTCAAAGACGGCGTCGGCGACGTCGACAAAGTCATTGAAATCACCACCCGCCTCAAGGACCGGCTGGTCTATATCGGAGGTATGCCGACCCACGAGGCCTATGCTCAGGCCTATTATGCGGCCGGCGTGACGACCTATTCATCGGCGGTGTTCAATTTCTTGCCGGACTTGGCCCAGCAGTTCTACTCCGCGCTGCGGACCGGCAATCAACCTGTCGTCGATCAGATCCTCAAAGACTTCTTCTTCCCGCTTGTCGCTCTGCGAAACCGCAAGAAGGGATATGCTGTTTCGATCATCAAAGCGGGCTTAAAGTCGGTTGGGCGCGACCCTGGCCCGGTCAGGCCCCCTTTGACAGATCTGGCTGCCGAGGAACTCGCGGCCCTCGAGCATATCCTGGAGGTCAACAGGAAGCAGGTTGCAGCGGCTTAGTTGCTCCAGTGCGTCCAGTCACGGTAGGACCCTGAGCGCCTCGTCGAAGTCGGTGAGGCGCTCCTCATCGATGCCGGCCAGAAAGTGCAGCTTGCGGACCGCGTTGGGGCCGAATCGACCTCCATCACCGTCACTACATCACTGGTAGCGTCCCAGCGCACCGCTCTGGCATCAGCTTCCAATCTGCACAGGTTGAGAATCCTCACAAGCTGACGATTCCTCACTTCACGAAGGTTCTCGACAGGCCGACCGTGCGATCGACGATCATGACCACCGCAAGGGTGAGTAGAATCAGCAGCACCGAGACGCTCGCTACCAGCGGATCGGCCCGGCTTTCCACGTGGTGAAACAGTTCAACGGGCAAGGTCGTGAGGCGAGGTCCCGTGAGGAAGAGCGTAATGACCACCTCATCGAAAGAAACGAGAAAGCACAAAGCCGTCGCCGCCACAATGCCGGGCGCCATCATGGGTAACGTCACACGTCGGAACACCGTAATCGGCCTTCCACCGAGGGTGGAGGCTGCCTCCTCGCAGGCAAGGTTGAGATTTCCAAGGGTCGTCGCGAGCACGCGCAGAGCATAGGGCAGCGTAATCACGAGATGACCAATGACGAGACCCGTGAAGGTGCCGAGAAAGCCCATCGACGCGAAGACGATGAGGATCGCGAGCCCCAGCACGATGGTGGGCAGCAGCAGCGGTGCGGTGAAGAGATTGTAGAGGAACGCCGATCCGAAGGTCCGCATCCGCACGATCACATAGGCGGCGGGAATCGCGACCGCGAGCGAGATGACGGTCACGACCGCACCCAGCACGAGGCTCGTCCAGAAGGCCGAGATGATCTTCGGATTGTCGGCGAGCGCCGCATACCAGCGCAGGGACCAGCTTTCTGGCGGGAATGACAGGATCTGCTCGCCGCTGAAGGAGATCGGCACGACGAGGATCACGGGCGCCAGGAGGAACAGGAACAGGAGCGCCACCAGGATCTTCATGGGCACCGAGATTTCATTCGCTTCCATGATCGACTCCTATTCGATGGCGCGGAGAACACGGGCATAGGCTGCGAGCGCGGCCCCGAAGATGATCAGAACGAGCATCGAGAGCGTCGCGGCGAGCGGCCAGTTCAGGGTGACGATGGCCTGATCATAGATCTCGGTCGCGAGCAGGAAGACCCGCCCTCCCCCGAGTAGCTTCGGGGTGATGAAGGAGGACACTGCCAGGACGAAGCAGAGTAGGCAGCCGAGCGCAATGCCGGGCAGCGTCAGCGGTAGGATCACGCGCCAGAACGTCTTCGCTGGGGGTGCACCAAGCGTCATCGCGGCTTCCTCCACCCGTGGATCGAGGCGTCCGAACCCGGCGAGCAGCGACAGGATCATGTAGGGCATCAGGATCTCGGTCAGACCGATGACGACGCCCGTGGTGTTGAACATCAGTCGCGGCGGCGTGAGGCCCACCGCCGCAATGGAGCTGGCGATCGGCCCCTGTTCGGAGAGAAGCGCGATCCAGCCGTAGGTGCGCACCACCGCGGAAGTAAGCAGGGGCGAGATGACCAATACGGTCAGAACGGTGCGCCACCGCCCAGAGCTTCGATGAAGATAAAGCGCGATCGGATAGGACACGACGAGAGTCGCCAGCGTAATGCCGAGGCTGACCGTGATCGAGTTCAGGATCAGCTCGACATAGAAGGAGTCGGCAAAGAGGCCGGCCCAATTGGCGAGCGTGAAGGCTTCGCGCACGCCGCCGCCGGTCAGTGCTTCATTGAAGGACATCCGCGCCAGGTTCAGGACCGGCAGGATGAACCCGATGGTATTGATGATCGCGATGGGTAGCAGCAGAACCGTCGCCGTGCCTGTCCGGCCGAGGGCCAGGGAGGGCGCAGCGGGAGCAGCCGGGGCAGAGATCGCCGTCATGCGCACCTCCCGAACACCATCGTGTCCTCGATGCGCCAGAGCACGGCGACCGGCGTCCCCACGGTCCGAAAGCCGCGGCCATGATCGGAGGCCACCTCGACCACGATCTCCGCTCCGTTCACATCGACGTGATACTGCAGCAGGTCGCCGATGAAGGTGACCCGGCTCAGCCGTCCGGCGACACGGTTCACACCCTCGGCGGCGTCCTGGCCGGAACCGGTCTCGACGAGCCTCATGCGATGCGGGCGGACCATGATCTCGACCCTGCCGCCCGGCCGGCCTGGCACCCGAATCTCGCTGGAACCGATGCTAACGCGTCCGTCCCCTTGAGCCGTGCCTTCCAGGCGGTTGGTGCGACCGACGAAGGAGGCGACGAACGGGGTTGTCGGATGCTCGTAGACGTCGACCGGCGTTCCTACTTGTTCGAGCTTCCCGCCGCGCATGACAACGACTTTGTCGCACATGCTGAGCGCCTCGACCTGATCGTGCGTGACGAAGACCGCCGTGATGCCGAGGTTTTGCTGGATGTCGCGGATCTCATTGCGCATCTCATCGCGCAGCTTGGCGTCGAGATTCGATAACGGCTCGTCGAGAAGGAGGATCGATGGGCGGATCACGAGAGCACGGGCAAGGGCCACGCGCTGCTGCTGCCCACCCGAAAGCTCCCGCGGCTTGCGTTCGGCAAGAGCTTCCAGACGCACCATGGCGAGCGCCTGCTTGACGCGCTGCTCGATCTCAGCCTTTGGGACTGAGCGCATCTCGAGTCCGAAGGCCACGTTCTTCGCCACGCTCATATGGGGAAAGAGTGCATAGGACTGGAACACGAGGCCCATGTCGCGTCGATAGGGCGGCATCACAGTGATGTCATGTCCGCCGACGACGATGCGCCCGTCTGTCGGCTTGATGAGGCCAGCGACCATGCGCAGGGTCGTTGTCTTGCCGCAGCCGGAAGGCCCGAGGAGCGCCACCAGCTCTCCCTTCGGAACCGCCAGATCGAGCGATGCGACGGCGACAGAGTCACCGTAGCGCTTCGAGAGTCCGTCGAGACGCAGGTGCACGTCGCGACCGGATACGGTCGGACTTCCGGAGCGGATTGTCTGATGCATCATGGCTTTCTCCAGAGGCGTTTGGCTGCGGCGGTTGCGGTTAGCGGCTCAGCGGAATGACGCGACGGCGCCATTGCTCGGTGATCGCATCGCGGATTCCGGCGACGGCAATCCAGTCGATGGCGACCATTTTGTTCATCGAGCCCGCCGCCGTGCGAGCGAGTGCTTCCTTGGAGATTTTCTCCTGAGCCTTCGTGTTGGTCGGCGCGTAGAACATCGCCTCCGTGAACGCCGCCTGGGTCTCAGGCGTGAGCGCGTAATCGATAAAGGTCTTGGCGGCGTCACCCGCCGGGGCCCTCTTCACAAGGTTGATCGTGTTGATCTGGAAGCCGCTTCCTTCCTGCGGCAGGACTACGCCCAACTTGCCGCCGGACGTGTCCGCATACACCTGCGCGCGGGCGTTCCAACCGATTCCGAGCGCCGCCTGGCCGTTCGCGATGGGCGTATACACGTCCGGCTTCGGATCCCAGGTCTGCACGTTGGGAGCGAGTTCGCCGAGCTTCTTGATGCCGGGCTCGACGGACTTCTTGTAGTCCTCCTGGCCTGCCATCTTGTTGACGATGACCGTGAGAGTCGTGCCTTGGATATCCGGCACGGCCGGGATCGTGACCTTCCCGGCATATTGCTTGTCCCAGAGCGCGTTCCACGAGGTCGGCTGCGTCTTCACCTGATCCTTGTTGTAGAGCAGAACGAGATTGTCGAAGGTCACCGCGACACCGCCGACGCCCTCGATGCGGGCGGTCGGATAGAGATCGGCCACGTTCTTCGAGACGCTCTCGTCGACCTTGTCGAACAGGCCTTCGTCAGTGGCCGCCTTGGCGACAGACACGTCCATGATCATGACATCGATCTGAGGTGCGGCCTTCTGGGCGCGGAGCGTGCCGAGCATCTGAGCCGAGTTCGGCATGCCATAGAACTCGACCTTGATGTCCGGGTGGGCCTTCATGAACGGCTCGATCACCGCCTTGGTGTAGTGGTCCTGGAAGATGCCGCTATAGGCGGCGAGAGTCACTGTTTTCGTCTGGGCCAAGGCAGGCGTCGCGGCGGCGAAAGCAACCGCCGAGGCACCGAGCAGAACACGAAGCTTCATCATTGTCTAATCCCTCTGTTTATTGATTAGCCTTCCCGAACCGGCGCGTCAGGCGACGCGCCGGGCCTTTTCTTCTACGATCCGGGT
Source organism: Microvirga lotononidis (assembly GCF_034627025.1). Lineage (NCBI taxonomy): Bacteria > Pseudomonadati > Pseudomonadota > Alphaproteobacteria > Hyphomicrobiales > Methylobacteriaceae > Microvirga > Microvirga lotononidis. The sequence goes on along the minus strand of NZ_CP141049.1, from coordinate 359,521 downwards.
TGCGCCGGAAATGTCCGGCAGCTTCTCGCCGTTGCGAAGCCGCTCCAGCAACTTGATCTCGTTTTCCTGCATGCCGATGGCCCGCTCCGCCACAGCCCTCGCCTCGGCCGGATTGAGCACTAGAACCCCGCTCTCATCGGCGAGAATCGCGTCGCCCGGCTCGATCACTTGTCCACCGACCGTGACCGGCACGTTGATCGCGCCTTCAAGACCCAGGATCTTGGTGGTGATCGGCGACGGGCCGCGGCACCACATGGGCATCTCGACGTTGCGGATTTCCGAGAAGTCGGTGGCGGGGCCGTCCACGATGCCGGCCTTCACGCCCGCGATCTTCATGGAATGCGTGACGACGCCGCCCCAGCATGCGTGCTTGGTGTCGCCGCAGCGATCCACCACGACGATGTCGCCTGGGCGGACGAGCTTGGTGAGGTAGTGCAGAATCGTGCTGTCCGCGTGCGGTAGCCGCACCGTGACGGCGGTGCCAGCAACACGCTTCTCGGGCAGCACCGCACGCAGCTCGCGATCGACGAAGCCCGAATGCAGAAAGTGGCCGACGGTCGCGGTCTCAACCTTTTCCAGCAGGTCGACCAAGTCCTGCGAGATCTGCTTCGGCATCGGATTGACGGTGAACATGGGCGCTCTCCTCAGGCCAGGACGTGGTGCTGGGCCACCGGAACGTTGCGGCGCACATGCTGAATGTAGTCCAAGTCGAGGCGTGCGCTGGTGCTTGCGACCTTGTCGGAACACTGGGCGACCATGTGGCCCCAGGGATCGATCACCATGGAATGGCCCCAGCACCATTTCTTGCTGTCCGCGTGCGAGAGCACCTGACCGACCGCCAGGAAGTAGGTCTGTGTCTCGATGGCGCGGGCGCGGGCCAGTGTCTCCCAATGGTCCTTGCCGGTCATCAGCGTAAAGGCAGCCGGCAGGACGATCACGTCGGCGCCCGCGTCGCGCAGCTTGCGGAAGAGTTCGGGGAAGCGGATATCGTAGCAGATCGCGCAACCGACAGTGACGTCCCCGACCTTGTAGGTCACGACGTCCTGGCCGCGGTTGATCGTGTCCGACTCGCGGTAGCTGATGCCGCCCGGGACATCGACGTCGAAGAGATGGATCTTGCGGTAACGGGCGAGTTCTTTGCCGTCGGGGCCGAACACCAGGGTTGTGTTGTAATGGTTGTTGCCCTCGCGCTCGACGACGCTGCCGGCATGGATGGTCACCCGATGCTTGGCGGCAAGACTGGACATCAGCTTGTAGGATTCGCCGTCCGGGAAGAACTCGCCATTGCCGTGGACGTTGTCGCGTCCCTCGCCGAGATAGGCGTAGTACTCTGGCAGGACGATGAGATCGGGCGTCTCTTCGCTGACGGCCTTCTCGATCATCGCGGCTGCAGTTTTCAAGTTCTCCGCCTTGTTGTTCTGGGAATTCATCTGAATCAGACTGACTTTCACGTCACGGCCTCCTTTGAACCTACGGTCAAATGTGGGCGAGACGTGCGAGCTTGCACAAACGCGAAATACTTTCCCTGGAGCCAAAGTTTTCCTTGTTCGGCACCGCACAATGACACGTAGACCCATTCGGCATCGGTCTACCAGGAGGCTCCGTCCGTCTGTGCCAATGAAAAGCTGTGGGCGACCTCGTGCGCCATTTGTGCCATCACGGCCGAAATCAAGTTGTCCGGATGGTCGGAATAGACCGCGTGGAAGCTAAGTGGCGGAAAGGCTGGCGTTACGTCGAGTGCCACCAGCGTTCGAGCCGCGAGTTGCTCCCGCACGATTACAGTTGGGAGTGGTGTTATACCGATACCATCCTGGGCCAGCCGGATGATAGTGGCGAGGGAGTTGGAATTATAGATCGTCGGGTCCTCGATCCCTGCATCGGCAAGCTGTCGCAGGACCCGGTGATGGGGAACGCTGTCCTTAGAATAGGCCAGGATCGGTTGGTCTGCTATCTCTGCCAGTGTCAGTGGTTTGTCCGGAAGGCCGAGCTTCGGGCTGGCAAGCCAGGTACATGCGAATGTACATAATTCGAGATTAATGATTTCGGGCGCGATCACCGGCCCCATGATGAGGGCAAGGTCGATACGTCGTTCGGCAACCTCACGCGCAAGACTGAGGCTCGTATCGGTATTGAGATCTATGGCGACGCTGGGATAGCGGGCCCGAATGCGTTCAATGAACTGCGGAAGCCAAGCATGAACGATGGAGTCGATCGTGCCGATCTTAATCGATCCGCGCAGGCTTCCGGGATCGCTGACGGCCTCTCGGAACTCGTTGGCGACCCGCACCAGTTCCTCAGCTTTCGGGACCGCCTGCTGCCCTAAGCTGGTAAGGCGAACGCAACGGACATCCCGTTCGAAAAGTCGAATCCCCAGATCTCGCTCCAGGGTAGCAATACGGTTCGAAATTGCAGCTTGTGTGGTGTTAAGCCTCTCGGCTGCAGCGCTGAAACTACCCAGCCTCGCGACCCAAAGAAACGTTTCGACGAAGCGCAGGTTCATTTACGAGCATCCCTTGATGGCCGGAGCTGCTTTCTTAGAGCCTAAAGGCTCCTTTGCAGGTGATGCAAGTACTGGATCCTAGAGAGGTACGGAGATCGTAAGAGGCACTGCGGTAAATCTCTGATACCGCTTGGCCTTCCACATTCCAGCGGCTTATTGAACGCCCGATGTTCCTGGCGAGCGCAGATTTTGGTTCTGCTTCCGAGAGGCGCCAGAATGACGCCGTCCCCAGATTGACCACTGCTCAATACAGAATGACATTTCAAGTACTCTGCGATCCGCACAGACGCTGAATGTGTCTAGCGCCGGAATCGCCAGCTCGATCGGCAACCTCACCGTGTCTCGAACCGCCAGGTGAAGTTACCCTTGAGGGCATGCTCCTGCGCCCGCTCACCGATCTGGCCCACATAGGCGGCGCCGAGCGTCATGTCGGGAGTAATCTGCCAGTCGAGCCCGGCCTCCGCCACCAGCGCATTGCGGTCGATCGGCGTGCCCGCCACCGTGAAGGCTGTGGCACCGCCGCTGAAGGCGAGGAGCGCTTCTGGCTCAACGTCGCCATAGGCATGGCGCCAGCCGATGAGACCGCGCACGATCAGCGGGACCGTGTCGCTCAGGCGGGCCTCGGCCCGCAGGCCCAGCGTCGTGGTGGCCAGATCCTGATCCCGGGCGGAGCCGGTGAGCGCTGCGGGCCCGCCCTCCTCCTGGAAGGCGTCGGTGTGCAGCCGCAACACCGAGGCTCCAACGAACGGCTCCAGCTGCACCGGGCCTAGGCCCATCCGGTAGCCCACCTCGCCAAAGGCCTGTGCGGTCCAACCATCGTAGGACGTGTCGATCGCGCCAGCAAAGCCGGGAAAGCGGACGGTGCGGTTCACATCGATGTCGTGCCAGGCATAAGCCGCGCCCAGCCGCAGGCTGAGCGCTCCCCAGGAGGACGAGCCGTAGAGTGCTGCAAAGACGCTCTCGTTGCTGCCCGACGAGAGCCGGCCGTCGATGTCGAAGGTGGTGCGGGTGAAGCCACCGGCCAGACCGAGACGGAAGGCTTCCGCCACCTGCGCGTCGGCGCCGAGGATGAACCCACCGGTGGAGGTTTCGAGGCCCGCGGCATTGCCGTTGCCGCCGATCTTGCCCCAGGAGCCGAAGCCCTCGCCCCACAGGGCAAAGCGACGGGGATCGAACGCGGGCACCACTGCCACGGGCTGCGGAGTTGTCCCGGGAGCATCGGCCGCGTAAGCGGCCGTGTAGGAGCCCTGCACGAAGGTGGGCAGGCGGGAGGTCAGCGGCTGGCGCAGGTGGGTGAGGATGCTGTTCTGCACCTGTGCGGCATCGCCATAGGCCACAGCGGCGGCGGAGGCATGCGCCTCGCCCGAGAGCGCATCGAAGGCGGCGCTCGCCTGGTCTGCAGACAGTAGTACCAGGGCCTCATAGAGGTTGTTGCCGAAACCCAGCGTCTCGGCAGCCGTCGCAGCCGCTCGTGCATTCGGGCTTTCTGCAAGGGCGCTGAAATCGACCTGATTTCTGGTCAGCGTGAGATAGACGTTGCTCAAATCATAAGAGAGCGAAGGGGTCAGGAAGGCAAGATCGGAGGAGGTGGAGGCGAATTTGCCGGTTACGCCGCCTTGGGCGCTCAGGATCGCGTGAGTGTTCGTGGCGGCATAGAGACCGCGGGCGGCTCGGACGTTCACTGTGCCGCCTGAGAGTTTGGAGGCACCCTTCGCTGTAATGAGATCGTGGTCCCCATCCACCGTCACATCGACCGTGTAGCTCGAGCCGGCATCGAAGGCTATGTCGCCGGTAACGTTGAGCGTCCCAGGAGAGTAACCGGGCGAAACGGTGCCACCCCGACGGACGACCAGCCCGCCAATCGTGCCCGAGCCGCCCAGCGTGCCGCCCTGGCCAATCGTAACGATCGAGCCCCAGTGTGAATTGGGCGTGAGGTTGAAAGCCCCTGTTTCCACCGACACAGGTCCCTCGTAGCCCGTTCCGGTGAAGTTCGCTGTACCGCCAATGATCGCGAGCGTCCCTGTCCCGCGGATGGAGGCGTTAATGTCGTAGCTCCCGGAGCGGTTCAAGACCAGCGCGCCATTATTGACGATCGAGCCGGAGATGCTTCCCATCCTGCCGCCGTCGCCGATCTGCAGCGTTCCCTCTTTAATGACTGTACCACCCGTGTGGCTGTTGCTGCCGGTGAGGATGAGCGTTCCGGACCCCTGCTTAGTGACAGATCCCGATCCCGAGATGGATCCGGAATAAGTGCCGATATGAGCCTGATCGAAGACAAGGGAGGAGTTGTTGGCAATGTTGCCAGAAAAGCTCGACGAACTCCCGACCAGTGTTCCCCGTGAGATGGTCGTGCCGCCGGTATAGCGGTTCGCACCGCTGAGCGTGAGCCGGCCTGCGCCCTGCTTGACGAGTGCACCGGACCCAATGACGGCTCCGCCGAACGTAACGTCGTCGCTCCGGTTGAAAACCAGCGTGCCGTTATTGGTGACGTCGCCGAGGATCGACCCATTTGTCCCGCCCTCGCCGATCTGCAATGTGCCGGCGGAGATGACGGTGTTGCCCGTATAGCTGTTGGTGCCGGTCAGCGTCAGCTGGCCAGCGCCTGTCTTGACGACGCGGCCCGGCATCAAGCCGTCGCCGATCACGCCTGACAAGGTAGCAGCCAGACCCGGATCTGTTGCGATAATGAGGTTGCCGGTGAGCGCCATAGCATTGGCGACGTTGAGCCCATCGGCTCCAAATGACAGCCTTGTGCCATCGCGTGCATCGAGGCGCCCTGTACCAAGGGCGCTGTTCGCCGCGAGCGTCAGGGCTCCGGCTTGCAGCAAGGTCCCGCCGGAATAGCTGTTCTGTCCTGCCAGAACGATGGTGCCCGCCCCGATCTTGGTGAGGCTCCCCGTGCCGGTGAGCGGAGCATTGACCGTCGCGGTCGTTTGAGCGCCCTCGGCCCAGAGGCGACCGCCCCCGTCGAGAAGGAGTTCGCCCCCACTGCCTGCCACGAGCTCGTAGCCCGACGTCAGAAACTCGAGCGTGCCGATCCGCTGGGCTCCCTCGACCGTGATCCGTCCTGCGGGGCCGCCGAAGACCCCAGTACCGTTCAGCCAGAGGCGCTGCCGACCATCAGGTTCGAGCCAGCGTGTCGTGTCGCTCCACGTGCCGCTTCCACCCCTGTCCATGCCATTGCCGCTCCAATATTGAAGCGCCGTCCCGTCGCCTGTAACCAGCACATCCACCGTGCGTTCGCCGATATCAAGCCGCGTCATCACGTTCTCGATCGTAGGCGTCGAACCGAGAGCCAGGCCCGCATCCGTCACGGTGTCGTTCGTGGAGAAAATCCGGTAGATGCCGGTGCCATAGGCTCCACCGCCCGTCACATTGAGTGTGCCATTAACGGTAAGAGGGCCGACGATATCGAACAGCGCATCTTCCGAAGGTGCGTTGAGATTAACATTGGTCGTCGATCCTGCGGCGAGGCTGAGACTGCCCATGCGAAGCGTGCCGCCGCTCGGGCCACCAAACAGTGTGCCACCGTTTTCGACGGTCACTGAGCCTTCGATGGCACCACCGGCCGCATTGAGAATACCGCTTGGTCCAATTGTGACAGGTCCACGGAGCAATCCCGACAGCTCCAACACGCCCTGGGCGACCGTTGTGCCGCCGGCATGCGTGCTGGTGCCCGAAAGGACGAGCCTGCCGGTGCCCATTTTCTGTAACGAGCCAGCTCCGTTGAATCCACCCGAGAATGTGCTGTCCGTCGTCTGATTAACGGTCAGCGATTTGTCGCCGAGCGCGACGGTGCCGCTCCCGGCAATGTTGGCGATTGTGGTTCCAGCAGCCGTCAGGCCGGAAATATCAAGCACACCGTCGACACTCAGACCTCGTGATCGGCCGAGATTAGCGTTGCCTGCCAATGCCAGTGTCCCTTGGTCGACTGCGATGGTCCCGATGAAGGGTGAGTGGATATGGTCGAAGCGGGTGCTGTCGCCCGTCAGCGTGAGCGTCCCGGCGCCGGCTTTCCTCACGGTGCCGTAAGATTCCAAGCTGCCGGCAAAGGTACCGTGTGCCTCCTGAGCGATACTGAGCGAGCTGCCGTTGACCAGGAGAAGCCTGCCTGTCGCGGAACCGGATAGATCGTGCAGGAGGTAAGTTTCTCCGCCCGAGACGCTCAACATGCTGTCGACCTGGACGGCGCTTGAGCTTGCGATGCTGCCGAATCCGGTCAGATCGAGCCTGCCCCCGCGGACGATGGTGGCGCCGCTGTAGCCCTGCTCGGCATGGAGCGTGAGCATCGCCGCGCCATCTTTGATGACGGATCCTGCACCGGTGATCCGGCCGGCGAATTCAGCGATGCCGCCTTGGTTGATTTGGAGTGTTTTGTTGCCGAGGATGATGTTGCCGGGTGCCGGCTCTCCAAGCGCTGTCGGCACGAGGCTCGGGATTGTCGTGCTTGATGCCGACAAGCCCGAGATGTCGAGTGTGCCATCCAAGCGAAGGCTGGCTGCACTCGTAATACTGCTTACGCCTGTCAGTGCCAGAGTGCCTTGACCGATGACGATCCCGCCCCCGTAAGCGTTGGCTCCTGACAAGGTGAGCGTTCCACTGCCCTGCTTCTCCAGCCTGCCGATGCCTCGGAATGACCCATCATACCTGTAGTTCGACGGCACATTGACGGTGAGCGTACTCATGTAGCAGCTGCCTGTAGGGCAGTTGCCGTAGTCGATGACAATGTCTCCCTCGATAACGGCGCCGGCGGAAAGATTGAGCGTGCTATCCCCTGTGACCCGCATCGCGGCGCCGCGCACGCCGCCGGCTAGGCCCCCGCTGACGACAGCATTCGCCTGCAGGTTAATCTCGTGTCCCGTACCGTCGCCATCAATGGCGATGCCGCCGGTATCCAGTCCATCACCACCCCGCACGCGTGAATTGACGGTGACATCTGCATCGGTACGAAGGAAAATACCGGCTCCGCCGGTGGTACCCACGCCGCCGCGGATGGGAGCGAAGACATTCGCGTGGTTCGAACCCATGAGCATGAGGCCAATGCCCCCGAGTCCGGTGTATGCGCCATTAATGCTGACTCCGCCGTTGCCGCCGCGGATTTCGGCCGAGACCGTTACGGCGCCGGACGCTTCCACGCCTGAGCCGCCGGTTCCGCCTTGATGTCCGCCTTGATCATTGTTGCTGTCGCCACCGTCGCCCCCGACAACCATCGCCTCGATGCTTGTGGAGCGGCTGGTCGAGTAAACGCCCGCGCCGCCGCGACCACCCTTTCCAATGCCGAGGCCGTCGAGCCTGTCATTGCCGCCGCCGCGCCCCCCTTTGCCGCCCAACATGACGGCGCGCACAGCCAGTGAATCGGCGGCGGTGGCGGCAAGCCCTATCCCGCCATCGCCGCCACCCCCTCCCTGGCCTTGGCCGCCATGACCCCCATCCCCACCGGCACCACCAACGGCCCGCTGTATGGCGATGTAATCGGAGGTGTTCTGCAGTACGAGACCGAAGCCTCCAGAACCGCCACCGCCACCGCCGGTGGTGCCGTTTCCACCTTTGCCACCCCGGCCGCCGCTCAACTCCCGGTTCGGGATTGGTCCGGAAGCGTTGTTGAAGCCATGCGCGCCGCCACCGCCGCCGCCGCCTCTCCAAGTGGCGTCTTGACCGTCAGCCCCATCGCCTCCGAGGCCATCTCTCGCACCGGGTTGACCGCCGCCGCCACCCGCGGCGGTCCCGGATAAGATTCTGCAATCGGCATCGTCGCAGCCATTTGCTTCGCCGCCATTTCCACCAGTATCGCCCGCGCCGCCTCCGCCTCCGCCACTGAGGCCTCTGACAACAATTCCGCCTTCCCCTCCGGTTCCGGAAAAGGACGATCGTCCACCTAGCGAGAAGAGGCCGCCGTCTCCCCCGTCGGCCAAGACGCTTGACGCGCCGACCAGTGCACAAAGCGCAACCGAGCCGAGCAAGACGGCCCGGAAGGAGCCGTGCCTGGTAGCGGGAGGAACGGGCGGGATCAGGTCATGCATCTCGGATCTCAGTATCGCGATTGACTGCGGTGCGCCGGCGGCGGGGAACAGACGGTCCGACGAGGGAGCCTAACCGCCATGCCGGTTTATCGGTCAAAACCAAGGTGTCTGACAGTCCAAACCTTGCATCGAATTCCTGATCCTGGAGGATCAGGAATTCGTCATCAGGCCGTCGTCTCCGGTGCTGTGCCGGCACGGCTGCTCACCAGATCCGCGAGCAGCCGATAATGCGCCATCTGGCCCGCCGCCCAGGTTTCGAACTCGGCGATGAAGTCCGCGGGGATTTCCCTCAGATAACCACCCGGAGCGATGCTGAACCAGCCTTGCCTCTCGGCCTCGGTTAGCATGTTGCCGATGTGCTGGCGGGACACCTGGAAGCGTTCGGCCAGCCCGCGGTAGGTCAGCGACGGCAGGCCAACTTCCGTACCGAGTTGCGTCGCGTGATGCGCCCCCACGACAGCGGCCATCAGCGGATAGCCGCACTCGCGCTCCGTGATCTGCACGATCGCCCGGAACGGTGCAAAGAGACTGTCATCCTCCTGGTAGGAATCCACAGATCGGCCGAGCCAGTCGCACATCTGTTCCGGCGAAGATGAGATTATTTCGACGAGAGGCCTCGACGACCGTTCCAGCCGCTCAGACGCGGCGAGAAAAGCCAGTGGCGAGCGCGCAACCTCGTGGATCAGTGCCGCTGTCGGACGCAGAAGATAGCGGCGGCGGTCGCTCTCCTGCTGTTCGGCAATAAGATAGCCGCCATGCCTCAGGTCTTTGATGAAGCCAGCAACCTGCCGGGGGCTGGCCACAGCGGCGCGCTGCAGGGCGGCGAGAGTGGGCGGCTCCCCATCCCCCCTCTGCCAGCGAGCATAGCTGCCGATCAGGAAGTAGCAGGTGAGGTAGCGCAGCTTCTGCGCGAAGACCTTACTGGTTGGCCAGGAGGCTCCCGGCGGCTGTGTCATCGCCACACAATACTCCAGCAGCGCATCCGGAAAGTCTGGCCTTCCGAGCAGCCTTTTCGCCAGCATCCATGTGGGATGGGCAGTGTGCTTGTGAATCGCGGGATGGAGCAGCTTTCGCACTGGTGATGGCATCTGCGATTGAGGGACGCGATCCTTAGGCGGCTCTCACGAGCTGAGGATTCGGGAAAGGAATGATATCTTACACGAATTCCCAAGCTCTGTAGTGGGTGGATCTGGTGAGCTCGCGCGGCAGGCCCCGGGCAGGGCCAGTAACAAATTGACGGCATCAGGCATAACCTTCAGCAGCTTGGCCGCACGGGGCACCGTCACTGGCGGATAGGACAAAAAGAGCTCGACAGCCCCGGCTGCTTCGAGTTGCAGCGGATCTTGGCCTTGACCCGGCTCATCAGTTCCCATGCGAGGATCACCTGCTCGCGATCCTTGCGGGCAAGGACCAGCGCCTCCCCAGCACCTGCCAGAAACCTTCCTGCTTCTCGATCTCCCCTTCCCTGCCCGCCGCCAGCGACGGCAGGCAGTTGGTTAAGCCGCGTGCCGCAGGATGGCAGCCGGCATGATCGGTCTCGGTCTGGCCGACATCCGTGCTCCAGAGCCCGGTCTCCAAGCGCTGTCGGCCCAAGCGCAATTCGCTCTCCTTTGCGGTCTTCCAGGACCATCGCTATCGAGATGGTCGGTGGCAGGGAGGCCGTTGTCGGCTTCGCGAACGGGGATGTCGTCTCAACAAAGGAATAGGCCGACCCGTTCTTCGCGCCTGAAGAAAGCAATTTCCTAGGTTCTCAACGGTAGAGGATCTCTACCGGATACGGTCGAGTAGGGCCTCCAGCACAGGCGCTGTCGCGAGCTTGTAATACCTCGCGGCGGTATCCTTCCACCTGCTTCAACAGTTCGCCGGAAATGGCGCAGGGCTCATGATATGCACCTGCGTACATGAGAGGTGTCTCCGCGGCCAAGGAGGCACGATGCAAGGCTTCGCAGCGGTTCGAGCGTGACGCTCTTGTGGCCCCAAGCTCCTGAGTCGGCGTTGCGCAGCCGCAGGTAGTCTTGGCACGGCGCCTGCGCATCAGCCTGCACCATCAGCCCGACCAACGCGATCATTGTGACGGCCGCCACTCCATGAAGAGGCATGAGTTGTTCTCGCCCGCATTCGGTTCATCAGGTACGCGACAAAACAGACGGAAGTTCGTCTCACCAAAATGGAGGACATACGGCCATACTTGGTTATATGGGTCGCTAATCACCTCCCGGATGGGTGAAGCGGTTTGGCTGCATCAGCTTAATCCGATTGCCGAATGGGCGCCATCCAGACCTGACAATGCCGTATTCGAGCACTGGTATCCCGGCATGATGAACGACAACGCCCGGGGCCACGGACAGGCAGCCGCTGAACTGCCCACAATTCCTCATCCCCTCCCGAGGGCAGCGTAGGCCTCGGGCCTCGGCGTCTCTGCCCCATGTTCGGGTGAGGCCTCCTCGTCGCGCCAGCGGAGGCGGACGCCATCCTGTTCCGTGCGCACCAGGATCGGAATCGCCGACAGAAGACGCTTGGTATAGGGATGCTGCGGGGCGTCGAACACGGCGTCGCGCGTCCCCTCCTCGGCGATCCGGCCGTCCTGCATGACGACAACCCGGTCGGCGACCTGCTCGACCACGCCGAGATCGTGACTGATGAAGAGGCACGAGAAGCCGTGCCGTTCCTGCAGGTCTGCGAATAGGTCGAGCACCTGTGCACGCACTGTGACGTCGAGGGCTGAGACGGGCTCGTCCGCGATGACGAAGGCTGGCCGGCGCACGACCGCGCGGGCGATGGCGACGCGCTGACGCTGGCCACCCGAGAGTTCGTGCGGATAGCGCTCCACATAAGCGTCGCTCAGGCCGACCTCGTTCAGAATCTCGCGAACCCGCTCCGTCTTCTCGCGGCTGCGCATGGTCGGCACGAGGCGCAGGGCCTCGCGGATGAGCGCCCCGATGGTCATTCTGGGATCCAGGGAGGAATAAGGATCCTGGAACACCATCTGGCAGTCGAGGCGATAATCGTTCCAGCCTTCGCTTCCAGGCACGATGGAACGTCCCGCAAAGCGGATCTCTCCGCCGGTCGGGTTCAGGAGGCCTGCGATCGCGCGACCTAGTGTCGTCTTGCCAGAGCCCGACCCACCGACCAGCGCCACGACCTCCCGCGGCCGAATGGACAGGTTAATTCCGTGCAGCACCCGCTTGCCCGGTTCCTTGCGCAGGAAGCCCTGTCGGCCGCCATAATCGACCACGAGGTTGCGGACCTCGACGATGGGCCCCGCCGCTTCCGTAATGCTCCGCGCCGGGAGGCGATGCGGCATCGCCGTCAGGAGCTTCCGGGTATAGGGATCCTTGGGCTCGCGCAGCAGGTCCTGCGTGACGCCCTCCTCTATGATCTCGCCCTTTTGCATCACGATGATGCGGTCGGTATAGCGGGCTACCATTGCGAGATCGTGGCTGATCATGAGGACGGCCGTGCCCCGCGCCCGCGTGAGCTCGACCATCAATTCGAGCACGTCCCGCTGAACGAGCGCGTCGAGTGCCGTCGTTGGCTCGTCAGCGATGAGAAGCGCCGGCTGGAGGAGCATGACGGAGGCCAGCATGATGCGCTGGCGCATTCCTCCAGAGAACTGGTGAGGATAGGATTGGAGCGCACCCTCCGGATCCTTGAGGCCGACACGGCGGAGCATGTCGAGGATGAGCGTCCGCCTCTCCTCGGGGCTCAGCTTCCGGTGAAGCGCCAAACCTTCGTCGAGTTGCCGACCAATGAGCATGGACGGGTTGAGGGAGGTCATCGGCTCCTGGAACACCATACCGACGCGCGCGCCACGCAGCTTCCGCAATTCGCCGGGCGAAAGCTGTGCGATGTCCTTGCCCTCGAACCGGATGGTGCCGCCGGTGCGGCGTATGGCGGGCGGCTCCAGGCCCATGACGGCGCGGGCCGCGAGGGTCTTGCCGCTACCGGATTCACCGACGATGCCGACAATCTCTCCAGGTGCCACCGTAAAGCTGATGCCCTTGACAACGTTCATCTGGCTATGCGCCACCGTGAGCCTCAGGCCCTCGACGCTGAGAAGTTCGGTCTTGACCATATCACACTCCTCGCATGCGTGGATCGAGCTTGTCGCGCAGGGCATCTCCCAGAAGGTTGATGCCGAGAAGCGTCAGCGAGATGCACAGACCAGGGAAGATACCGAGCCAGACGGCCTGCGCGATGAAGGAGCGGCTGCTGGCGAGCATGTTACCCCATGTGGGCGCGGGGGGGGGCACGCCGAGTCCGAGAAAGCTCAAGGCACTCTCGGACAAGAGCACCCAGCCGAACATGGAGGTTGCAAGCACTGTCAGTGGCGCGACGCAATTGGGCAGGATGTGCCGCGCCATGGTGAAGATCTCCGAATTGCCCATCACGCGTGAGGCCTCCACGAACTCCTTCTCGCGCAGGGACAGCACGGTGCCGCGCACCACGCGCGCCACGGACGGCGTATAGGCCAGCCCAAGCGCTAGGATGATGCCGTACTTGTTCGCGCCGATGACGGCGAGCAGGCCGAGCGCCAGAAGGATACCCGGGAAAGCTAGGAGCGCGTCGTTGAATGCCATGAGAATACGGTCCGTCCAGCCGCGCACGTAGCCCGCGAAGACACCGAGAGCCGTTCCGGCCGTTACGGCCGCTGTGACCGTGAGAAGGCTGATCCAGACGCTCGTGGCCGCGGCCGCCATGAGGCGGCTCAGGACATCGCGGCCGAATTCGTCTGTGCCGAGCCAGTAGACGGGCCCTGGCGGCTGCAGCCGTGCCGCGAAGTTGATCTTGAGCGGATCGAATGGTGTCCAGAGGGCGCCGGAGAGTGCGCTGAGGATCACGATGCCGACGACGGCGCCGCCGAGGGCGGCGTTGGGAGCTGGTAATTTCATTCCGCAGTCACCCTCGGGTCGAAGACGGGATACAGGAGATCGACGATAAGGTTCACGACCACATAGACGAAGGCCACAAAGAGCAGGCATCCCTGGATGACCGGGTAGTCGCGGGCGAAAATGGAGTCGACGAGGAGCCGCCCGAGCCCCGGGATCGTGAACACCGTCTCGACCACTGCAATGCCGCCGAGCAGGTTTCCGAGGACGAGGCCGATCAGGGTCCAGGTTGGGCCGAAGGCGTTCTTAAAGGCGTGCCGCCACAGCACGGCGCTCTCGGAGAGCCCCTTCGCGCGGGCGTGGGTGATGTAGTCGAGCCGCAGCACCTCCAGCGTGCTCGCCCGTGCCATGCGGATCAGGACGCCCATCTCGTGCAGGAACAGGGTCATGACTGGCATAATGATGTAGAGAAGCGCCGCCGTTGGGTTCTCCGTGAAAGAGACGTAGCCGACGACGGGCAGCCATTCGAGCTTTAGGCCAAGCAAGAGCAGGAGCAGCAGGCCTAGCCAGAAGGTAGGAATGGACAGCAGGACGGTCGCCGTACCTACCAGCGCCAGGTCCAGGGTGCTGTTCTGCCGCCACGCCGCAATCACGCCCGCCGGAACCGCGACCGCCGTGGCGAACAGGACCGCAACGAACACGATCCTGGCGCTGACCCAAAACCGGTCGAGCACGAGCGGCAGGACCGGCTGGCTCGACGTGATGGAGTTTCCGAGATCGCCCTGCAGGACATTGCCGAACCAGATCCCGAACTGAATCGGAAGGCTCTGGTCAAGCCCCAGACGCTGCCTCAGATCGGCGAGGCTCGCGGGATCCGCGAGGTCACCGAGCATGAGAGAGGCCGGGTCCCCCGGAATGAGACGGATCAGGACGAACACCGAGACTGCCATGATGAGCAGGGTCGGGACGGCCATGAGGATCCGTCTGAGTGCGAAACGCACCATGGTCTTCCCTCCCTTTCTCGATCAGTTCGCCACGACGCGGGCGCCCCACGCGCGAGGCTTGCCTTCCCACGGATCTGCGCCCTGGACGCGCTTCGTATGGGCCCATGCCTCCTGACCGTTGGCGAAGATGATGAGTGGCGTCGCGTCCATCTGGCGCCGGTGAAGCTCGTCGAAGACTTTCTGGCGCTCAGCCAGATCCGAGATTGCCGATGCTTTCTCGATCAGCGCCTCGGTCGCCGCATCGTCCCAAACCTTGCGTGGCTGCTTGTCCTTGGGGCCGGAGAACTGCTCGTAGCTCAGGGCAGGGTCGAGGCGCGCCGAGTACGAGAAGGACATCATCTGGTAATTGCCTTTGTTGTACCGATCGAGCTGGGTCGCCCATTCGAGCACTTCGATTTCCGCGTTGATGCCGACTGCCTGCATCATCGCCTGCGCGATCACGGCCGCACTGAAGCTCGGCACGTGGACGCGCTTGTTGGCGATGATCTTGATCGGCTGGCCCTTGTATCCTGCCTCCTTCAAGAGCTGCTGCGCCTTGGCAGGGTCATAAGCATAGCCCTTACGCTGAACGTCGTCGTAATAGGCTGATGTGACGGCCACGGCCGAGTTGTTGGGCCTGCCGTGGCCGTTCGAGACCGCTGCCACGAGCTGCGGCATATCGATGGAAGCCGCGATGGCCTGCCTCAGCCTCACGTTGCCGAGAAGCGGATCGCGCGTCTGGAACAGGAAAGTGTGTTTCGTCGCCGACGGGAAGAGGCCGACCTCGACATTCGATGCCTTCTGCAGCTCCGGCACGTCGGTGTCGAGCACCTGCGCCACGTCGACAGCTCCCGAGACGAGGGCCGCCTTCACGGTGGAGGCATCAGGCACCACGAGGAACTTCACCTCAGATAAGGCAGTCCGCTTGGCTCCGACCAGACCGTCCGGCTTGTCGCCGGGCGGGGACTCGTATCCGTCGAAGCGCGACAGGATCACGAACTCGCCTCGGCGCCATTCGCCGAACTTGAACGGGCCTGTGCCGACGGGCTTGTCCCAGCTCCCGTCCTCCTTGACCGAACTCTTGTGCAGGATCGCCGTCATGCCACAATCGGTCCGCGCCATGGAATCGAGGAAGAGCGCGCTGGGGCGGTCGAGGGTCATGGTGACTGTCGAGGCGTCGGGCGCCTCGACCTTCTCGACCTTCAGGCCGGAGCGGCCGTCGAAGTCCGAGCGGCAGCGCCAGTCCGTCTTGGTGTCCATGTAGCGGTTCCAGCTCCATAGGACGTCCTCGGCAGTCAGATCGGCCCCGTTGTGGAACTTCACGCCCTTGCGGAGGCGGAACGTGTAGGTCTTCCCGTCCGGCGACTGGGAGACGGATTCGGCCAGGAGCGGCGCGACAGTTCCGTCCTGCTTATAGCCGACGAGTCCTTCCACCATGTGCAGCACCACTGCATCAGTATTGTCGTCCCGGTTCACGCCTGGATTGGTGCTGCGGATGTCGGCATTGAGCGCCACCGTTACGGTCTGGGCCGCAGCGGGAGCCGCCGTCGCGAGTGCCGCCCCGAGTGCGGCCGCAATGGTCTTTTTCATGGTCCTATCCCTCCGCTTTCGCATTCCGTGCGACGCGCCCGTCCTTCAGGACATCGGCGAAGAAAGTCTGAACGTGCTTGACGACACGGTTGCCATCGTGGGGCACATTCGGCACCAGGTCGAAGCGGACCTTGATGCCATGCGCCTCGAAGGAGCGGCGCAAGCTGTCCAAGCGCTCGGGGCGGGTCCGTCCCGCATCGTTGGCGCCGGGCATCCAATGGCGTCCGCCCTCCCGGTGCGTGATCTCCCAAGTCTCAAGATCCGCAGCACCGACGATCATCTGCACCGGAACGCGGGCCATGGCCTTCACGTCGATGTCGATGCCGAAGCGCTCCTTCACGTTCCGCGTTCCAACCCACCAGTCGCGGGTCGGGTCGAGCAACGTCACCGAACCGGGCGCGCCTACGGACGCGGCCCAGAGGCGATCCGGGTGGAGCATGAGAAACCGGTGGGTGAAGTGGCCGCCTCCCGAGTAGCCGAAGAGGGCGAACCGCGCGACGTCGATCCCGTACCGTTCGCCAACTTCCTCGACAATGGACAGGAGCACGTGATCGTAACGGATATCGGCTTCCTGCATGTACTTGAAGCCGTCACGGTTCCCGTCGCCCAGTACTCCAACCGGGAACAGCGGGCACAAGATGATGCAGTTGTTCCAGCGCCCGAACTCCGCGAAGGCATCGCGATAGGTCATGAAGGCCCGCCCCGTCCCGTGCATCGCCACGACGAGAGCCGGCGACTCGCCCGAGCCCAGGGTCGGCGGCACGTAGAGACAATAGGAGAAGCGGGGATCCTTCCTGCTGGCCACGACCGTGGTGTGACCACGATCATAGATCTGTTGTCCTTGATCGACCTTGCTGAGCCCCTCGGCGCGAGGGGAGGCTTGAGCTATGTCCATGAGGCAAACCTGATTGGCTCGAAGATTGGCGCCAAAATGTTTGCACCTGGAACCGATCTTGGCAATACTGATGACGGCATTTTTTCTTGTACGGTGTGCGACCGGCCATTTATTGACTTTGCACGATGAGCATCTTCGGCGGTCGTTCCAGCCAGCCGGCTCCCGCATGAATGACGCCGCTTCTTGCAACCGAGGGCCCGCTACCCTGATGACTGCCACGACTGAATCCCTTTCCAAGCTCGTCGACGTCATGGCGCGCGACATCCAGGCCGGCGTCTTTACCCCGGGGACCTGGCTGAAACAGATCGATCTCGAGAACCGCTACGGCGCAACCCGTATGGATATTCGCCGCGCCCTCGATCAATTGGCCGCGAAGCGCTTGGTCCGCCATGTGCCGAACCGCGGATACCACGTCCATGCGCTCGACGACCGGCAGGCCGACGAAATCCGAGATGTCCGGGTCATTCTTGAAACGGCCGCCGCCGAGTCCATGATCCAAAGCGTCAGCGCGGCTGACCTTCGAGATCTCCGTCGGCTCGCCGCCCGATTTGAGGAACTGATCCTGACTGGCACGATTCTCGAGCAATACGAGGCGAACATCGCGTTTCATGTGCGTCTCCTAAGGCTTTGCACCAACAGGGAACTGGTCAACGTCGTCACAGAACTGCGTGGGCGCGGCCCTTCGGCGCCCGCAACACAGTGGAAGACCCGCGCGCGGATCGAACAGTCAGGCCGCGAGCACGTCATGATGATCGATGCGCTCGAGGCACGAAATGTAGAGGCACTCAGGCATGTTCTGGCCGCCCACATCCGGCAAACGGGAATGTCCTCGGCATCAGAGGCTCAGCCTTCCCCGATCGAGAGAGGCTGAGCCTTGGACTGAGCGCGCCGTTAGTTGGCGATCCTCACCTCCCAAGCGCGCGGCTTGGACAGGACGGACGCGGTGTAGCCCTGGACGTTTTTGCGGAAGGCGCTCGCCTCGACGCCGTTGTAGAGCATCACGAACGGCACCTCCGTCAGGAACCGGCTCTGGAGCTCGTCGAAGATCTTTTGGCGCTCCTCGGGAGCCGTCGTGACCATGGACTTCTCAAGCAGGGCCTGGGCTTCCGGGCTGTCCCAGACCTTGCGTGGCTGCTTGTCTTTGGGACCCATGACGGATTCGTAGCTCAGCGAGGGATCGAGCCGCGCCGAATACGGGAACGCCATCATCTGGTAGTTGCCCTTGCTGTATCGGTCGAGCTGGGTGCCCCATTCCAGCACTTCCAGATTCGCGTTGATTCCGACCGCCTGGAGCATGGCTTGGGCAATGACCGATGACGCGAAAGTCTGGGGGTAGCGCTTGTTGGTGAGGATTACGAGCGGCTCGCCCTTATAACCGGCTTCCTGCAGGAGTTTCTTCGCCTTCTCAGGGTCGTATGTATATCCCTTGTCGTGCGCCGCAGTGTGGAAGGACGAGCTCAGCGGGACGACGGAGTTGTTGTGCTGCGCCAAACCTTCAGTGACCGCCTGGGCGATCTGAGGCGTGTCGAGCGCAGCCGCAATGGCTTGGCGCATCTTCACGTTCGAGAGCAGCGGATCGCGCGTCTGCATCAGGAGTGTGCTCAAGCCCATGTTCTGTGCGATGGACAGACCCAGATTTGCGTTGCCCTTAATCTCTTTCACATCCGCATTCGCGACGTCGGGCACCACGTCCACGTCGCCGCGCAGCAGCGCGGCCTTCGCGGCGGCGCTGTCCGGAATCACGATGAAGCGGACCTCGTCCACGAGCGGGCGCTTCGATCCGGCATAGCCGTCAGGCTTACCTTCGCCGCGGTTTGCATAGCCGTCGAACTTGGTAAGCTTGACGAATTCGCCGCGGCGCCACTCAGTCAGCTTGAAGGGGCCGGTGCCAATCGGCTTGTCCCAGCTCCCATCTGCTTTTACGGAGTCCTTATGAATGATGCCGGTCATTCCGCAATCCGTGCGGGCCAGCGTCGCCAAGAAGAGCGCATCCGGCTTCGTCAGGCGGAAGACCACTGTCTGCGGGTCGGGTGTCTCAATGGCTTCCACCTGCGAGCGGCCGCGACCGTCGAATTCAGCAAGGCAGCGCCACTCGGTCTTCGGATCCGTGTAGCGCTTCCAGTTCCAGGCCACGTCCTGCGACGTCAGGTCAGCACCATTGTGGAACTTGACGCCGTTGCGGAGCTTGAACACGTAGGCGCGTCCATCCTCCGACACGGTGAAGGATTCAGCCAGCAAGGGCTGAATGCTCGCATTCTCCCCATAGCCTACGAGCCCCTCGACTGCATGGAGAACGACCGCATCCGTGTTGTCGTCCCGGTTGACCCCCGGATTGGTGCTGCGGATGTCGGCATTGAGCGCAATGCGTAGCACCGATTGCTGTGCGAGCGCGGGCAGCACCGATGCGGCCATAAGGGCCGATACGCAGCTGGCGAGAAGAAGGTTCGACTTCAGTTTCATCGTGTTCCTCACATATGTTCGAAATTCCTGCTCTGTCGTTATCGGCGGCAGCTGTTGGTCGCTGCTTAGAGCCGCTTCCGCCAGCGGGAGCGGCTCTCATTCGGAGAGCCCGGTCCACGCGCCGGGGACGCCTTAGAAGGCCTTCGCGATCGGCGCGACCTGGGCGGGTCCCGCTTCGGTTGGTCGCTGGATTTCCATGTCGAGCTTGTAGGTCGTGAACGTGCGGTTGAGTGCCGGAAGCATCGCGACTTCCATGGTGCCGAGCATAGGCTCCATCACGATCATCGCGACGGTCGCACTCAGATTGTTGCTGAGGTTCGGACGCGGCGGGCGGCAGACCGACCAGGGGGTCTCGAAATCGTCGAACAAGGCATTCTTTACTATGTCACGCGTGACGGCGCCGAGATGCGGCTCGACAAGCGCGCGCACGCGAAGGTCGCGATAGAGACTGTCGGGCGTGTTTATAATGCCTGTGTCCTTCAGCTTTGAGAGAGCGACCGGGCTCTGAAAATGGTTGGCGTGGACGATGAGGCCACGCTCGGGATGGACCTGGAAGGTCTCGTCGGGTGCGCACTCGAAATCAATCGCGATGCCGTTGGCTTGGCTGACGATCATGTTGTTCGCGGCGGATTTCGGCGTGGTGTATACCGCACTCATGGAAGCAGCCACCTGCTTCTGCTCCAGCACCTTCCGGCGGATCAGCGCCAAGGGCACGCCGAGGCGGCGGTAATCCCGGTCCGATTCGAGATAGTTCGCCGTGATCGCGATGCCGGCCGCGTTGAAGCCCGAACGACCTAGAGCGCCCGCTTCGGTGAACGTCAGGATGTCGGGCCCGTCCTCCCGGCGGATCTTCAACACCACGGCGGTGCCGGCGCACTCGACTTTCCAGTCCCAGTTCTGGGCATGGATCAGGCGCCCGTCCCGAGTCACCTGAGGTAGAGCGACAACGCCCGTGCAACCATCCGGATCATCGTCCGGCAGGTCCCGCTTATCGTCGGGACGCTGAGCGAGCTTCAGGATCTCGGTGCGCGCGTTGAGGAGCACGACGGCTTCGAACGCCACCCCGGCGCCTTCAGCGATTCCGCGCATCTCTTCGAGATATGAAGGATCGAACCGGTCAATAGTCGGCTCAAAGCGCTTCACGAGCCGGGCAATGCCTTCAGCCGTCAGATTGTTGCGGCCGAGTTGCTCGGAGTAATGCTCGATGCCGAGGCGCACCCGATCCGCCGCCTGCTCACCATATTGGCGGCCCCGCTCACGGGGGGGACCGGATATTTCGACGAGCGGGCAGGTTGGTATCATCGGTGCGGCCTCTCAACAGGTCTAGCGTCTTTCGCGGATATATTGTATTTCAGCATAAGATAATACAATCAAGAGGAAAAGTGACGTGCATCAACCGACCCGATTGCAGCAGGATCTGGCCGACCGCATCGTCCAACTCGTGAATGAGGACGGCCTCTCGGTTGGAGATCTGCTGAACGAGAACAGCTTGGCGCGACGCCTCGAGGTATCCCGGACGCCCGTGCGCGGCGCCCTCCAGCACCTCGAGAACCAGGGCATCGTCGTTCGGAGGCCGAATCGAGGCGTCGAGCTGATCGCCCTGCCCAAGCTGGCCAAGGCCCCGTTTCCGGCCGCGGCCGACGAAGACGAAGAATGGCTGGTCCGGATCGCCCGCGACCAGCGGAATGGCGCTTTTGAGCAAGACATCTCCGAAGTCGAGATCATGCGCCGCTACGGCCTCAACCGCCCTACGGTACAGCGGGTCCTCTCGCGCCTGGGCGATCTCGAGATGGTGGAGCGCAAGCCCGGCTATGGCTGGCGCTTTCTGACCGGGACGCGAGACGTGGCCACTCATGACGAAAGCTACCGCTTCCGCATGATGATCGAGCCGATGGGTATTCTGGAGCCAAGTTTCCGCCTAGAGCCGAGTTGGGTCGAGCTTATGCGGCGGCTCCACAACGAGACACTGGAGCGCCCTTGGCACGAATCCTCCAGCGTCGCCTTCTTCGAAATGAACGCGGCCTTTCATGAAGGCTTGGCCGCAGCTTCAGGCAACCGCTTCGTCCATGCGGCGATCCGCAACCAGAACCAGCTACGGCGTTTCTCGCAATACGACTGGAAGTTCGGCTTCGAGCGGGTCGTCGTGAACTGCCGCGAGCACCTTGAAATGCTCGACTTCCTGGCCCGCGACGAGCGGGAGATCGCCTCGCTTCTGATGCGCCGTCACTTGCAGCGGGCGAGCCAGGTCAGGTCCCGCAAGAGCCCAGATCCCGGCTGAACCACAAGTGTCTTTCAGTAAGACAAAGTTCAAGTTCATTTTCCCTCGTCGCCCTTGCAGGAGCACCCGATGACCGTCTCGCCGCAGATTGCCGCATACCCCCTCGCCAACGATGTGGGCGATGCCTACTGGCTTCCCTTCACGGCCATGCGCCAGTTCCGGTCGAACCCGATGATGTTCGTCGGGGCTGAGGGCATGCACTATCTCACGGTCGACGGGCGCCGGGTGCTGGACGCGATGGCAGGCCTGTGGTGCGTCAATGCGGGCCACGGCCAGCCGCGCATCGTCGAGGCTATCCGTGAGGCGGCGGGCCGGCTCGATTTCGTCTCCTCGTTCAAGATGAGCCATCCCGGAGCGTTCGAGCTCGCGCGCCGCCTCACGGGCATCGCGCCCGACGGCTTTGACCACGTGTTCTTCACCAACTCCGGCTCGGAGGCGGTCGATTCCGCCCTCAAGATCGCCCGCGCCTATCACCGCGTCCGGGGCGATGCAGGGCGCACAAAGTTGATCGGCCGGGCCAAGGGCTATCACGGCATGGGCTTCGGCGGCCTTTCGGTCGGCGGCATCGGCCGCCACAAGCGCGACTTCGGCCCTCTCCTGCCCGACGTGTCCCACCTTTCGCTGCCCTATGATCGGGCCTCGATGGGCTTCTCTCGCGGCCAGCCTGAGGCGGGCGCCCCTTACGCGGATGAGTTGGAGAGCCTGTTGCAGATCAACGATCCCATGACGGTCGCGGCCGTTATCGTGGAGCCGGTTATCGGCTCGGGCGGCGTCTACCCGCCACCGGTGAATTATCTCGAGAGGCTGCGGGCCATCTGCAGCCGGCACGGCATCCTGCTCATCTTCGATGAGGTCATCACAGGCTTCGGTCGCCTCGGCCGCCCCTTCGCGGCTCAGGCGCTCGGCGTCACGCCAGACATCATCACCTGCGCCAAGGGCATGACCAACGGGGCCGTCCCGATGGGCGGCGTCCTTATCCGCGACTTCGTGTTCGACGCCTTCATGGCGGGACCGCCGGAGGCTATCGAACTCTTTCACGGCTATACCTATTCGGGGCATCCGCTGGCCTGTGCGGCAGGCCTTGCGACCCTGGACGTGTACGAGGAACTCGGTCTCTGCGGGCGCACCACCGCTATCGCGCCGGTATGGGAAGCAGCGCTCCATAGCCTGAAGGGCGAGCCCCATGTTGCGGATATCCGCAACATCGGCCTTCTCGGCGTGGTGGAGCTGTCGTCCCGTACCGCAGAAGCGGGAGCCCGGGGAAGCCTTTGTGCGCAGATGTGCTACGAGGATGGTGTTCTAGTGCGTGCCTCAGGGGATCTCATCGTCCTTTCGCCGCCACTCGTCATCGAGGAGGAGCAAATCGGGCAGACGGTCGAGAGCATACGCTCCGCGCTGCACCGGATGAACTGAGGTCGACGAAGACAGCTGGAGAATGATTCCGTGCAGCATCATCACCACTTCTACATCGATGGCCGCTGGGCTAACCCTGTCGGGCAGGATCTCATTGACGTCGTCAACCCCGCAACGGAGGAAGTTGTCGCGACGATTGCTGCGGGCAGGCGCGCCGACGTGGACAAGGCCGTCGCAGCCGCGCGAAGCGCATTCGAGTCCTATGCCTCGACGACCCGCACAGAGCGTATCGATCTCCTGAACAGCATCGTCGAGATCTACCGGCAACGCGCCCAGGATCTCGCGGAAGCTGTTTCTACCGAGATGGGCGCGCCCTTCACCTTCGCGCTCGAGCGGCACGTGTCGGCTGGCCTTGGCCATCTCACGCGCGCCATCGAAGTCCTGAAGGATTACAGGTTCGACGAGCGGATCAACTCCACTCTGGTCGTCCGCGAACCCGTCGGCGTGGTCGGCCTGATCACCCCCTGGAACTGGCCACTCAACCAGATCGCCTGCAAGGTCGGCCCAGCCCTCGCGGCCGGCTGTACGATGGTACTCAAGCCGAGCGAAATGGCCCCCCTGTCGGCCCTCATCATCGCCGAAATCCTGCATGAGGCCGGCGTGCCCGCCGGCGCCTTCAACTTAGTGAACGGTGACGGCCCGCATGTGGGCCAGGCCATCGCGAGCCATCCGGACGTCGACATGGTGTCCTTCACGGGCTCGACCCGCGCAGGGATCCTGGTCGCCAAGGCGGCGGCCGATACGGTGAAGCGGGTTCACCAGGAACTGGGCGGCAAGTCTCCCAACATCCTCTTGGACGACGCCGACTTTAACGGGGCGGTCACCCATGGAGTGCGAGGCTGCTTCGCCAACAGCGGTCAATCCTGCAACGCCCCAACCCGCCTCCTCGTCCCGGCTGACTGGCAGGAGAAGGTGATGGAGATCGCAGGCCGCGTCGCCGAGGAGACTGTAGCTGGTGACCCGAGAGCAGCCGAGACCACGATTGGACCCGTTGTCAGCCGGACCCAGTTCGAGCGCATACAGGATCTCATCGAAACCGGCATCAAGGAGGGCGCAACCCTTGTGACGGGAGGTCCCGGGCGCCCGCTAGGGCTGCGCAAAGGCTATTACGTCCGCCCCACCATCTTCGCCGACGTACGCAACGACATGACCATCGCCCGGGAGGAGATCTTCGGACCCGTCCTCAGTATCATGCCCTACCGGGACGAGGAGGAAGCCATCCGGATTGCCAATGATACGGTCTACGGTCTGTCGAGTTACGTCACCTCCCGCGATATTGAACGCTCCCGTCGCGTTGCGCGCCGGATTCGGGCTGGCATGGTGCACGTGAACGGGTCACGCGGCGACACGGCCGCGGCCTTCGGAGGTTACAAGCAGTCGGGCAACGGCCGCGAATGGGGCCGCTTCGGGTTTGAGGAGTTTCTCGAAATCAAGTCTATATTTGGTCACTACACAGCTTGAAGAGGTTGCGCCGCAGATTTGTGACAACGGCGTGGGACAGCGGAGATGTCGTCACAGGGTCAGGCGGCAAGCGGATCGAATTGCTCTGCCAACGATGGCTGCGGATTGTACGCGGACTTCGCCTGCTGTGCGCACATCGTGTGCGCTATCTTGATGTCGCCGAGGCTTACGTGAGTTGAGGGGGCCGGAGTCCGAGCATCGGCCGGGGCCGCCGTTTGATGGCGCATGATCCTACTCAATCCGATTGTTCAAGTAGCGGCGCTGCCGAATCCGGATCGGCCTAGGCCTGCGCCGTGAGCGATCCTGTAAACTGCTCTCAACTTCACAGATCAGGATCGTCTCACGATTAGGGCGTGTTGTCGCTTGAACTGATTGGATCGACTTGCGTTTTGCTCCTCCGCGATGAGGAGGAGCAATGCTCAGCGACGGACAATGGGCTCTTCTGGAGCCCCTGATTGAAGCGTGCCGGCCGAAAGGCAAGACCCCGCCACAGGATCTGCGGCGCACCGTCTCGGCCATCCTCTGGCGGCACCAGAACGGCCAAGTGGCGGGCTGTCCCGGAGGAGCTGGGCCCTTGGTGGCGTGCCGCCCAGATCTTCATCCGCTGGGCCAAAGCCGGCGTCTGGGAGCGCTTGCTGAGCCTTGTTCAGGAATGTGGGGTCCAGCTCGGCATGGTGTTTCTCGACGGCACGAGCGTGCGGGCGCACCAGAAGGCGGCAGGGGTACGGCGAAAAGGGGATCTCAAACTGAGCGAGATGATCGTGAAGCACTTGGCCGCTCTCGTGGCGGCTATGGCACCAAGGTCTGTGTGATCGCCGACGCCTCTGGCCACGTCATCGCCTTTCGGATCGCGCCTGGGCAGGCGCATGAGCCTGCCCCATGTCATCCCGCTGCTCGAGCAACTGCCGGGTGTCCCACCGTGGGGGCGGAGATCGCGGCTACACCAGCCAGGCCTTTCGCGAGCACATCTGGAGCATCGGCGCACCCCCCGCTATCCCGCCGCAGCGCCATGAGGTGCCGGTGGCCTGTCCCGAGTGGATCTACACCAACCGCAATGTCGTCGACCGGCTCTGGGCCCGGTTGAAGGAGTGGCGAGCGGTTGCTACTCGCTATGAGAAGACCGCCTCATCGTTCATGGGCATTCTCTGTCTCGCCGCTACACTCGATTGGATCAAACGATGACACGCCCTAGTGGGGTCTGACGATAGGAACGGTCGATCTGCTCAAGATAGCAATCATTCGGTGCTAACCAAAGGTGATGCCGTTTAAAGCATCTTCAGCATGCGCCGGTCCAGTGGCACATTCCTGGCTCTCGGCAACCATGCAGGCCGCTTTGAAGTATAAATTTTTCTGATGAATTTCTTTTTGTTTTGTGATCGAACGTATTCGGAATGACGAATCTAAAGCAGCAATATTCATCATCAATGTGTCATAAAGACTAACTCGCCTCAAAAATTATATTTTGTATGTTCTCCGAGCCGTAGCTGCACCTTAGATTCTCGAAGCGGCCCGTGTGGGAGGGGCATTGTCTCTGCGGGACCTCCAGTAACAAGCAATCGTCCTCTGAGTGACCCGGCGAAGTCTCGCGCACAGACGCGGATGGTTTCCTTCGCCCATTTCAAGGAAGGAAGCTCTGTCGTGAAATGGATATCCGTCTCTTCGTTCACCGCGCTCGCACTTTTTGCCGGGAGCATTACCGCTGCTGCGGGTCCTGGGGATACAAACTCCAGCAAGACCGCAGCTCTGCTGCAGGATCTATTGCGCTTCGATACCAGCAACCCTCCAGGGCGAACGATCGAGCAAGCTGAGTATCTGAAAAAGATCTTCGACGCGGCCGGGATTCCGAACGAAATCATCAAAACGCCGGACGAAGGACGTGCACATTTCATCGCCCGTCTGAAAGGGGACGGGAGCAAGCGACCTGTTCTCCTCGCCGGGCACTCGGATGTGGTTCCCGTCGAGCGGGCAACTTGGACAGTCGATCCATTCGGAGGGGTGATTAAAGACGGCTTTGTTCTTGGGCGCGGCGCTATGGATTTCAAGGGAGGCCAAGCCGTCTTTGCCCAAGCGGTTCTGATGCTGGCTGAAAGCAAGAAACCGCTAGCCCGAGACGTGATTTTCCTGGCTGAAGCAGACGAGGAAGCCGGCGAGTATGGCACCACTTGGCTTGCCAAAAATCACTGGGACAAGATCGATGCCGAATTTGCTCTGAACGAAGGCGGCTGGATTTTCCAGGACAAAGGTGGAGTCACGAGGCAGGTCAATATCACCACGCGTGATAAGATTTACTCAGGTCTGAAACTTGAAGTTTTGGGTACCCCTACTCACTCATCACGCCCGATGCCGGACAGCGCGATAGGACGTCTTACTCGAGCTTTGGCCAAGGTCTCGGTCTGGGATACCGACCCGACCTTGACCCCCCAAACGCGAGCCTACTTTGAGGCCCTTTCCAAGAGCACCGAGGGCCCGCTGGCCGCGGACCTTTCGATGCTCGCAAAGAGTGAGGACCCGGCCGCATTGCGGGAGGCCGGCAAGCGGGTGTCAGAGAAAGGAGATTATCCTCTCCTGTGGCATGCCCTGATGCGCAACACGGTCGCGACGACGATCGTTAAAGCGGGGGTCAAGGAAAATGTCATCCCGGGCGCCGCTGAGGCGTACATCAATGTCCGCCTCGTGCCAGGTTCGGTTCCATGGGACGTGCTCAAGCAAGTCGAGGCTGCCATTGATGATTCGTCAGTGAAAGTGTCCTTGGCCGGAACCATGTCTGATGCCGAGGCGCGGGACTATTACGACAAGGCTTCGAAGGCCGCAGCCTCCTCCACGGAAACCGAACTCTACAAGGCACTGGCCGAGAGCAGCAAAAAGGTCTGGCCGCAGTCAGAGGTGGTTTCGGCCCTGTTTGAGGCGGGAACGGACGCCTCGGCGTGGCGCCAACGGGGTGTACCGGTCTACGGCATTTATCCGTACCCGTTGGATAACAATACCTTGGAACGGATGCATGGCAATGACGAGCGCATTGCCGTGAAGTCGCTCGATGAGGGAACGCAAATGATTTTCGATACGCTATCAAACGTCGCAGGAAAGTAGGAAGTCGAGAGAGAAAAGGACCTACCGGGGAGGATCCGGCGGGTCCCCCAAGAAGCTTAAGCAACACACAAGTTGCCCCGAAAACTGGCACCAAGTCGAAAATCAATGCGCCGCTACCTCTTCGGGTAGGTGCCAAATCGGGGTCTATTAGCGCTGCCGGCAGCGGCGGAAGCTGCCTCGCCGGTCTATTCGAACGAGGGAAAAATGCAAAAAGGGTCTGGATCACAGGGCATGAGCCGTCGCAACCTGCTTGCCATGATCGGCATGACCGCTGGTAGCGCAGCCATGTATCAGGCAATGACGAGCCTGGGCTTCGCGGCTGAGTCCGGTTACACAGGGCCGATCAAGCTCGATGGCGATGCAAAAGGCGCATCGGTCCTCGTGCTCGGCGCCGGGCTTGCCGGTATGACCGCTGCCTTGGAATTGAGGAAGGCAGGGTACAAGGTCCAGATCCTCGAATTCAACCAGAGGCCAGGTGGCCGGAACTGGTCTTTGCGTGGCGGGGACACTTTCACCGAGCTCGGCGGGGCAACGCAGAAGTGTGAATTCGACTCCGGGATGTACATCAATCCAGGTCCCTGGCGCATCCCGTACCACCACCATGCGCTGTTGGACTATTGCAGGCGTCTGGGCGTTCAGCTTGAACCATTCCAGCAGCTCAATCACAATGCCTTTCTGCATTCTGCCAAGGCGTTCGGCGGTAAGCCGCAACGTATCAAGGATATCAAGACCGACTTCACTGGAGGTGTGTCGGAGCTGTTGGCGAAGGTTACACAGCAAGGTAAGCTCGAAGACGTCGTGTCGAAGGAAGACCAAGAGATCCTGCTGCAGGCTCTGAAGTCCTGGGGCGCGCTCGATAAGGATTACAATTATAAGGCTGGGCACCTGACTTCTGAGTACCGAGGCTATACGCAGGATCCCGGCGGCGGTCTAACTGCACGTCCGACCGACAGCGAACCGATCAAGTTCACCGAGGTTCTGAACTCGCGCCTCTGGCGATCGCTGGCCAACTTTTCGCTCTACGAGTTTCAGACAACCATGTTCCAGCCGGTTGGCGGCATGGACATGATCGGCAAGGCCTTCGCTAGGGAACTTGGTGACATCATCCGCTACAATGCGAAGGTAAAGGCTATTCAACAGGACGAGAAGGGTGTCACGGTTACGTATGAAGACACGACGAAGCCGGGAACAACGCTTCAGGCGACCGGCGACTGGTGTGTCTGCACAATTCCTCTGACGATCCTGAGCCAAATCGAGCTGAATGTCGGCGCCGCGATGCAGGCCGCTATTGGCGCGGTACCCTATGCGTCATCAGTGAAGGTCGGCCTGCAGTTCAAGCGCCGGTTCTGGGAGGAAGATGAGCGGATTTATGGCGGCATCAGCTACACGGATCTGCCGATATCCCAGATCTCGTACCCCAGCACTGGGTATAACCAGGGCGGCAAGGGGGTGCTGTTAGGGGCCTATACTTGGAACGGCCCTAACTCATACGAACTCACAGCTATGGACCCTGCCGAGCGCGTGAGGCAAGCGGTCGAGTTCGGCGCCCAGATTCATCCACAATACCGCCAGGAATTCGAGACTGGGATTTCAGTCGCTTGGCACCGAGTCCCGTTTACACTCGGCTGTGCCGGCGACTGGACTGAAGAAGCGCGGAAGGATCATTACGACAACCTCTGCCAGATTGACGGCCGCATCGTCCTTGCGGGCGAGCATGCTTCCTACATTCCAGCCTGGATGGAAGGCGCGATCCTGTCGTCGCTTGATGCAATCTCGCGACTGCACAAACGGGTCCTGGCGAGCTGATGCACTCCAACAGGTCATTCCTCAATTATTCCGAAGGATTCCGTGATGTTCGAAACCACGAAGCGGGTCATGAGCGCCTATGGTCTGGCAACTGCATTCACCGTCGCCTGCGCAGTCAGCACGAGCGCTCAGGAAGCAGCTCAGCCCTCAGCTGAGCCGAGATTGAGCCCCACGCGGGTCTTTGCCCACAAGTCTGGCGAGGCGTTGTTCAACAACGTGTGCGCAGCATGCCATATGCCAGGTGGCAAGGGTGCCTCTGGCGCGGGCATTTATCCTCCCCTCGCCAGCAATCCAAAGCTTGAGGCCGCGGGCTATCCGATTACTGTGGTCCTCCACGGCCTCAATGGTATGCCTCCTGTTGGCAAGATGATGACTGATGAGCAGGTTGCCGAGGTTGTGAACTACGTGCGGACGCACTTTGGCAACTCCTACGAGGACAAGGTGACAGCCCAGGAAGTGACGCAGTCACGCTAGACAGTAATCCGATCCGTTCCACCAACCTACTGGAGATAATAATGATACACCGGCTTGTTGGGGCGTCAGCGCTTGTGACGTTCCTTGCTCTTGTTGCGCCTGCTTCCGCCCAGGACGTCACCCGGCATAAGATCCCGAATTCGGACTTCCCGATCGCGCAGGCCGTTGAAATTCCCGCGGGCAAGACGACAGTTTATATCAGCGGTGCGGTTCCGCCGGTTTCAAACCAGAGCGCCGCGAAGAACACCATCGAAGCCTATGGCGACACGAAGACACAGACTGAAACTGTTCTGCGATCGATCGAGAAGACGTTGAGCTCGATCGGACTGAAAATGGGAGATGTGGTCAGAATGCAGGTCTTCCTCGTTGGCGATCCGGGTAAGGGCGGGAAGATGGATTTCGCTGGGTTCATGCAGGGATATACCCAGTTCTTCGGGACCACTGAGCAGCCGAACTTACCGACCCGGTCTGTATTTCAAGTCGCCGGATTGGCGAACCCAGGCTTTCTGGTCGAGATCGAGGTCACGGCTGTCCGGCCGTAGCCTCGGCAAGGGGGTTGAGTTAGATGTTTAGATGGGGTTGTCTAATCGCAGCCTCTTAAGCAAGTCCTTTATCGAAATTGCTCGACGATACCATCGCTGGTCGGTCGACGGATCTCGGACAGAAGGTATTGCGATCGCGCTGCTTGTTCTTCTTGGCGCCGGTGATGGTCGCTTGCCGGGAGCACGGTTGTCTTCGCGGTCGACACCAGTTCGCCGCATGATGGTCTTCGCAGGTGGAGGCCTTCCAATGTATTCGACGCAGTCTGCGGGTCGATCACACGCACCTGCAGTCCCATCAGCGGAATGACCTGACCTACGTCCCGGCAGGGACGTCTCGGCGCGTCCGAAGAGAGAACGCAATCTACCTGTGGCTCAGCTTCAAGTCATGGCCGGTCCCCCGTGCTCCGGTGCGCTCTCAGGCGGCCGTGCTGGCGGACCGATCAAAGAACTCGCCAGTTCTCAGCATCGTGTGCATGACAACGGCGAGTTTCCTCGCCATGGCAACGGCTGCTCGCTTGAAGCCGACCCGCTCCCGGAGCCTGAGGCCCCATTGCCGCACATTGCTCGCCACGTAGAGGAGGACGCCCACGGCGATAGTGAGTATTTGGTCCTGGGATGGAGGGTCCCACAGCTGCACGAAGGTCAACGCGAGACCGGGAGTGAGCGTCGCTGCATTGGCGGTCAGAGTCAAGCGTAGGGCGCCGCTCAGCCGCGGCAGATGGCGCGTGGTCACGTCGCGCCCCGCGAAGCACAATGCGCTGAGGCCGGCACTCGTCAGGCCGAGAGGCGACAGGTCCAAGCCGGGCCGCAGCAGCAGGAGCGTTCCGGCAAATCCGATGCTGATCGCAATCCAGATGCCGCGGGACGCGTGCTCGTTAAGGATCGCCTTGCCGAGTACCGTGACCAAGAGGGGAACAGTCATCAGGACACCGGTTACGAGGGTAATGGGCAGATGCGTTACCGCGACTATGAGAAAGCCGGCGGCGGCGGCCTCACATCCAGCACGGAATGCGACCCATCGGTTCCAAGCAGCTGACGGAATGGCGGGGTTGCCGCGCATGGTGCGTATCAGACAGCGACCGGCCAGGAAAATGATGGTGAGAGCGAGTGCTCCGGTCGAGCGCAGGACGACAAT
Source organism: Microvirga lotononidis (assembly GCF_034627025.1). NCBI lineage: Bacteria > Pseudomonadati > Pseudomonadota > Alphaproteobacteria > Hyphomicrobiales > Methylobacteriaceae > Microvirga > Microvirga lotononidis. Next base: position 328,048 of record NZ_CP141049.1, on the reverse strand, counting down.
CTCCGCGACCGGCAGTGCCCTGAGAAGCTGGAAGCAAAAGTTGTTCCCAACCCCGGCGGTTGCAGCGAGGAATGTCTGAAGAAGTCCCAGATACTCCCGGTCTCAGGCCTTATGCTCCATTATGATCGCCTCCGCCCATCCCTGCCGGCTCACGCCGCGGGATGAATGTCCTCGGCGATCCGCGCCACGGCTAGACAGCCGCGCACTGCTGCATCCTCGGGGGCGGGTTCGAGGCTGAGACCGAACGCGCCGGCGACCCGCTCGTAGACCTCAACGAGGTCGTCGTCACCGACAACAGCGATTCGATCGCCATCCGTGAACCATCCGAGCGCCTTTGCTTCTCGGAATTCAGATGCCACGACAAGGCCGGATAAGTAGTCAGTCATCTGCTCTGGCACGAGGGCGCCTGAGAGCCAGCCGGTCCTTACGGCAAAGAGATGGGTCAGAAGCCCTGCAGTCCGCTTGTCGTCGCGGACAAGAGCAACGCCCTTCAGGAAGGCATCCCAATTTGACGTTGCGGGTCTGCGTGCAACCTTCGACAGGAACGAGTGGCGAGAGAGCGTACTGAATATCTCCCCCGTCACGAGGGTCTGGAACGCGGCGATCCGTCTGCCGGCAATCCGGGCCCACTTGGCATGGGTCCCCGGAAGTACGACCGTAATGTCCTTATCAAGCCCGAAGCCCACGAGCTGGGTCTCCTCCCCGCGCATTACGTCGGGGAACGGATGTGCTGAGCGGTCGGTGAGGCCCGGCAGGAATGTGATGGTGCCGCCATCCGGCAGAGGCAGGTTCTTCACCTGGGCGGCGAGATCCCGCGAATCCGCTGGTGTCGGAACATACGGCATCTCGATCCAGCCATTACGACTGCCGATCATGCCAGCCGCATAGACCGGAAGAAACCCATAGGCGGCACGCCACGGCGCGATGGCGCGTTGGAGCACGCCGAGGAAGTCCCCCTCGCGGACAGACTGAATGCCCTCCTCAGTCTCTATGCGATCGCGAACTGTTCCGTCCGGTGTCACGAGCAGGGCGCGAAACGAGGTCGTCCCCCAGTCCAGAATGATGCGAAGGCGGGTCACGTCGAGCGTCATGGCGTTTCCATCCGTTAGTTTGATCTCCTTGACCCATAAACCAAGGACACGTAAGGTCCAATATGAAAAACAATCAGTCCAACATATGGACCAAGAGGAAACGAGATGCTTCAGGGAATCCTTCCCGTCCTTCCCACGCCCTTTTCCACGACCGGCGGAATTGATCCCGACGCCATGGATCGCATCGTCGAGTTTGCGCTCGCTTCGGGAGTGGACGGCGTGGTGTTTCCCGGCTTTGCCAGCGAGGTCGATGAACTGCGTGCCGACGAACGGGCGAGCCTTCTGCGGCGCGTGGTCGAGCGGGTCGACGGGCGTGTTCCCGTGGTCGCCGGCGCGAGCGCCCCGAGCGCCGAGGAGGCGATTGCCCATGCCCGGGAAGCGCTCGCGGCTGGGGTTCGCTTCACGATGATCCAGGCGCCCAAGAGCGTTGGCGTCGATGCGGCGGCGGTGGCGGCCTTCTACGGGGCCATCGCCGCGGCGGTGCCGGAAATCCAGATCGTGCTGCAGAACGCGCCGGCACCGCGCGGGTCGGATCTGAAGCCTGACGTGATTCTCGCCATCGTCAAGGACAACCCGGCTATCACCTACGTGAAGGAGGAGACGCTTCCTGCCGGGCCCGCGATCACCGCAATCCTCAAGGACCGGCCGGCGCACCTGAAGGGCGTCATCGGCGGCGGCGGCGCCCGCTACATCATCGACGAATATCGGCGCGGCGCCTGCGGCGCGATGCCGGCGGTGGAAATCGCCGACGTGCATGTCGCCCTCGACCGCGCTTTCCGCTCAGGCGACATCGCCAAGGCCCGCGATCTGTACATGCGGACCCTTCCGCTTCTCGTCATCCAGGCCAATTTCCGCATGGCCTTCACCAAATACGTGCTGACGCGGCGCGGCATCCTGTCGAACCGCGTTGCACGGGCGAAGCTGCCGCCCATGGACGACATGGATCTGTCGGAGATCGACGCCTGGCTGAAGCTGGCCTCGCCCCTCCTGACCAACGACGCTGCCGCCTTTGCCGGAGCCGCCGAATGAGCACCCGCGTCAAGACCGTCTCGGTCTACTCGATCACCCTTCCGCGTGAGACCATCTATCTCGGCGAGCCGCGCCCCGGCGAGACGGTGAACGAGAAGGGCTACATCGTCCGCAAAGGCAACCGCACGGTCTACCCGACCAGCGACCGCACGGTGGTCGTGCGCATCGAGACCGCCGACGGAGCGGTCGGATGGGGCGAGACCTACGGCATCGTCGCACCGGGGGCCGCAATGGCGATCGTAGACGACCTCCTCGGCCCCTTCGTTGTCGGCCGCGACCCACGCGACGTGGTCGTGATCCACGAGGATCTCTACGATCTCATGCGCGTGCGCGGCTATACCGGGGGCTTCTACCTCGACGCCCTCGCCGCCATCGACATCGCCCTGTGGGACCTGTGCGGCAAGCTCTCCGGCTTGCCCCTCGTCAAGCTCCTTGGCGGGCAGCGGCATGAGAAACTGCCGGCCTACATCTCGGGGCTCCCCAAGCGCACCCGCACGGAGCGGGCCGCCTTCGCGGCCGAATGGCAGGCGAAGGGCTTCTCCAGCTTCAAGTTCGCAGCGCCTGTCGCCGATGACGGCGTCGTCGCGGAGATGGAGACCCTGCGCGAGACGCTCGGACCTGCGGCTCGCATCGCCTGCGACATGCATTGGGCCCGCACGGCCGACCAGGCCATCGCCGCAATCCGCGCCATGGAGCCGTACGGCCTGTGGTTCGCCGAGGCGCCGGTGAAGCCGGAGGATGTGGACGGCCTTGCCCGTGTCGCAGCCAACGTGACAACGACCGTCGCCGCCGGGGAGGAATGGCGGACAGTGTTCGATCTCGTTACGCGGGTCGAAAAGCGCGCCTGCGGCATCGTCCAGCCGGAAATGGGGCACAAGGGCGTGACCGAATTCATGCGAGTCGGCCAGTACGCCCAGGCCCATCATCTCGAAGTGATCCCGCACGCGACCATCGGCATCGGCCTGTTCATGGCCGCGAGCCTGCATGCGAGCGCTGCCCTCTCAGCGGTCACGTCCCACGAGTATCAGCATTCGATTTTCGAGCCGAACCGCCGGCTGGTAACCGGCGACATGGACTGCCGAGAGGGCTTCTACACGCTCCCGACCGGCCCAGGCCTCGGAGTCGAGCCATCCGAGGAGGCCCTGAGCCTCCTCCAACAATACCGATAACAATTAACCCGCAACGGAGGAAGTGCCATGCTGAGAAGAAAACTGACCATCCTCGCGGCGACCGCCGCCCTTGCCCTGAGCACAAACGCGGGGCTCGCGCAGAACAAGGTTCTCAAGTTCGTGTCTTGGCAAAAGGACGAGCGCGGTGTCGGCGACTGGTGGGCCTCGGTGATCAAGGCGTTCGAGGAATCTCATCCCGGCGTGAAGATTGAATGGACCAAAGTCGAACGCGGCGCCTACGCCGACACGATGACGACGCTGTTCGCCGGCGGCAATCCGCCGGACATCGTGCACCTCGCCTCCTTCGAGTTCCAGAAATTCGCGGACAATGGATGGCTCGAACCTCTCGATCCCTACATCAAGGAATCGAAGCTCGATCTCAACGGCTGGGCCGGCCAGGACACCTGTGTCTGGAACAAACAGACCGTTTGCACCATGATGCTCTACTTCGGCTATTTCCTTGCCTACAACGAGGACCTGCTAAAGAAGGAAGGATTGGCGGTGCCGAAGACCTACGCCGAGTTCCTTGAAGCCGCCAAGAAAACAACCAAGGACCTCAACGGTGACGGCATCATCGATCAGTTCGGCACCGGTCACGAGACCCGCGGTGGCGGCGGCCAGTACATCAGCGAGATGATGAACTACACCCTCGACGCCGGCGGACGCTGGACGGACGAGAACGGCAAGGTCACCATCAACACGCCGCAGATGATCGAAGGGCTCTCCCGCTGGAAGACGATCGTCAAGAACAATCTCACGCCGCGCGACATGTCGGCGGGCGAGGTGCGCCAGCTTTTCGCGGATGGTAAGATCGCTCTGAAGATGGACGGCCCATGGCTCTGGCCGATCATTCAAAAGGGCAAGGCCAAGGACCAGATCAAGACTGCCATGGTCCCGTTCAACCCACCGGTCGGCGGCTCGTCCAACGTTCTCGCGATCCCTGCGGACATCAATAGCGCGAACAAGAAGCTGGTGTGGGATTTCATCAAGCTCGCGACCTCGGATCAGTTCCAGTCGACCTACGCCACCCTCGGCGCCTCCCCGCCCCCGAGCCCGCGTGCGGACATCAAGGCCGCCAAGGCCGAGAACCCGAACTTCGATCTCCTGGTCCAGGTGACGCAAGCCGCCGCTCAGGCCAAGGTCGACCGGATTCCGAAGGGATTGGAGATCCAGTTCAACGAGTTCTCCAAGACGATCATGGAAGAAGCGCAGCGTATGATCATCCAAGACCTCGATCCAAAGACAGTCGCCGCGACCATGCAGCAGAAGGCGGAAGCCCTTCAGCAACAGTGACGCCATCAGCGCCACGCCGCCAGCCGCGAAAGCGGCTGGCTCCTTCACAGGGGATTTCATGAAGCCAGGATTCAGCCTTGACCTCGCGCGCCCAAGCCGACGCCATTGGCTTGGCTATCTTCTCCTCGCGCCCGCCGTCCTCCTCATCGGCCTCATCATTGTCTACCCTCTCATCGTATCGGTGGACATCTCGTTTCAGAACGTAACTATCGCGCGGCTCGATCAGGCGCGGCGGCCGTTCACGACCGCGAACTACGAGCGGCTGTTCACGTCCCCGGACTTTTGGAACGCGGCCTGGATCACTCTCAAGCTCGTGGTCATCGTCAGCCTGTTCTGTTTCCTGCTCGGGCTCGGGACCGCGCTTCTCGTCAATAACAAGTTCAAGGGACAGTCCCTGGCCCGCCTGCTTGTCGCCCTGCCCTGGGCCGTGCCGGAGGTCATCGCCGTGGTGATCTTCGCATGGATGTTCGATTCATCCTTCGGGCTGATGAACTGGATCTTCATCAAGCTCGGATTCATCGACACCACGGTCAACTGGTTCTCGTCCCCGGCCGCCGCCTTCATGGTCGTGTGCGTCACCATGATCTGGAAGGGCTATCCTTTCGTGTCCATCATGATGCTCGCCGGCCTGCAGTCCATTCCGGAGGATTTCTACAACGCCGCGCGGGTCGACGGCGCGAACACTTGGCAGCGCCTCGTCAACATCACCATCCCGTCGCTGATGCCCATCCTCGGCGTGACCCTCGTTCTGGTCATGCTGTGGGTGTTCCGCGACTTCTCCATCATCTACGTCCTTACGGGCGGTGGGCCGCTGAAGGCAACGCAGACCCTCTCGATCATGACGTACGAACAGGCCTTCGGATTCTTCAAAATGGGCTATGCCTCCGCCATCGGCGTGATCACCCTCATCGTTTGCATCATCGCGAGCCGCCTGATGATGGGGCGCGCTCCGGACAACATCTGAGGTCGTCGTCATGAAGCGTAGCCTCCTCCACTCGACGATCCTGTACGCGGCGGTGATTGTCGCCTGCGCCCTGCTCGTCTTCCCGATCTACTGGCTGTTCATCACCGCGATCTCGCCGCCCGACCAGCTCCGGGTGCTGCCACCCCGGTTCTGGCCCGAGATCCCGCGCTGGGACGTGTTCGGTGCGGTGATGCGCGACCGGCCGATCCTGCTCTGGCTCGGCAACTCGGCGCTTGCCGCTATCGGCAGCGTGATCCTGTCGATGACGGTGTCGGTGCTCGCCGGCTACAGCCTGTCGCGCTTCCGCGTTCGCGGCGGCCAGTCGCTCGGATTGTTCATCCTCACGGCCAAGATGCTGCCGGCGACGCTGCTCGTCATCCCGCTGTTCGGCATCTTCCGCACCCTCGACCTGATCGGCAGCCTGTGGTCGATCGTCCTCGCCCATGCCACCCTGATCATCCCGTTCACCACCTGGATGCTGAAGGGCTATTTCGACACGATCCCGCGGGAGCTCGAACAGGCCGCGATGGTCGACGGCTGCTCACCCCTCGGCGCCATGGCGCGTGTGATCCTTCCGGTCTCCACGCCGGGCCTTGCCGCGACGGCGCTCTACGGGTTCGTGCTGTCCTGGTCGGACTATGCCTACGCCCGCACATTTCTGACGAATGCGCAGACCAATTGGACCGCGAATCTCGGTATCACCACCATGAAGGGCGAGTACATCTCCAACTGGGGCGACATCTCGGCCGCCTCGATCCTCGTCGCCCTTCCAGTCCTCGTCATCTACCTGTTCCTCGAACGCTATCTCGTCGGCGGCCTCACCGCCGGCGCCGAAAAATAGGGGAGTCGCCACATGGCCGGCATTCACATCGAGCACGTGACCAAGTCCTACGGTCAGCTCACGGTCCTCAAGGACTTCTCACTCGACATCGCCGACGGCGAGTTCGTGGTCTTCGTCGGGCCGTCAGGCTGCGGCAAGTCCACCATGCTCAAGATCCTTGCAGGACTGGAGGAGGCGACCACCGGGACGATCCGCATCGGCGGCCGCGACGTCACCGATCTCGCGCCGGGCGATCGCGATATCGCCATGGTGTTCCAGAACTACGCGCTTTACCCGCACCTGACAGTGCGAAAGAACATGGGCTTCGGCCTGAAGATGCGCGGCACGGCCCCGGCGGAGATCGACCGGCGCGTCACCGAGACGGCCAAGATCCTCGGTGTCGAACACCTCCTCGACCGGCGTCCGAAAGCCCTCTCCGGCGGCCAGCGCCAGCGCGTCGCTCTCGGCCGCGCCATCGTGCGCGAGCCGCAGGCCTTCCTGATGGACGAGCCCCTGTCGAACCTGGACGCCAAGCTGCGCGTCCATACCCGTGCGGAGATCAGCGCCCTGCACAAGCGCCTCGGCGTGACGACGATTTACGTGACGCATGATCAGATCGAAGCCATGACCATGGCCGACCGCATCGTGATCATGCGCGACGGCGTCATCCAGCAGATCGCCAGTCCGGACACCATGTTCCGCAAGCCGGAGAACCTGTTCGTGGCAGGCTTCATCGGCTCTCCCGGCATGAACTTCTTCAAGGCGACGGTGGGGTCGGGACAGGGCGGCGCCACGGTGCGCCTGTTCGGGAGGGACGTGCCCCTCCATGCGCCTGCGAGCCTTTCCGGCCGCGAGGTGGTGGTCGGCCTGCGGCCAGAGCACATCGTCGCCGGCCAGGGTTCGGTCACCTTCCCGGTGACCCCACGCCTCGTCGAGAGTCTCGGCAGTGAGAAATACGTCTATGTGGATGTTCCGCCGGAGAACCGCGTGGAGGTCGCCCGCACCGGCGACGACCGTCGCGCCGATACCATCATCGCCCGTCTCATCAATCCCGAGGAGCATGCCGGCGGCGGGCCGCTCACCCTGTCCTTCGATCCCGCACGCCTGCATCTCTTCGACGCGCAGACCCACGTTGCCATTTGAATGAGGTCCCGATGACGATCCTAGTAACCGGAAGCGCCGGACGTGTCGGATCCAAGGTGGTTCAGCGCCTGCTCGATGACGGCAAGGCGGTAACCGGCTTCGATCTGAGGCCCTCGGGCATCGCCCACCCGCGTTTCCGCGAGGTGGTCGGCGTCTTCGACGACCGGCTGGCGGCGGCGGCCGCGACGGAGGGAGCCACCGCCGTGCTCCACCTCGGCGCCTTCATGTCTTGGCTCCCGGGCGATTCCGACAAGCTGCACCGGGCGAACGTGGACGGCACTCGTATCCTCCTCGAGCAGGCGGTCCGTGCGAAACCGGAGCGGGTGATCTTTGCGAGTTCCGGCGAGGTCTATCCGGAGAACGTCCCGGACTACCTGCCGGTCGACGAGGACCATCCCGTCAAGCCGCGCTCGCTCTACGGTCTCACAAAGCTCCTCGGCGAGGAGATCGTGCGTTTCTTCGAGCGTGTGTCGGGCGTTCCGGCAACGATCCTGCGCTTCTCCCACACTCAGGACGCCTGCGAGCTCCTCGACCCTGAGAGCTTCTTCTCCGGTCCGCGCTTCTTCCTGCACCCGAAGATCCGCCAGCAGGAGGGCTTCGGCCATACCGCGGCCGTCGAGCGGCTCAAGGCGATCGACGACGGCCGCGAATCCCTGGTGATCTCACGCAACGAGAACGGTCGCCCGTTCAGGATGCACATCACCGATACGCGGGACATGATCGAAGGCATCCTCCTTGCCCTCGCCAGCCCGAAGGCGGCCGGCCGCACTTACAATCTCGGCGCCACCGCTCCCGTGGATTTCGCGGAGGCGATCAGCCTCATGGCGAAACTCACCGGTCTGCCGTTGAAGATTGTCGACCTGCCCGGTAGCGGTGTGTTCTACGAGACCTCCAACGCGCGAATCCGCACGGAACTAGGCTTTGAACCCAAATGGACGATCGAACGGATGATCGAAGAGGCGGCGGCCGCCCGCGCGGAACGGACGAAGGCCGCCTAGCCGTGGACAACCCACGCGTTGCGCCGCCGGAGGAGCGGGAGGTTCCGACCGGGGCTGCAGCCCTCGCCAAGGGCCTCTATCTCCTCGATGTGATCGGCGAGCATGCCATGCCGCCGCGATTCAAGGACTTGCAGGCAGCGACGAAGCTCACGAAGGGCACCCTGGCGCGGATGCTCAACACCCTCGTCCTGTTCCGCCTCGTGCGGCATGAGGAGAGCGACAACACCTACCGGCTCGGACACCGGCTCTTCGAGCTGGCGCACCGGGTGTGGGAGTCCTTCGATCTGCGCGGAGCCGCCTCGCCGGTGATCGAGCGCCTCGCTGACGAGACCCGGGAGACCGTCGCTTTGTGCTCCATCGATGGTGACGAGGTGCTCTACATCGACCAGAAGAGTCGCGGCGGCGCCTTCGGCTTCAGGATCGAGATCGGCCGCCGGGCGCCCCTGCACTGCACCGCCGGCGGCAAGGCGCTACTTGCCTTCGCTTCCCCGCACGAGCGCCGAGCCCTCCTCGATCACAACGCGCTCCAAGGTTTCACTGATCGCACCATCACCGACAGTGAGTCGCTCATGGCCGATCTCGCCCTCGCCCGGGCGCGTGGGTATGCCATCTCCCTTGAGGAGCATGTGGCAGGAGTCGTCTCGGTCGCCGCCCCGATCTTCGATCATACCGGCCGGGCGATTGCCGCCATCGGCGTATTCGGGCCGAGTTCGCGCCTGTCTAACGACCGGCTCCACACCACAGGGCGCGACCTTATGGCGGCCGCGCGCCAGATCTCCGGCAATGTCGGCGCCATGCCGATGAACATCAATCCGCAGAGCCGGGCGGGGCCGCCCTCCGATAGCGGCGTGGAATGCGTGCTGCCCTGGGGGGCGCATCTCGCCGAGGGACCGGTCTGGATGCCGCACGAGAAGAGGCTCTACTGGGTCGACATCCTTGCCCCGTCTGTGCATCGCTTCGATCCGGCAACGCGCACCAACGAAGAGGTCGTGCTGCCCAGGCTCGTCAGCGCCGTCGTGCCGCGCCGCGGCGGCGGGCTCGCCGCTCTCACCCAGGACGGCCTTGAGGCCCTCGACTTCGAGAGCGGCCGCCTTGAGCCGCTCGTCGACCCTGAGGCGGAGATTCCCGACAACCGCTTCAACGACGGCAAATGCGACCGGATCGGTCGGTTGTGGGGCGGTACCATGCGCCTTGATGCGAGCCGCGCCACCGGTGCCCTCTACGCCATCTCCGGCGACCACACGTGGAAGCGTGTGGCGGCCGGCTTCACCGTAGCCAACGGCCTCGACTGGAGCCCGGACGGACGCACCTTCTATTTCACCGATTCCGCCCCAGGCAGGATCTACGCCTACGATTTTGATCTCGCCGCCGGTGCTATCGACAACCGGCGCGTGTTCGCCGAGATCGATGCCGCGGACGGGCGGCCGGACGGTCTCGCGATCGATAGTGAGGGCTTCCTATGGTGCGCCATCTGGGACGGGTGGTGCGTGCGCCGCTACGACCCGAACGGTCGCCTGGAGCGCGAGGTGCGGCTGCCTGTGCCCCGTCCGACCAGCGTCGCCTTCGGCGGGGAGGATCTGAAGACCCTCTTCATCACCACCGCGCGCATCCGCCTGCCCTCGCGCGTCCTTGCCGAGGCACCCTTCTCGGGCGGCCTCTTCGCCATGCCGGTCCCAGCCGCCGGCCTGCCCGTGTCGGAGTTTGCCGGTTGACCCTACCCCACTTTCCCGATCTTTCCTCGCGCACAGCGCTCGTCACGGGCGGCGCCGAAGGCATCGGCCGCGCCATCGTCGAGGCCTTCGCCACGCAAGGCACGGCGGTGGCCTTTCTCGACCGCAACGTGGAGCTCGGCGAGGCGCTCGCAGCCGATCTCGTGGCAACGGGAGCGCAGGTCGTGTTCCGCGCCGTCGACCTGCGCGAGATCGGCGCCACGCAGGAGGCGATCCGCGCCCTTGCGGCCAATCTCGGGCCGTTCTCGATCTGCGTCAACAATGCCGGTCACGACGAGCGCCACCGCTTCGACGAGGTGACCGAGACCTATTGGGACGACCGGTTGGCCGTGAACCTCCGGCCAATGATGTTCGTCAGCCAGGCCGTCGCGCCGGGCATGCGCGCCCTCGGCGGCGGCGCAATCGTCAATCTCGGCTCAACATCCTGGATGCAGGGCGCATCCGGGCTCATCGCCTACACCACCGCGAAATCGGCGGTCATCGGCTTCACCCGCTCGCTCGCCCGCGAACTCGGGCCCGACGGCATCCGCGTCAACTGCGTCACTCCTGGCTGGGTGATGACCGAGCGGCAGCGCAAGACTTGGTGGACGCCGGAGAAATGGGCGGCCGCCCAAGTCCGCCAGTCCATCAAGGGCGAGATCCTGCCGGAGGACATCGCGGCGATGGTGCTGTTTCTCTCGTCGGGCGCGGCGCGCCGGTGCACCGGCCAGAACTATATCGTCGATGCCGGGGTTGTGTGAGCCGATGTATCCCGCCGCAGACGTTCTCGGTCCCGCCGATGTGATCACCGATCCGGCGGCAATGGTGCCATACCTGACCGACTGGCGCGGTCTCTTCACCGGCGAAGCGGCAGCGGTGATGTTGCCGCGCACGGCGGAGGCCGTCGCCGCGGTCCTGCGCTGGGCATCGCAGACGCGAACGCCCGTCGTGCCCCAAGGCGGCAATACCGGCCTCTCCGGCGGCGCCACTCCGGATGCTTCCGGCCGCGCGGTGGTGCTCTCCCTCGAACGGCTCAACCGCATCCGCACCGTTGATCCGATCGGCAACACGCTAATCGCCGAAGCGGGCTGCATCCTCGCGACCGTTCAAGAGTCCGCGGCTGCAGCCGGACGCGAGTTCCCGGTGAGCATCGGCAGCGAAGGCTCGTGTCAAATCGGGGGCATTCTCGCGACCAATGCGGGCGGCATCGCCGTGATACGCCACGGCATGACCCGCGACCTAGTCCTGGGTCTAGAATACGTCACCGCCGGGGGCGAGATCGTGCGCGGGCCGAAGCGCCTGCGCAAGAACAACGCCGGCTATGATCTGCGCCATCTCCTCCTTGGCTCGGAGGGAACGCTTGCCGTCATCACCGCAGCGGCCCTGCGGATCGTCCGTCCGCCGCCCGCACGGGGAAGCGCACTCGTCGCAGTCGCGAGCCCGGACGACGCCCTCCGTCTCCTCCGCACCCTGCGCGAAGGCGCTGGTGAGGAGATTCTTGCCTTCGAGCTGATGTGCGGCGCCGAGATGGATCTGGTGCGCGCACGTTTTCCGCAGGCGCGCTATCCGCTCACCGCCCGCCACTCGTGGTACGTCTTCATTGAGATCGGCGGTGAGTGCGAGGCGAGCGTGTCCGCGCGCCTCGAAACCGCCTTGAGCGGCGCATTCGAGGCCGGAACCATCGTCGACGCCGTCATCGCCGCCACTGAGGCACAAGCGCGGGAGATCTGGCATTTGCGCTTCGCTGTCTCCGAAGCGAACCGTCTCGCGGGCCCGACGGCGTCCCACGACGTCAGTGTCGCCACCGAGGACGTGCCGGCCCTGATCGCCGGCGTGGCTGCCCGCCTCGGCACTGAATTTTCTGGGACACGCGCCCTCTTCGTCGGCCATGTCGGAGACGGCAATATTCACGTGAACGTGCTTTTCCCCGGCAACGATGCCCTTGCGGCACAGGGAGCCGCGGTCAACGCTGCGGTTTACGCCCTCGTACATGACCTCGGCGGCAGCATTTCCGCAGAGCACGGCATCGGTCGGCTCAAGTCTGCGGTTTTTGCCCGCATCTCTGATCCGGTCGAGCTTCGTCTCATGCGGGAGATCAAACAGGCTTTCGATCCGGCTGGCATCCTCAATCCTGGGGCCGTGATCAGTGCGGGAGAGCCACAGCCGAGGGATGCCATCCCAAGCAGGATCAATGGCACTGTCGCTCTCACGACTACATCCTCCGCTGATCAGGAGAACGATGAGCGTGAGGCCCGGTTGCGTATGCTCCTCAATCGTAGATCCTGACACGCCGCTCGATCACCTCGCCCCACGGGTTCATCCGGCGCTTGATGATCAGGCGGCAATCCTCGCCACTCCACTAGGGGCGGGCCGCAATAGGATAACCGAGCCGGCGCCATCCCGGTCCGGGCCGGCCATCGATCCGCTCTTCTTCGACATACCGTGGGCCGCGCTCGATCCTCTCCTCGCGGAAGCGCTCGGTGACGACAGGCGGTGGGGTCTCGTAGATCTCCCTGCGGCTCTCGACCTCGACACCCTCGAAGGAAGCGATCCCATAATCAGCCGCCTGGGCTGAGGCAGTCAGGCACAGACCAGTCAGCCCTGCGATAAGAATTGCTATGCGTGCTCGCATCGATCTCTCCTTGCCGTCAGGCCGGAACCTGAACCCAACTAGGACCAAGACAATGGCAGAGGCGGTGTGACGCCCACCCGAATAATTCCTTCAGCTGGAATTCATTTGCATGGGCGAGCGGCCATACGGCTGTTCGAAACCTAAAGCGCTTTTGGTTTCAGTGTAGGGCATAGCCGGCGTGCCTGAACCAGCCTTGGGCATCTTTTGCAGTGATGGTGTCGAGGGCGGGTTTGAGTTCTGCTTCCAAAGCTTCGAGAGTGCGCGCCGCTTTCGCCTTGAGCCGCTCTTTCACCTTGGCCCAGGCGGGCTCGATCGGGTTGAACTCCGGGGAGTACCGCGGCAGGTACAGCAGTCCAATCCCAGCCTGATCGAGCAGATCCCGCACCTCCGTGGCGTGATGCGGGCGCAGGTTGTCCATCACCAGAATGGCATCCGGCTTGGCGCGTTTGAGAGCCGGCACTAGAATCTGCTCGAGATAAGCCAGCAGCACGGAAGTAGAAGTCGAGGCCTCGATGCTCATCGTGGCGACTAGACCCTCACAGGCGAGTGCTCCTAACACCGTCAGCCGCTGCCAGGAGCCGAGCGGGATGGACCCATAGGCCCGCTGCCCGCGTGGAGCGCGCGCATGGGTTCGCGCCATCTTGGTGGTGACGCCGCTTTCATCCAGGAATACCAAGCGTTCCGCGGGAAGCACGCTCATCTGCTGGCGGTAAGCCTCGCGCTCGGCGGCAACCTCGGGCCGCTCCTGCTCGGCCGCCCGAAGGGTCTTTTTTTAGGACGCAGCTTGAGGCGCTTGAGCGCCTCGCAGATCACCGCCAGGCACACCGTCACGCCAGTGCGCTCGGCCAGGCGCTCACGGTACTCGCGCAGCAGTGCGTCACTGTCCTCGATCACGAGCTGACGCAGCACCTCGAGAGCTGCCGCATCCAGGCGCGAAGGCACGCCGCCGCTGTGCGGCTTGGCAGCACGCCGGCCTTCCTCGCGTTCTTGGCGGCGCCAGTTCGACACGGTGGCCGGGCAAACTTGGAAGCGGCGGGCGATCTCGACCTGAGGAAGGTCGCCGCGTGCGCAGGCGACCAGAACGCGCTCACGCAGATCAGGAGAATAGGGCTGGGGCATGGCTCGCCTCCTGGGCCATATCCCAGTCAACGCGCAGCCCACCCGAATGGCTTCAAGCCCAGATCAAAAACGCTTTAGGTCCTAGCGAGACACGAGCCCGGATGCGGCTGGACGAGGGAACTTTGCTGGAAGCTTGGCGTTATGTGGGCTCGACCTGAGGCATCAGGCGTCGAGCCATAACGAAGAGCGGCTGTTTCGGCAGCCTGCCAAAAACCTGCAAGGGCATTCATGCACGCATTTCCCCAAACCACCCGACCCGAAACCTCGCGAGCCTTTACCATTATCCTTGAGCGCCTTTACGCCATGGCGCGGCAGACGGATCCTTCGCTGGGCGATCCCGCGGATCTTGACGCGTCCCTCACGGCCTTGCCCACCGAGAACCGCAGTCAGGTCATGCTGGTGCTGGAGAGCGTCGAGAGCCGGGCACAAACGCGAGCCGACGTGGAACTCGCAGAGGCGGCCCGGATGGTCCGGCATGCTGCCAGGCGGGTCTGGGCGCATGAGGGTCATGCTAGCTTGCGCTGTGCCTAAGCGGAGGGTGCCAAGGCGGGAACTCATTCTACCTTTGTCCGCCTGGAGTGACTTCTGAACGGCCGCGGCTCCCTCCCCTCTTAAGATGGGGGCCGCCGTAGGCCGTGCTCAAGGGGCGAAGCAAGGGTGGCAGGCTGAGGATCTCAAGCTGGGCTTTGAGCGTTGAAGCTATGCCATGCTGCACAAGGGAGGTCCGCATGCCCCGTCTCATGATCATGCTCGCGGGACTGGCATGCGGCGCGATGCTGGCCAGTTCCGCTCAGGCTCAGTCGACCGCCTCGCTCAGTGGCGGGCCCGCCAACTTCTTCGAGCGACTGTTCGGAGGCCTGGCGTCGCCGACAGCCCGCCAAGTTGTTATCTGGCGCGGTACGCAGCAGCCCGGCACGATCGTTATCTCGACCAGCCAGCGCCGGCTCTACTACGTGCTCGGCCAGGGACAGGCGATTCAGTACGGCATCGGGGTCGGCCGTCCAGGCTTTGCGTGGGCCGGCACCAAGACGGTCAGCATGAAACGGGAGTGGCCCGATTGGAGCCCTCCGGCCGCAATGTTGCGCCGCCGCCCCGAGCTGCCACGCTACATGAAAGGCGGTGTCGGCAATCCCCTGGGTGCCCGGGCTCTGTATCTTGGCTCGTCGATGTACCGCATCCATGGCTCTAACGAGCCGGAAACGATTGGCTATGCCGTCTCATCTGGCTGCATCCGCATGACCAATGCCGATGTCGTTGATCTCTACAACCGAACTCGGGTCGGCACCAGGGTTGTGGTCTTACGCTGACAGGACCTGACGCGACTGACCGGGCCTTGAGCTCGACCAGGGTTTGCTGCCACGGCCACAGCAAGCCGATCATCCGAGACTGCCGAGATGGTGCTCCTCGACGTCGAAGAACCGGAGCGAGCCGGAAAGCGGCGTCAAGGGTCCGATCCGTGGGTTGCATAACACGAAGCCGTAGGGGCCGGTGAACCAAGGGGAAGAATGCTCGGTGACGCAGTCGGCGATCACGACCTCGCCAACAATTCCTCCACGCGGAAGACCCCTTTCCGCGGCAGTCCTCCACCCTGCATGATCGCCTGGCACAGCCAGTGCTCGGGGTTCCGGCAAGCCCTCTCAAACGCGTTGTAGTCCTCCTGTCGGACCGTCGCCGTGGCATGGATCAGGACGCACCCGCGGAACTGGGGCGGCCAGTCCCGGTTGTCGACATCCATCCCGGCCTGGAAAATCGCCCACGCAAAAGGCTGTCGGACAGAAAGAGCAACTGTCATCCAGGCAACGATCCCATCACGAGGAAAACTTTGTTTCGAATTGAGTGACGAGCGTTTTGAGCCGCTCCGGTAAAGGTGAGTTCAAGGTATCCTGGTAGATACTCTTCAGAGAATGGCCAAGGATGAAGTTCACTTGCTCCTGAGAGAAAGTCAGGCTGTTTGGGATAGTGTGCATTATCTCACGGTTGTCGTTCCATAGCATGGGATTATTCTCAAGGTCCGAGTAGGGTTGGTTGATTAACACAGGTTAAACGTAACTCGCGCACTCGTGATCTGGTTTCAGCGGGGCCGTGAGATAAACCTACCGCCGTGCCAAGCGACCATCGGATAGGCCAGGCGGGACAAACGACGGCACACGAAAGACGTCGTATCAATCGCAAAAGACTTGCTCGCGACCATAGCCCTGTCACCATTGGTGCTGGTCTTGGGGTGCTTCTCGTCCGGGTTGGCCCTATCCTGAATGGGCTGCGCGGTAGAAATGACATCGAGCTCATCATCGCCGCATATGCATCTCAGGCGAGAACTGAGTTCCCACGTGATTATAAGACATGCGGCACGCGTGGGCCATGACGAGAATTTGCCCGATCGGGAGCCTTGATAAAAACATGTCGGATGCGACATGCAGATGAATTCACGCCTCATTCTCAGCCCCAATATCCCTCGATAACAGCGATCTTGAGTTCGATTAGATCCGCAAGAAGGCTGTTGGGGGTGAGAGCCCGAAGGTCCTGAGCGAGTTCCCTGAGTTCAGCGAGCGTGGCGCCTTCCGTCAGGTTCCGCTCAGCCATGCGCAAAGCCTCCGTGAAATCCATCGCTACGCCTTCCTTCGGAATCGGTCAGGAGATGAGCGTCTGAATGGGGCAATCGTGCGCCAGCAGATGTACACTTTGGTGATGATCAGAGCGCTTGATAACAATCGCGCTCGCGTTTCGGTACGGCGCTGTAATCCCAGGCCTGTCGGGCATCCCATGGACTGCGGGGCATTCTTTTGCTGCTTGACGAGCCGCGGGAATCAAGGGCAAACATTCCAATGCCAACAATCACGCAATGAATGCCCGCATGGGGACATTGCGGTTTTGTCTTGCCGTTCGTGCGCCCGCACTGATCAACGCGGACAGACACAATGGCTGCACCGGATTTCGCTTTCGCTGCCTTTGGTGGCGGAGTGCCATCATGCAGTGCCCCAACAATCCGATCTCGCACAGATGTTGGGCAGTGAGGGTTATCCCAGGGGATGGAATTCGTGTCTGCGCTGAGGAACCGTACGGGTGGGCTGACGCACTGGCCGATGTCGATTCCTGTAGCTGGTATAAACTGGCTTCCGATAATGCCGGTATGCTCGAGAGTGCCCGCGGCCCGAGTTTGCACCAATGACACCGCCGATTACGCCGCCAACGGCAGCCCCGACAGGACCGCCGACAATAGCACCCGCCACTGCACCAGTCCCGACCCCAACCGCTGTGCGGTTCTGCGCCATGGCGAAAGTCGGGAAAAGTGTGAGCGCCGATAGCGAAGCGAGTGCGATGACAGCCTTCCGCATGCGATGAACCCCTTATTTTGATCGCCGTATCTAACCCCGGACGGGATGCATGGTTCCGGCAGACCAACGTATCTGCGAAAATGCACGCGTTATTGACGACCAGATGTGCGACGGTGGAACCGTGCTCATCGCGGACCTCAAACGTGAGATCATCAAATCCGATTTGCTCGTGTCTCCGTGAACCAGAAGCGGTGGTTTTCCCACCGCGGGAATGAAGCGTCCCATGGCGATTTTTGGGTAAATAGTTCGCAGATGAACCTTAATAGGTAGAACCACTTATAGGAAGTCTTCTTCTCCGAACCCTTCTAAAGCTTAAGATCTCCTTCATCGCTTTGGCTCATCTTCGCCGCGCCCGATTTATGCGCGTCAGATGGCGCGTGCTTCCCGCGGCGATGCAGGCGGGCCAACGAAAGACAATGCGTACGCTCAATAATCTGAAGCTTCTCACAAAGCTTGCCATTCCAGTCACTATCTTTGTTGCAGTGGCCGTTGGGCTGGTCGCCCTGGCAAGGGCCGGGCTCGGCGATATGGCTCAGGACACTCAGGAATTGGTTGAACAGGAGGTGGCGCGCCAAACGCTCGTCCTGCAGATCAACGCTGAGGTCAACGAGACAACGACTCAGGAAAAGAACCTGATCCTCTTCAGCGATCCGGAGATGATCAAGACTGGCGAAAAGACCTTCAATACCTATAGGAGCCTCGCCCTAACGCATGCAGACGAGCTGATTGCTCTTGCAGAAACGTCGGAGCAGAAAACCTTCGATACTGACCTGAAGGCCACTATCGTCAATTACTTTGGCTTGCTGGATAAGAGTGTTGAGCGTGGCAAGCTCAACGACGACGAAGGTGCCCTCAAGATCTCGAACGGTGAGGGGCGGGATGCTCGTATTAAGCTTCGCGACCTTCTCGCTCAGCGTGTGGAGAGCAGCAAGAAGGCCTTGGCCAAAGGCGCCGATGACGCCGATGAGCTAGCAACGGATACATCGTGGAAGCTCATCGAGGCCGCGGCGGTTGGCATTCTTGCGGCCGTGGGTTTGATCGGCGCGATCGTGATCTATGGGGTCACGCGCCCCCTTGGCGCCATGACAGCTGCAATGGGCCAGCTCGCCAACGGCGATCTGTCGGTCGCCGTGACCGGCACAGAGCGCAAGGACGAAGTGGGCGCGCTCGCCCGGTCGCTCCAGGTCTTCAAGGATAACGCCATTGAAGCCCGACGCCTTGCTGCCGAGCAGGAGGCCGAGAACGAAGCGAAGATGCGCCGCGCCCAAGTGCTCGATCAGCTGACCAAGGACTTCGAGCGCAATGTCTCTGCCATGACACAGGGGTTGGCTTCGGCTGCGACGGAAATGGAAGCCACGGCGCAGACCATGACGTCGATTGCCGATCAGACCAACAACCAGACGGTCAGCGCGGCCTCGGCCGCCGAGCAAACCTCTGCCAACGTGCAGACGGTGGCAGCCGCCACGGAAGAGTTGTCGATCTCGATCAGGGAAATCGCCTCGCAGGTATCCCAGTCCTCGCGGATTGCGGAACGTGCGGTGCATGATGCCCAGCGCACCGACGCCATCGTGCAGCAGCTGGCTTCCACGGCGGAGCGGATCGGCAACGTCATCGCCCTGATCAATTCGGTGGCTGGACAGACCAACCTGCTCGCGCTCAACGCCACCATCGAGGCGGCTCGCGCTGGTGAGGCGGGCAAGGGCTTTGCGGTCGTTGCCTCCGAGGTCAAGGAACTGGCCAACCAGACGGCAAAGGCCACGGATGAGATCTCGACGCAGATCGCATCGGTGCAGCAGGCCACCCGAGAGGCGGTACAGGCTATCCATACCATCACGCAGACGATCGGAGAAATGTCGCAGATCTCGGTCACGATCGCCGCAGCCATGGAGGAACAAGGCGCTGCAACGGGCGAGATCGCTCGCAACGTGCACGAAGCGGCCCGCGGCACCGAGCATGTGACCGGCAACATCGGCGACGTGCGCCGGGGTGCCGGTGAGACCGGGGCTGCCGCGTCTCAGGTGCTGAGCGCGGCCCAGGAACTGGCTCGTCACTCCAATAGCCTTGGCGACGAGGTCGGCCAGTTCCTTCAGGGCGTGAAGGCAGCCTAAGGCAAGCAATCTACGCCATATGACGGGGAACGGCAGTCTTAGGTCGGTCGGAGGGGCTCACCCTCCAGGTTAGTTGGAAATGGAGGGCGCTCCTGCTGGGAGGAGCGCCCTTCTTTTTGACAGGCGAACCGTCGCTAACCCGAACTGAATGCAATCGTACCGAACGTGGTCCCTCCCAGCGGTTGCGTCGCAATTTTGCAGCAGGGGCCCGACGATCGTCGGGTTCTTGTCCGGACCCAGCCGGCGAGAAGGTTGAAATGCTTAGCCACCGATGGCCTTGCTTCACCAGGACTTAGGCTCGTCTAAGGTCCACAGTGAGGCCGGGAAGCCCGCTCGGCCGTGGTCCAGCGTTCGGGGCAGGTCCACAAGTGTCCCGAAAA
Source organism: Microvirga lotononidis (assembly GCF_034627025.1). NCBI lineage: Bacteria > Pseudomonadati > Pseudomonadota > Alphaproteobacteria > Hyphomicrobiales > Methylobacteriaceae > Microvirga > Microvirga lotononidis. Next base: position 308,261 of record NZ_CP141049.1, on the reverse strand, counting down.
GTTCTCCTCCTAATGGACCAGTTTGAGGGGCAGGTCCACTGTAAGTGGTGTGCCACCTAGTCCCCATTGGAAGAATGAGACCGCTTCGTAGATCGGAACGCGCTTTGGCGATACTTGCTAATGAGAGTGGGGGCTTGATTGCGCCATGCCGGCCGCCGGGCCTATTTTAGAGAGCAGACGACGTCTCTCACCTTTTGGGTCTACCGGTTCGATTCGTCCCACCTTATAACCGTCAACAGGTATGGCAGTGTCCGACATCAAGCCGAATAAGACTTTCGTGAACGCCCAACGTGTGGCGGAGCTTGCAGGTGTTTCGCGCTCAGCAGTTTCCCGCACCTTCACGGCGGGCGCCAGCGTATCGGAGACCACACGGAAGAAGGTCATACAGGCAGCGGAGACGCTCGGCTACCACGTCAACCACTTGGCCCGCGGTCTTATCCATGAACGTAGTGATATTGTCTGCCTTATCTCTGCCGATCTCAACACCCCGTTCCAAGCTCGGATGCTCGAGACGATGACCAGGCGGCTGCAGGAGATCAACAAAGTCGCCATGGTCGTCAATACCTCCGGGGAAAGCGACAGCGTTGCGGGTGCGCTACACAAATCCCTCAATTACAGAGCCGATGCGACTGTCGTCTTCTCGGGAGCTCCGAGCGCCTCCCTCATCCACACCTGCATCAACAATGGCCAGAATGTTATACTAATCAACCGTGACGATCACCTCAGTGGGTCGGCGAACATTGTGGTTGATAGCGCCGGTCCCGCAAGGGAAGCCTTTCATATGCTCCGACGAGCCGGATGTCAGAGGATCGCCGTCGTCTCCTCGCAGGTGGGGACACCCAGCATCGTGAACCGCGCGAAGAACTTCCAGATTGCCGCCGCAGAGGCAGGCGTCGACATCACGATACTGCAATATGGGCCTACCGCTTATACCTCGGGCTCTGAGGCTGCGAGGCTTCTGCTTAGCCGTTCCGACGCCCCCGATGGGGCATTCTGCGTCACAGACCTCTTAGCTTTCGGGTTCATGGACGTCGCACGGCACGAATTCGGGCTATCCATTCCGGAAGACTTCTGTGTCGTTGGGTTCGATGATATCGAGCAGGCTGGGTGGGCCTCCTACGACCTCACGACATTCCGGCAGCCGATTGATCAGATCGCCGACCACATCGTCCAGCATCTTGATGAAACGCCCACCTTGCTGGAAGATGGCGAGCCAGTTCGCTTTCAGCCTCTTCCGGTCTGGCGCAAGTCTGTTCGGCCGAAGTAGGAAGGCTTAGCATCCCTGATTTCGCCTGTCGTGAGATCAATCGCGAAATCCTTGGAAGGCGGGCTCGCAAGATACTGTCCGAGCATGCTCATGAAAGCAGCCAGGTCGGATTGAAGGCTCCCGCTCTCCCATGACCGGGCCGCGTAGCGCGACACCAGTGCTCTGTAGACCGCAAGCCTCTCCCTCGGGATATGTTCGAGTGCCAGTTCTTTTCCCTTGCGCAGGCGATACCAGTCGACCACCAACTCGAAAAACGGGAGAGAATGAATGTCTCCAGGCTCAGGCTCTAAAGAAGACATCACGACAGCGTCCCCAATCGGCCTGGGCGACCCACGCGACGCAGTCGCCAGGTGCGCCACTGGTAAATCGCCTTCCGTCTCCGCAAGCCGGAAGAGGTCCCTGATCGTGAAGTGAGATACAGCAGAGGCGAAATCCTCTCGCCATTCCCGCGGCAGGTAGCGGCGACGAACCAGGTGGGCCAAGTGACTGTTCAGGAAATCTGGATATGTGGGTGCTCGGAGGATATCCCCCACATCCATGCCCGTGTGGGCGGACTCGATCGCATAGGCTCGGAAGGCCGCATCAAAACCAGGCGCGTCGCGCAAGGGGATTGTCGTGATGGACATTTCCTCGCGTTCGAACGCAGCGATCTTATAGGCCGCCGGGAAGGCTGTTAGTGAAGGCACCGCGACATTGATCAGAAAGGCTTGGTCGCTGCGGGAAACTGCCGTATCGTTGACGTGCCAATGGCCACTGAAATGTACCCTGATCCCAGCGTCCTGGACGGCCTCAGCTACGGCTGGAGCCGGCATTCTACGGGAAAACGTTGTTTCACCAAACAGCCGGACTTCGTCCTCAAGCGTGGCGTTCAGAGGGCCGATAACGGGATAATGCGAGAAGACCAGGAGGCGCTTGTTCAGGGTCTTGGCGCGGAGCGCTACATCTCTCACCCAGGATAGCAGGAAGGGCTTGTCCTCCAGCACTGCGTTCCAGCCGGCCTCGCTTCTATCAACAAAGTCCGCTCTCTCATCATCGAGCGGTTTATAGACATTCGCGTCCAGGGAAAGGATCCATAATCCCTCGCTAGGCTCAACCAGATAGGAGGCATCGATCATGCGCGTCTCGGTCAGACCGTCAACGGAGCGCACCGCATAATGTCTGGTCTCGAGAGCGTCTGAGGTACCGAAGGGACTTTCCCACAATATGTCAGCTTCGTGCCGGAAGTAACCGAGCTCCGCCATGTCCGGAAGCGCAGACGCATAGCCGTCGCAGAAGGCTGCCTGCGCCACGATGCGACTGACGGAGCCTTCACACGGGTGGTCCTTATCGCTCGTGACTAGGACATGCGCTCCGTCTGCATCGAGGAAGCGTTTGCCCATATGCCGCCCGACAAGTCCGAACAGGTCGTGGTTGCCCGGTGTCGCGAAGAACCGCATGCCATAGCGTTTCGTGTATTCCCGCAGCAGAGACATCCCTGCCGTACGGTTGAAGACCTGACCGTCATCCAGGAGGTCTCCGACAATGACCACAAGCCGAATACGTCGCGCCGCCACATCGTCGAGTACGGCGCGAAGGGTATGGCCGCTCTCATTGAACACGCGCGTCGATGCGACCGTGTCCGCCAAGGTGCGGACCGACGCGAAATCCTCCCGCACGCCGGGGGGCTGGAAGGTGGTATCATGGAAATGCGGATCGGCGATGATCGCGATCTTCGGCGGCATCGCAGTGTGGCTTGAAATAAACGTCACAGGAGGGTCGGGTCCTTCATGCCTTGGCGGCCGATACGCGCGGGCCAGATGAAAGTGTCCGCCGCCTTTCCGAAATTCTTTTTGCGATGCCGGTCAGTGTCGGGTAGTTCCCGCCCTCGCCAATAGCCACATAACCTGGGCAGGCATAATCCTTCGCGGCCTCATCAACCTTTCCGAGCGTGAGCGGGAGATAGGTTCCGCGCGCCTGTCGGAGGATCAGGATCGCAGCCGTGACGTCCCAGGGATTGACTCCGAAGCCTGCCGCCGCATCCACCCATCCGGCCGCTACATGAGCGATACTGAGCGCCGCGCTGCCGGGGCGCCTGACGGTCGAGAACGTCTCGATCAGGAGGCCAATGTCGTCGAGAGACTGCCGCTTCCCGTCGAGGCGAAAGTCGCGGGTCATGGGGTATCCGGTGATGAGTGTCGCGTGCTGCTCGTGTGGCACCGCTTGCGAGACGATGCGGCGACCGTTGAGATAAGCGCCGTCAAGATCAGCCGTGAACAGGTTGTCGGAAATCGGATCGTAGACGACGCCCGCCGCGATTTCACCCTCGACGACGGCCGCAATGGATACACACCAAAAGGCAAGTCCGCGTGCGAAATTGGAGGTGCCGTCGATTGGATCGACATACCATTGAATAGAGCCGCTACCGACGCTGCCACCTTCCTCGCCGAGCAGGACGGAATCCGGAACTTCGCGCATGATGAATGCAGTGATTGCTTCTTCCGAGCGCTTGTCGTGCTCTGTCACCACGTCATGAAGATCGACCTTGTAGTCGACCGCAATGGTCGAGCGGAAAGCTTCACGCAACGGATCGCGGACTTCCAGCGCGGCCCGCTGGGCGACACTGAGGAGGCGGGACGATTCCCTTGAGACTGTCATACGGACACCGTGATGGAAAGTGGAGCGCCGATCCCGGCACAAGAAGCCGCCGGAGAGCCCACGAGCCTGTCCGGCCGCGCCCTCACCGGCGCTGAACGACTTACTTTTTGTAGTTTACCTGCCAAAAGTCCTGCCAGTCCTGACGGCTATCCCAATCGCTAAGGCCAGTGGATGCATCGTATTGGAAGAGCCGATCCGCGACATCGCCGACCCTGGACGGTTCGTCCTCCGGGAGTTTGATGTCGGTATTGGTCGGCATCTTGCCGTCCTGCATCTGCGGGGCAATTCCCTCGGGTGTGAGGAGATAGTGAATGAACAGCTTTGCGGCATTGGGGCTCTTGGTCTTCTGTGCGATCAGTCCGAGCTTGGTGTAGGTCCAGCCGACCCAGGGCTTGAGGTCTGTGCACAGACCAAGCTTATATCCCTTGTCGACATTATCCCGGAACTTGGCCGAACTCACGAGGCCGAAGAACGGGGCCTTCTGTCCGGGCGCACCGATGGCCTCGGAAATGGGATCGTCCCCATCCGTGACGAGCGGCGCGTTTGCCGCAAAAGCCTTGAGCCACGCCGCGGTGGCGCTCGCCTCCTTAGTCGTCAAATCCTTGCCAAAATACGCCTTATAGGCGGCCGCCACCTCGGCATCCCCATGTTGGGCCATCTGGTTGAACCAGTCCGTGTAGCTGCCCTTGGTGAGCGGATCGATGAACGCGACCTTCCCCTTCCACTTGGGTTCTGTCATCTCCCAAAGGTTCGTGACCGGACACTTGTCGTAAACTTCCGTGTTGTAGGCCCACACATTGGCGTTCGTCGAAATGGCGAGCGGCTTCTGGAACTGAGCAGGGATCTTATTCGCCATCTCCGGTGGCACCCAGCTCTCCACGAAGCCCTGCGGCATCAACTGCGCAAGAGCGGCGGGCGTGTCGGTGATCAGGACCACGTCGCCCTGGACATTGCCGGCTCGCCCTTCCCGGACGATCATCTCAAGCTGACTATTGGCCGAGACTTTCATGCCAGTGGCCTTCAGACCATATTTCTTGCTGAACCCCGTGGCGATCTCGACGATCTTCCCGGTGCTATCGTAGACGTTGATCGGACTTTCTTTCTTGGCCGCTGCGATGAGCGCCTCGAGGCCGGTGTCCTGGGCAACCGCCGTAGGGATCGACGCCAGCAGCAGAAGCGCCGCGAGACCAGCAGTGGGAAATGCCGCGCTCGTTTGCCTCCGGCACTCGACCTCGGAATGGAACTTCATCATCGTTTCTCTCCCTTTTGTCGTTCGCTTTTGCTGGGATGATGCGGTGCAGAGCCATCCTCGCTCGCACCGCACCAGTGGTCTGACGCCTCAGTTCCTATTGCGTCGGAAAGCGGCGGCGGACGTTGCTGTCGAAGGCGGCCACGCGTTGTCCCTTGGTGTCGAAGACATGCAAGGCACCTGGCTTCGTCCAGAAATGCACCTTCGTTCCCACATCGACCTCCGGCGCCTCGTGCATCGTCATGAAAAGTGGATCGCCCTCCCCGGCAAGTTCGAGGATCCAGCTGCCGCCGGTCGGTAGGATTCCGGTCACATCGACAAGGCCGCTGAAGCTTCCCTCGGGCACCTCGTCCGGTGACGAGGCTAGGCGGAGTGCTTCGGGCCGGATCCCGATGGAACCGATGCTCTCTGGGCCCGAGTGCCACCGGGCCAGATACCGGCGGGCCGCTCCGGCCAGTCCGGAGCCGTCTGTGTCTTCGATATTCAAGATGTTGATCGGAGGACCACCGACGAACTCCGCCACAAAGCGGTTCGCAGGCCGGTCGTAAATCTCGTTCGGCGTGCCGAGTTGCTGGAGCGTGCCCTGGTTCATCACGGCGATCTTGGTCGCAAGCGTCATGGCTTCCCACTGGTCATGCGTCACGAACACAATTGTGGTGTTGAACTCTCGATGAATCCGCTTCAGCTCCGCTCGCATTTCCAGCCGCAGCCTTGCGTCGAGGTTCGACAAGGGCTCGTCGAGCAGCAGGATGCCGGGATTGACGGCGAGCATCCGGGCGAGAGCCACGCGCTGCTGCTGTCCGCCAGATAATTGCGATGGATACCGGTGACGGTATTTCTCGATGTCGAGGGCACGCATCACTCGCTCGACCTGCGCCTCCCGCTCGGCCTTTGGCACCTTGCGCAGGCGCAGTCCGAAATCCGTGTTGTGCTCAATGGTCAGATGCGGCCAGAGCGCGTAGCTCTGAAAGACGAGCCCCATCTCCCGCTTCTCGGGCGGTACAAAGACGCCCTGGCGGACGGAGTCCACGATGCGATCGCCAATCCGAATCTCTCCGTCTGAGAGGTTTTCGAGACCGGCAATCATGCGCAGGGTCGTCGTCTTTCCGCAGCCCGAGGGCCCGAGCAGGCACATGAACGCCCCGTCGCTGATCTCAAGATCGAGATTCGAGACGGCGTTCGCCGAGTTGCTTCCATAGCTTTTTTGCGCGTCGCGCAGGGTAATTGTCGGCATCAGCCTCCGAGTCCTTCTGCGAGGTTGGTCCTGGTCAGTTTTTGCGCCGCGAGCGTGCCCGTATAGGCGATGCCCGCGACAATCAGCACCACGGCGTTTGCGGCCTGCGTGTAGTGATAGTCCACAAGGCGCATTGAGAAGGTCGTCAGAACGTCGGTGCTCGGCACCGCGAGAACCACAAAGAGGCTGAGGCCCTTAATCCCCGAGATGAAAGGCAGCAGGATTCCGGTGACCAGCGATCCCTTCTGGATAGGAATGACCACCGTTAGCATGCGCCTAAACCATCCTGCGCCTGCGACCTGTGCGGCTTCCTCCGGATCCCTCCCAAGCTGCATCATGGCCGAGACGCCGGCGCGAGATGCATAGGGCATCTGGTCGGCCATAAGGGCCAGCATGAGGATTGCGGACGTTCCGTACAGAGCAGGAATTGGACCACGCTGTACCGCGAACAGCGACAGATACGCCGTCGCGAAGGCGATGCCGGGAACGAGGTAGGGAAGGAATGTGACCTGACGCAGGAAAGTCGCAAGCGGCCGGAACGATGTGCGCACCGTCACGTATCCTACAAGGAGTCCAAGAAGCCCGGACGCAATCGAGGCCAAGCCGACGATCCACAGCGTATTCCAGGCGGCTCTCCAGAGATCCGAGCTCAGGAGGATCCCGGTCCGAAGAGCGACACTGTCCAGATCCCGTCCAATCCAGTAGTCCAGGGTAAAATTGTCGAACGCGAAGCGGCCTGGCACTTCCATGATCGTGGAGAGGAATAGGGTCAGGAGCGGCAGTCCGACGCTCAGTATGAAAACGGTTGCGGCAAACAGCGTCGCGACGACCCGGAGCCGGCCGAGGTGTGTCAGGCGATTCATCGTACCCTTGGAGCCGACAGTGACGAACCGGCGAGCTTCCTTGACGAGCTTGGCGTCGATCAGCAGCGTGATGATGCCGATCAACATGATGGCTCCCGCGAGAACCGCCGCGACCCCGCTCTGCCGCGATGAAATGCTCCGGAAGAGTGACGTCGAGAGCACCTCGAACTTTACCGGCAGGCCGAGAACGTAAGGTACGCCGAACTCGCCGAGGCACTTTGCGAAGATGAGCACCATGGCGGAGAGCAGCGCTGGCCGCATGAGCGGCAGGATGATCCGCCACGCGACCTGATATTGCCGGGCGCCGAGGATGCGGGCCGAGTCCTCAAGCTGGGAGTCAAAGCGCCGCAGGGCGCTGCCGAACAGCAGGATGATAAACGGCGTATAGTGCAGCGCGAGGACAACGGTGATTGGAAACTGCCCGTAAGCCAGCCAATTGGGTGGGGCGAAACCCAGTGCCTCGATCCATCCCGGCTGCCCGCCGACCGTGCGGTTCTTGAACAAGGTGGTCCAGGCGAGCGCGAAGGTCCACGCCGGCAACATGTAGGGGACGATGAGCGCTGTAGCGAACCACTTTCGCCCAAGCATGTCGGTTCGGCTGATAAGCCATGCCAGCGGTGTTCCGACCAGGAACGAGAGCACGATTGCGCCGAGCGACACGGAAAGGGTATTCAGCAACGGAGTCCAGAACAGCGTAGGCGAGATAGGAGCCAGAAAGACTCTGTTGAGATAATAGAGGGTGAGCTCGCCGAAGTGCCTGCCGACCCGTCTCTCGTCACCGAACTGTACATGGACAGCATCAGTCAACATGGAACCGATCGGCACGACAACCAGATAGGCGAACAGCAACGCAGTCAGGATGCCGATGACGGTCGTCGGCTCCCTCAGGGAGATTTTGAGCCTGTAGCGTAAACGCTGGTAGGCCGTGGGCTGCGACGGGGTTTTTCTGCCACTCACAAAAGAGGCATCTCTTGCCGTTGAATTAAGCGGTCGCATGTCGCGCTACCATCGAGC